>VGNO01000121.1 GCA_016865985.1 Chloroflexota bacterium | reverse complement strand
CTCGGGATCCTCAACCCCGGGCAAACCTTCGAAGCCATAGGCCAGACCAGCGATGGCGAATACTTGCTCATCCGGGATCCCGCCCAGCCAGCCATGCTCTTCTGGATCAGCAACGATTTCGTCATCCTGGATGAAGATCCCTCCGGGCTGCCCATTGCCACCCCGCCGGCGACACCCACACCGCTTGTGGATCCTGGCGCTGTGGGCAGTTGTCCGACCCCGGTCGGCGGCGGGCCAACCCCGGTCTCGTGTGGTTCGCCGCCCCCTCCAACTGGCAGCGGTTGTCCGACCCCGGTCGGCGGCGGGCCAACCCCAGTCTCGTGTGGTTCGGCGCCCCCTCCAACTGGCAGTGGCTGTCCGACCCCGGTCGGCGGCGGGCCGACCCCGGTCAGTTGCCCTACGCAGGTGAAGTGACGGCTCCAGAACATCCATAACATCCCATCCCATGAAACGGGGCGGTTCGAAAACCGCCCCGCCTTCATTCTCCTTGACGCTTTCCCCCTTTCCCCGTAAGATAGAACAAAAATTCCCCTCATCCCCGCCCCTCTCCTGACATTGGCAGGGAGGTGTGGGGCGAGGGCAGGAGTCACTATGGAACTCGGCCTCGTCCGTAAAATCGATATAGACACCGAAATGCAGGAGGCGTTCCTCGACTACGCCATGTCCGTCATCGTCTCGCGCGCCCTGCCAGACGCCCGCGACGGCCTCAAGCCTGTCCAGCGACGCATCCTATATGCCATGTACGATATGGGCATCCGCGCCGAAAGCCCCTATCGCAAGTCCGCCCGCATTGTCGGCGAGGTACTCGGCAAGTACCACCCGCACGGCGATGCTTCCGTCTATGAATCGATGGCGCGCATGGCGCAGGAGTTTTCCATGCGGACGCTGCTGGTGGACGGGCAGGGAAATTTCGGCTCGGTGGACGGCGACCCACCGGCAGCCATGCGTTACACGGAGGCGCGTCTGGCCGCACCTGCGCTGGACCTGCTGGCCGATATCGGAAAGGATACGGTCGATTTCAGCGACAACTTCGACGGCACACTGACCGAGCCGGAGGTCCTTCCTTCAGCCATCCCCAACCTGCTGGTCAACGGAGCGACCGGGATCGCGGTCGGCATGGCGACCAACATCCCGCCGCATAACCTGGCTGAGATCGTGGATGCCTGCGTTTACATGCTGGAAAAATGGGAAAAACTCGACGATGTGAATGTGGACGACCTAATGGAGCATGTCGAGGGTCCCGACTTCCCGACCGGCGGCATCATCATCGAGCAGAAAGGCGAGGAGGGCATCGAAGCCGTCTATGGCAAGGGACGCGGCCGGATAACGATCCAGGCCAAGGCGCACATCGAAGAGATGGAGCGCGGCAAGAGCCGCATTATCGTCACCGAACTGCCCTTCCAGGTCAACAAATCCAGCCTGATCGAGCGCATTGCCGACCTGGTGCGGGATGGTGTGCTGGAAGGCATTACAGACCTGCGGGATGAATCCGACCGGCAGGGAATGCGAATCGTCATCGAACTGACCAAGAACGTCGAACCCGAAAAAGTGCTCGCCGACCTCTTCAAGCGCACACCGATGCAATCCACCTTCAGTATCAACCTGCTGGCGCTGGTGGAGAACGAGCCGCGCCTGCTGAACCTGAAACAAGCGCTGCGGGTCTACCTCGAACACCGCCTGGTGGTCATCAAACGCCGCGCCGGGTTCGACCTGGACAAGGCACGCGCCCGGGCGCACATCCTGGAAGGTTACCTGGTTGCCCTGAAGAATCTCGATGAGATCATCGCCCTTATAAAAGGTTCACCGGACGTAGAGACAGCCCGCCTCCGTCTGATGAAACGCTACAAATTATCCGAGTTGCAGGCCAACGCCATCCTCGAAATGCAGTTGCGCCGCCTGGCGGCATTGGAGCGCAAGAAGATCGAGACCGAGTATAGGGAGACTCTGGCCTTCATCAAGGAATTGGAAACGCTGTTGAAATCCCCTAAAAAAATGCGCGGCGTGGCTGCCGGGGAGTTACTCCAGGTCAGGTCCGCCTACGGCGACCGCAGGCGGACGCAGATCGTCAGCCTGCGCAGCCGGAAACACAAGGCTCCGCTGACCGCCGCTGAACTCGTGCGGGAGCAGGTGGTCTGGATCGGCATGACCGCCGACGGGATGCTCGCCCGCACGCGTGATGACAAGCCGCCGCGCCTATCCGGCTCGGACGCGCCGAAACTGCTGGTGAAGGCAAGTGCAACCGACACGCTCTACCTCGTCTCCGGGAAGGGGTTGGCAGCGGCGGTGGCTGTCCATACTCTGCCGGAGGCCGAGAAACTGGCGGACGGCAATCCGTTCAACAAAGTCTCAGCTTTGCAGGCCGATACCCCGCCCACCGCCGCGTTCGCGCTCCCGGTCCGGAAATCGGAACTGCCCGAGGAAACGTACATCCTGACCGTCACGAAAGGCGGGATGGTCAAGAAATCTGCGATCAGTGAACTGCCGGGGCCTTCCGCCCAAACTTTCAGACTCGCCAACGTGAACGACGGCGACGCGCTCGGCTGGGCCGTCCTTACCGACGGGAAGAAGGAAGTCTTGCTGGCGACCGCGCAAGGAATGGCAATCCGTTTCAGCGAGGAGGAGGTCCGCCCGATGGGGCTGGCGGCGGCGGGCGTCAACGGCATCAAGCTGGGCGTTGGGGACGAAGTCATTGGCATGCAAATCCTGCCCGGAACCGGCAACCTGTTCCTGGTCGCCTCGGACGGCAAAGCCAAATGTGTGGAAGCGAAGGACTTCCCGGCCCAGGGGCGCTACGGCAAGGGCGTCATCGCCTGGGAACTGCCGAAAGGCGTGAAATTGGCCGGATTGGCGATGGGCAAGCCGAACGCCATCGTGACCCTGCACCTACTCAAGGCTGCTCCCAAGATGACCCGCCTGGACGCCGCGCCGCTGCGCAAACGGTCCGCGGTGCGCGGGGAGAGCGTGGTGGATGTCAGACCAGGAGACGCGGTATTGGGACTGGTGGAAGGATGGGTGGCGGAAAGGTTTGTAAAAATAAAAATAGAACGTATAAAGAAGTAAAAAAAGTGCGACGCAGTCAATCTTGCGTCGCACTTTTCATTCACGCTTCTTCCCCTTGCTTCAAGCCCGGCGGGGAGGTCGGCATGGCAACCTCGGGCCATTGTGGGGGAACGAGTGAATTATCCTCACCATTACAGTTGCTATCCACCTTGTCATTGGGATATTCCTGCGCCCCTGGGTGGATGCTGGGATCGCTGTCATTGCAGTCTGAGCCAGCAATGGGGGTGTAGCCGTCGCCATCGTAATCGAAACCATCATCCACTTTACCGTTGCAGTTATCGTCCAAGCCGTTATCTTCCTCCGGTGCGCCGGGATTGATCTCCGAATTGTAATCATCGCAATCGTCCGGCGGGTAATAGCCATCGCCGTCGTGGTCAACAGGCCCCGGAGGCGTCTTGGTCGGCCACGGAGTAGGCGTGGGCGGCTCCTCCGGCGGGACAACGGTCACGCCTGCCGGTGCGCAGGGATAGATGGTGATCTGCGCGCCGTCGCTCTGCGCCAGCACGTTCCCTCTGCTGTCCTGTGCCTGGGCAAAGAACTGGATCGTTCCGGCTCCGTTTGCCAGCGCGAAGGGAGCGTTCACATTCAAATCCAGGCTGGCCGTATACGCACCGCCGGAGGCAGGCAGCATCTCGATGAAGTCACCCATTATCGGAAAGGCGGCGGCATTGAAATAGGTGTACCAGATTCCCAGTTTCTCCATGCTGCTGGTATCGCCTTCGACAAAGGCCTCGAAGTTGACAGTGGTCGGCTCACCTTTTGCACACTGACCGTAATAGGCCGGATCGGGGCTCCCACCGGATTTCAGAGTAAGCGGTTGAACTTCAGGCGTCACCGCGAGTTCTGGAATGACCGGCCTGGGGCAGGTCGCGGGAGAGGACGATATATCGAATATGACCGGCAGTGTGGCATCATACTCCGGATGAAAAACAAAGGTGAGGTAATATTGAACCCCGCCAAGCGGATGGTAGCGAAGATTCAGCGCTTGCCCATTGTTCCGGCCATGCGCAACGATTGCTCCCCGGTCGTTCGTGACGAATGCCCCCACGTTCGGATTGAGATTGGCAAGCGTCAGCGCATGGCAGTACTCCTGTGGAATTGCCCGGGGGCAGGTGGGGCATTCCGGCGAGGGAAGCGGGATGCGGACGACCCTCCCGCCTCTGCTGGACAGGAGTGCCTGCACGACCTCCGGACGCAGTATCCGCGTCGGTTCGCCTACATCACACATCGAGCCCACGCCATTGCCGTCCAGATCAGCCTGATCTTCATTGCTGACGAGTGAACAGTTGTCCTCGTCATTGGGAATGCCATCCCCATCCGCGTCCGGGTCGCAGGCATCTCCCACGCCATTTTCGTTCACATCCCCCTGATCCGGATTGGGGGTCGAATAGCAGTTGTCGCAGGCATCCCCCACGCCGTCGTTATCCTTGTCCTCCTGCCCGGCATTGGAGACGCGCGGGCAATTGTCGTTCTTGTCCACCAATCCATCGCCTTCCATATCCGGGTCACAGATGTCACCCACACCATCCCTGTCGGTGTCTTCCTGACGGGTATTGAAATGCCGCGGGCAGTTGTCATTGACGTCAATAATGGTATCGTGATCTGTGTCCTGGCAGGCATCTCCTATGCCATTGCCATCGCTATCCACCTGTCTGGTGTATGGGGTGAAGTTTGCCACACGAGGGCAATTATCCCTTTCATCTTCAAGATCGTCATTATCATCATCAGGATCGCAGACGTCTCCCGAACCGTCGCGATCGTTATCGCGCTGATCGGGATTGTAGACGGCGAAGCAATTGTCACGTCTGTCGGGGATGCCATCGGTATCCCGGTCAAGCAGGAAACCAGCATCCTCCGCGCCATTGCAATCCAGGTCTGGAAGTCCCAATCCAACCGACGCATACGCATTTCGCACCGTGCAGACATCCTGGCGGGTAAAGCCGTGAGCGCCGCTGCGCGCCCATGCCTCGGCCCAGGCAACGGCGTTGTTGCGCGCATCTATGAACTGCATTCCGGATGGGCTGTTGCGCATAACGTACCACATGAGAATGCCCATCTTCCCGCGCCCCATGCCCGCGACGTTAATGCCGTTATGAGTCCCCCCGGCAGCAATCAGGTAGGCGGCTTTGTTGTGAATGCCGCTGTTGGTATGCACACCGCCCCAATCGCCTTCCTTTGTATTTGGTGAGAAGACCGGGGGCATCGTATCCGGCTGGCCGTGAATAGGAGGAGTGCTCATATCCCGGATGGCGCCGCCCCCGCCCACCCGGTTGTCGCCGAACAGCCAGTTCCCATCCAGAAGAGAACCGAAGATATCGGCGAAACTTTCATTCAGCGCTCCCGGCTGGTTGGCATAGACCAAATTGGAGGAATACTCGATCACCGCGTGGGTGAATTCATGGCCGACGACATCCAGTCCCACCCAGCCATCGGAATATTCGAAGAAATCACAGGCCGGCTTCCAGTGAGCGCCGTGTTCGATCACCACGCCGCCAGCATGAATATAAATCTCGATATCCTCGCCGTCGCCATCATAGGAGTCCAACCCGTAGGTATTGTTGAAGAAGTTATACACTCGCGCTGAATAGTGCCACATGGCTACCGCTTCCGCGTCTGAATTGTAATCGGAGTCGAAGTCCTCCTCGTCAGCAATGGCATCATCCGCATCAGTGGTGTAATAGCAATTGTTGCCTCCGCTGCCCCAAGGATCGGCCCACTCGCCATTGGCGTCCTCCAGATCCAGATCGTATCCGCCAAGGTTTTGGGAAAATCTGAAAACCACCTCACCCGTATGCGCATCGACAAGAACTTCGAGCGCTTCATTTCCGCTGAGGAAAACATGCCAAGTCAGATGCGGATCGGGAGGCACTTCATCGAAAGTGCTTTGATCGAATATCTCCAACCGGGTATCGGCCCGGAGGGCCGTCTCGGCAGCTAGACCGGCGTCAACGCGGGCGATGGCTTCAGCATCAACGGCTGTGACGACCGGCGTGATGTCCAACCCGGTTTCGGTCATCAAACCGCCAATCGTCGCGAAGACCTTGTCATCATCCAGGTTGACAGCAATCTCGGCCGCGAACACCGGCAGGCCGCGGTAAGTCTGGTAGAAGATCACGCTTTCGTCATTCCCACCCTCGATGCGGCGCACTTGCAGGGCAAAATCCGGATTGTCCTGTAAATAAAGGGCCGCATACGTGGTGAGGAAGTTTTGTGCGCGTTCCGCAGAGTCTTCACCCGATGCAGGAACCATGACGGCCACAAATCTGGGGAAGCCATTCTGATAATATATCGTTGGGGGGGTCTCCGAGACGGCTTCCAGCGCTAAAAACGCCTCATACTGCGGGTCTGCGGCTTCCGCGGGCTGCCACCAGCGGTACAATGGGCTGAAAGGAAGGAAGAATAATCCAACGGCAACCAGAGTCAGTATGAGCACACTGCCAATCGCCCATGGAAACCGGCGTGAGGAGCCGGATTTGCGTTCTTTCATAGATTGTAGCGACATGGCTTGACCCTCCTTTTATGAGAAAACAAGCCATATGATCCAGATTGACCCCGCCTCCTGAGAAGAGTATATAACATTTCATCATTCGATTCAATACCCACAGGAAAAACCCCCCACCGCGGGCATATTGAAATCCGCCTGGAACCGTGCAATAATGTAGCCGACAGTTCACCCCCGCTTTTTTCTTGTAAGGAGGATACCATGGCTAGTAGAAAGAAACTCATCCCATTGTTGCTCGCCCTGGCTTTGATCGGCGCGGGCTGCAGCATGCCCGGCAGCGGTACAACAGAAGCGGGCGGCGAGGTCCAGGCAGGAATGGCGGACCTGACCGGCACCTGGACGGGGACTCTCATCGAGACTTCCGACGTAAACCGGACCATCACCCTGACGATTTCCCATTCTCCCCCATCCGATGAAATCGCCGGGCATCTCAATCTCACCCTCGTTGCTGGAACCCTGACAGAAGACTACGACATTACCGCCACATTCGACGGCGCCACGCTGCGTTTTGCCGACCCGCGCGGGCTGAGTTACACGGCAACCTATGCCGGGGGCACATTGACCGGTTACATCGCCTGGGGTTGTTATGACTGTCCTGACCAATCGGTTGGAACGTTCACGCTGAGCCGGGGAGCCGCCGGCCCCCAACCCGCGACGGTCGCGGACCTGAACGGAACCTGGACCGGCAGCATGGTCGAGACGGGCGAGGGCGCGCGCACGTTCAACGTCACGCTGATCATCACCCAGGAGGCCGGTTCAAGCGAGTTCTACGGGTCCATCGAGTTCACGCAGCCAGGCCTCAGCGACTTCTGGGAATTCTATCTGATCACGGGAACGGTCTCCGGCAGCGCCTTCCAATATCACGACAGCGGCACCGAGGCGATCACCCATTACTTCTGGGGTTCGGTCAGCGGCAACACCATGACCGCCCAGGCATCCTTCAACGGCTACGAGGCTGCCGACGTTTACGGAACGTTCACGCTGAACCGGTAAATTCCCCGGCTCTGGCTGTTGTTATCGAGGCGCACGGAGAGGCGGCAGCCTGAACAGCCAGGGAACCAAAACACGAAAACAAAACTGCCCCACGCCGGGAACGAATCCAGGGGGCGAGAATGGGCGGCCAAATTCCCGCGGCGCTAGAACCCGCGGGAATTTTCTACAGACTGTGGATTAAACCACGTAACGAACGAGGGACAAAAGATGAAAACCGCGCCGAAGCGACGGACCTGCGCCCTGCGCTTCGGCGTGGACCTGGTGACGCTCGACAGCAAGCAGATGGAGTGGGCGATACGAGCCAGGAAGACGTGAAGAGACCTCCGAATTCTTGCAGAACCCGGAGGTCTCTTCACACAATCCTGGGGCGCTGCCGGATACTATCTCAAGCCTGAATATTGCCCCCCAATTCCAACTCGGTAGCAATACGCCGCATGGCCAGGATGACATTCCCGACGTGCTCCCAAAGTTCGATGCCGAATTCGGCGGCGGCCTTCTCGATATCGGCGCGGTTGGCTCCGGCGGCAAAAGCCTTATCTTTCCACTTCTTCTTGACGGAAGAGATTTCCAAATCCAGCAGGGAGCGGGATGGGCGGACGTAAGCCACAGCCGTCACCAGGCCGGTCACCTCGTCGCAAGCATAAAGCGCCTTCTCCATGCGCGTCTGGCGCGGCACGCCAGTATGATCGGCATGGCTCAACACCGCCCGGATGACCTCCTCCGGAACGCCGCGTTGGCGCAGGATGGGTTCACCGGCGAGGGGATGCTGTTCCATTGTTGGATGGATCTCCCAGTCGAAATCGTGCAGCAGGCCGGAAATAGCCCAGGTTTCGGGATCTTCACCGAAGCGCTCGGCATAGAACACCATGGCGGCTTCCACCGAAAGCATATGCTTGGTGAGATTGTCGTTCCTGACGTATTCATGGACAATGGCAAGGGCTTCTGACCGGTTCATTCAACCTCCGGGAAAATGTATAACGGTTCACCCATCACAGGGATGGGATGGGAAAAGTGAACATCCCACAGCGCGCCGATGGTCGCCCCCAATTCGCGCATGTTCCAATAGAAGACAGAGCGGCGGTTGTACTCCCGCTGGTCGGCTTCCACGCCGCTGGATGGCAAGCCCAGCATGTTACAGGTATAAATGGCGCGCGGCAGGTGGAAAGCCTGGGTCACCAGGATGGCGCCTTCCAGCCCGAAGATGGCAACCGCCCGGTAGCAGGTATCGTATG
>VGNO01000120.1 GCA_016865985.1 Chloroflexota bacterium | reverse complement strand
CGGCGGGGCCGATACGCAGTGCGGGTTGCTCGGCATGGGCGCGGCCTCCGCCGGGCAGACCGGCATCGTCGCCGGAACGACCACGCCGATCCAGAGGACGGTTGCAGAACCGATCCTCGATCCCGAAATGCGCGCCTGGACCGGCCTGCACGTTGTCCCCGGCCTGTACGTTCTCGAAAGCAACGCCGGGCAGATGGGCTCCAGCCTCGAATGGTTCGCCCGCCTGCTGCACCCCGACGCCCCCAATCCGGCCGCCATGCTCGACGCCGAAGCCGCCGCCTCCGCGCCCGGCGCGCACGGCCTGCATTCCACCATCGGCGCGATGGTCTTCAACGCCGCGGCCATGTCGCTGCCGGTGGACTCCCTCACCTTCACCTCCCTCATCGTCCGCCCCGGCGGCGAAGGCCGCGCCGACGTTGCCCGCGCCGTGCTGGAAGGCATGGCCTGCGCCGTGCGCGCCAACGTCGAACAGGTGGCGGCCGTCTCCGGCGGGATGCCGGGCGAGGTCTGGCTCGGCGGCGGGATGAGCCGCAGCGCGTTGTGGACGCAGATCGTCAGCGACGTGCTGGGATGCAGGGTGAACGTCAGCGCCTCGTCGGAGGCGACCGCCCTCGGCGCGGCGGTCTGCGCGGGGGCGGCGGCCGGCCTCTTCCCGGACCTCGCAGCCGGCGCGCGAAAACTGGCGCGCGCTGCCCGCGAGCGGGTTCCCGGCCCCGACTCGGCCGCATACCAGTCCATCTACGACGACTGGCAGACTCTGCGCCGGGAGCGCCGCCCGGCCGACGCGGCCGCCGCCGGCCAGTTCACGCAGATCATGATGACCCGTCCGCCGGCCGCGGAAAGCGGCGCGGCTGCCGCATCCTTCCGCCCGAACATCTACATCAGCGCCGAAGTGGACGAGGCCGCGCTGCGAAAACTGCGCGAAATCGGCGAGGTGACCTACAAACCGTACCGCGCCGAAGGCATCCTGCTGACCGGCGACGACCTGGTGCAGGCGCTGAAGAATGTCCAGGTCTTCGTCACCGAGGTGGACATCGTGGACGCCGAGGCGCTGCTGAAACTGCCCGACCTGCGCATGATCGTCGTCTGCCGCGGCAACCCGGTCAACATTGACATCGAGGCCTGCACCGCAGCCGGCGTGCCGGTCACGAACACCCCCGCCCGCAACGCCGACGCCGTGGCCGACCTGGCAATCGGGTTTATGCTGATGCTGGCGCGCAAACTCCAGCCCGCCGCCGCATTCCTGCGCCAGCCGGGCGGCGAGGCCGGCGACCTGGGCCGCATGGGACAGGCGCACGAGGAATTCCTGGGCGTCGAATTATGGCGCAAGACGATTGGCATCGTGGGCGGCGGAGCGATCGGCCGCAAGGTCATCCAGCGCCTGCTGCCGTTTGGGGCGCGCGTGCTGCTCTTCGACCCGTTCCTGGGCGAGGAGCAGGCTGTGCTGATGGGCGCGGAAAAGGTCCCGTTCGAGCGGCTGCTGGCCGAAAGCGATTTCGTCAGCCTGCACGCGCCGGTCGCCGACGGGACGCGCGGCATGATGAACGCCGCCGCGTTCAATTCGATGAAGCCGGGCGCGTTCCTCGTCAACACGGCGCGCGCCGCGCTGGTGGACGAGTCCGCGCTGCTGGACGCGCTCCGCTCTGGAAAACTGGGCGGGTACGCGGCGGACGTGTTCCCGGTCGAGCCGCCCGGCGCGGACGATCCGCTGCTGGCCTTCCCGAACGTCCTCGCCACCCCGCACGTGGGCGGCAACACACTCGAAGTGGCCGCGCACCAGGGCGAGATCATCGCCGGCGAATTGAAACTGCTGCTGGCGGGAAAGCATCCCCGTTACATCCTGAACGCGGCCGCGCTCGACGCGTTCACCTGGACCGGGATGCGCAAGACGGACGCGGCCAGCCTGAAAGCGCGCGCCCAGGCGCCCGGTCCGGGGGCGACCGACCTGGACGTGTCCGCCAAAAAACAGAAGGCGCGTGAAGTCAAAATCGAAACCATTCCCGCGGCTGTCCCGCAGCCCGCGGCCCTGAGTGGAAAGGTGGAAGCCATGGACACAAGCGAAACCCGACAGAAGTTGATCGAAATCCTGAAGGAGTTCACCGCCGGCATCGCCGCCGACAAGGAGATGGGCGGTTTTGCCAAAGGCAAGAATGTCGTTTTCCTGTTCACCGTCAAGGACATTGACCAGTCATTCTTCATGAGTTTCGTGGACGGGAAGGTGGACTCCGGCCTGGGCAGCCCGCCGCGCGAACCGGACGTGAAACTCAAGATGGCCGCCGACATTTTCGACGGCATGTTCACCGGCCGCGTCAACGCCACCAAGGCCGCCACGAGCGGCAAGTTGTCGTTCAGCGGCGACACGGGCAAGGCTATGTCGTTCATCCGCATCCAGGGGAATATGGGCAAACTCTATTCCGCCGCCCGCGAGAAGGTCGGCGATCCGGGAGATTTGACGAAACTGGCCGCCGCGCCCTCACCACTTCCCCCGGCCTCTTCCCCTCTCCCAATTTTGGGAGAGGGGGCAGGGGTGAGGGTTGCTCCCGCCGTCGCCAAAACCGGCGACGTGCGCGACCAGATCCTGCTGGTCACCAACGAACTCTACGCCAAAGGGCTGATCACCGCCACGGGCGGCAACGTCAGCGCCCGCTGCGACGATAACCCGAACGAGATCTGGATCACGCCCAGCGCCATCTTCAAAGGCGACCTGCGTCCCGATATGATGGTGCGCATTGACCTGAATGGGAAGATCATCGGCGAGACCGACTACACTGCTTCGTCCGAGCGGCGCGTCCATTGCGCCATCTACAAGAACATGCCGGAGGTCGCCGCCGTCATCCACAGCCACGCGCCGCAGGCCACGCTGATGGCGCTGACCGGCACGCGCTTCCGGCCCATCTCGGCCGACGCGGCCTTCTTCGGCGACATCCCGGTCGTTCCCTTCCTCATGCCCGGCACCGACGAACTGGGCGAGGCGGTTGCGAAAGCGGTGCTGGCAAACGGCATCGCCGCGCTGATGCAGAACCACGGGCTGGTGGTGGCCGGGTCCAGCCTGCGCCGCGCGGCTGACATGACGGATTTGATTGAGGTGACTGCCCACAAAATTCTGACCTGCAAATTGCTTGGCGTCGAACCAGCGCTTTTGCCGGAGGAGGTCGTAAAGGAGTTGAAGGAAATAGGAGCCAGTATGGCGTGATGATATATTCGGTGAATATCAAGAAATCCGGAATCCGCCAGATATGGCGGATCTTTGTGTACCCCTGGTAAGCATCCCCGCAGGAGACAAGCAAATCGAAAAATAAAACCCACCTATTCTGGTGGGTTGTGTGCCCCCAAGGGGTTAAGTTATAGAGAAAATTGAAAGTTGAGAGGGTAAGCGGGTCAGATTCTTTGTAAGATTCTCTCTTCTCAGCTCATCTATTGGTTATTATGCAAAACCTTGACTTTCTCGTTCGCCTGCGCGAGCGCGCCTTGAAAATCCTTGCAGATAAAAAAGAAACGGCCATTCTTAATATGCCAGCAGCGCAAGACACGGATCAGACATCCGATCCTGCTCTCACGCTGCGGGTCGAGCTCCAGACTCTGCTCGCCGGATTCGTGAATGGTGAGGGGCAGGTGGATTATGCCGCTCTAAAAACAAGCCCCGCTTATGCCGCTTTCCAAAACAAGGCGGCAGTCTTACATGGCTTCGATCCATCTTCCCTGCCAACAGCTCAATCCCGACTAGCATTCTGGGTCAATCTGTACAACACACTCATCCTGGATGCGGTGATCACCCTGGGCGTCAGGCGCAGTGTCAGCGAGCGAATGGCAGGGATCGGGTTCTTCCGTCAGGCAGCCTACAGCGTAGGCGGGCAGCGTCTCAGCGCGGACGATATCGAGCACGGTATCCTGCGCCTCAACCGCGGCCACCCATACTTCTACACACCTCAATTCCGCTCGGATGACCCCCGGATCGATTGGGTGATCGCTCCATTCGAGCCGCGCATTCATTTTGCGCTGAACTGCGCCAGCCGCTCCTGCCCGCCTATTCGGGCGTATCTGCCAGAGAAGCTCGAGGCGCAGCTCGACCTGGCCGCGCGCAGTTTCGTTTCCGCCGACCTGGAGATTCTCCCTGAAAAGGGGATGATCCGTATCTCGTCCATATTCAAGTGGTTTGCAGGCGATTTCGGCGGCCGTGCCGGGACGATCAGCTTTATCCTTTCCCATCTCGATGATGAAGGTTCGATAAGCTGGCTGGCAGCCCACCGGGAGAAGGCTAGAATGGTTTATAAACGGTACGATTGGGGCTTGAACGGCAAGGTCTAGCCCTTGGGAGAAAGCAGAATGAAGCCCGGCACGTTATCAGTACCGGGCTTCATTCTGGGCGTGAGCATCCATCATCTGAAGCAGGGCCTCATATTCCTCCCGGCAGTCTGGACACATCTTCAGGTGCTTTTGGACCATGGGCATCAGGCGCGAGACATCCTCGCCGCGCTGGACCATCTCGGCAAATTGATCAATCAGGGCGTGGACCTCGTCGCAGGAAAGCTCCTGTTCCTCGGTCATGGCGATCGCCCGGAGCATGGCTGACATGGCCGGGGCTGGCGTTTGTTTTTTTTTGTGGCGGCGCTTGAACAGGTCAATGAAGTTTTTCATATTCTTCCATTTGGACGATATGAGCAGCGTATTTCTTACAGGCCAAACATCGCCAGCAGGTCTTCGATCGGCAGGCCTTCCTGATCCAGGCGGGATTTCAGCCGCAGGCGGGCATCGTGCATCAGCTTGTATAGGGCGTTGCGGTTGGCGCCCATCCGCCTGGCAACTTCTTCCAATGGCAACCCCTGCACGCCAATTGCATTCATCGCCTGGCGTTGTTTCCCGGTCAATTCATCAGACACGATGCGCTGGAGGAGCCGTAAAGCGTCGCGTTGCTCGGAGGCGGATTCGGGTCCGGGTTCCCGGGTAGATACAAAGCCTGGTTCGGTCTCACGTGCGCGGCCGTCTGTCATTTCGTCGAGCGAGACATCCTTCCAGCGTTCCCGACGCAACTCGGTCAAAGCGATGCGCACCGCGATCTTGTAGACCCAGGTGGTGAACTGACTGCGGCCCTCGAAGGTGTTTAGCTTGTCCATCACCCGCAGCAGGGTTTCCTGGGCCACATCCTCGACCAGAGTCTCGAGAGCAGGATCGTCCGGAGACAGCCAGCGGGTCACGGCGCTCGGCAACACCCGCAGCAGGGTGGCATGCAGATCGGCAAGAGCGTTCTCCCGTTCTGTGTCTGTGCTCTGAAGATCCCGGACCCAAGTCTGGTTATTTCGTTCGGGCATGGTACGGTGATTATATCCGACGAGTAGTCATCTAGAGTTAACATCATCCTGGATACATGTCGCAACAATGAAACGTAAGGTTTTTGCAACTGATGTCGTCAATTATCTGAAGAATAAAAGGAGTCTGATGAGCGACCAGATCACCATCTACAGCGCCGTGTGGCGCCCGGACTGCAAGCGAGCCAAGCGCTTCTTTGCAGACCACCGCATCCAATAAAACGATGATCAGAAAGGAGATTACCTTATGAAGTACACTTTTTTACTGGTATTGCTCATCCTGGCAGCCTGCGTTCCCGCAACAACCCGGGCGCCCCAGCCACCCACTGAAACGGAGGAGACATCCGTTCCCGGTCCGGTTGCCACCCGCAGCCTTCTGGACCCCGAGCCGTCTCCCCCCGGCGCTGAAGAGGAGTTCACCACGGATTTCTCGAGGCATACTGTCCCATATGATGAGATCCTGTCGGGCGGACCACCAAAGGACGGTATTCCGGCCATCGATTTCCCCCAGTATGTCCCGGTACAGATAGCTGACGATTGGCTTGCGCCGACCGAACCGGTTATCCTGGTCCAGGTGGGGGAAGAAGCGAGGGCGTACCCGATCCAGATCCTGATGTGGCATGAGATCGTAAACGACACATTGGGCGGTTTGCCCATCCTGGTCTCGTTCTGCCCGTTGTGCAACACAGCGATCGCCTTCGAGCGGACCTTTGATGGCCAGGTACTCGACTTCGGCGCCACTGGCCGTCTGCGCTACAGCAACCTGATCATGTATGACCGCCAGACCGAGAGCTGGTGGCAGCAGGCCACCGGAGATGCCATTGCGGGGAAGTTCGCCGGTGGGCAACTGAGCTTTTATCCTGCGGCAATGATCGCATGGGAGGAGTTCCGAGAAAATTTTCCTGACGGAACGGCGCTCTCGCGCCAGACCGGTTTCGTCCGCGACTACGGCCGCAACCCGTATACTGGTTATGATGAAATTGATAACCCACCCTTCCTTTACGATGGCCCGGCAACCCCTGGACAGCTTTCTCCACTGGCGCGTGTTCTGACGGTGGATCTTAACGGAGAGGCGGTGGCGTATCCGTATGATTTGCTTGAGCAAGAGATTGTGATCAATGACACGGTGGGCGGAGAATCGATAGTGGTGATCTGGACGGCAGGGACTGCCTCGGCCCTCGACAACCCGGCAATTGCGACAGGACGCGATGTCGGATCGGCGGTCGCATATTCCCGCCGGCTAAGCGATCGTATCCTCACCTTTTCCGCCCTCGACGGCGTTCTGACCGACCTGGAAAGCGGCAGCCACTGGGATCTGCTCGGCCAGGCAATTGAAGGGCCATTTGAAGGGCAGAGCCTTACCCCAGTGGTGGCGATCAATCACTTCTGGTTCTCGTGGGCTGCCTTCCGTCCGGAAACGAGAATCTTCTTGGCAGGCGATCAGTGACATTGAAGATTGGATGGCTGAAGGCAAATCCTGAGCTCGATCGGCTCAGCTTCCTGCATTCCCTTCTCGTTTCCCACTCCCAGCCCGGCTCCGAGCGGATACCGGTACCGGATTCGTACCGGTTCATAACCAGGCTCGATCTGGATGATGAATCGCTCGATCATGATCCTGGCCGCCTGGATATCCTGCCGGCCGAGTGTTTCAAATACATAAAAAGACCACATGGAATCCATGTTCCATATGGTCCATATAGCGCCCCCAAGGGGGTGCTTTATTTTCGGATAATACGAAGTTGAGAGGGGTTATATGAGTTAGGCGATATCCGAAAATGATTCTTTTGAATCAATCTCTTCATCTGGCGGAGACAGAAGCGCCTCAATTGCATCGATCTGCTCATGATCGCCGATGAAGCCGATCCGATCCCCTGCTTTAAAAACAGCGCTTGACTTCGGATTTGCCAGGAGTTGCCCAGGACGGGAGATGGCGACCACGGAAGCGCCTGTCCGGGAGCGTAGATTCGCTTCGGCGAGCGTCTGCCCGACAATGGGATTTCCATCCGGCAGGGTGAACCAGGTGACTTCGAAATTGTTCACAGCCTCAATGAGATTGTGCAACAGGCGTTGCTCTTCAACCGTATTGACTTTGAGATCGTACCGATCCAGACGGACTGCATCCGTATAACGGGTGATCTCGTGCATCGGGAATCCCAATTGCATCAGGGTGTGACGGACGATCTCGAGACCGGCTTCCAGTTCCGGGTGAATGACATGCTGGGCGCCCAGATTGATCATTCGCCTGATCCCTTCCGGACTGCTGGCTCTGGCGATAATAGGCAGGACGGGCGCGAGATCACGTGCCGCGGCGACCACCATTTCGCTGGCGGATTGGTCTGGGCCGGCGACGACCATTGCCCGGGCATTACCCAGGCCGGCATGCGTCAATACTTCAGAATTGGCCGCGTCGCCGAATAAATTCGGAATCCCAGCATGGTTTAATCCATCGACTTGTTCCGGATCGGTATGAATGACCAGGTAAGGAATCATCATGTCAGCGAGAAGGGTGGCAATATGCTTTCCCACCCGCCCATATCCCACGATCACTACATGATTGGTTATCACGGTATCCGGGGGAGGGGGAATCTCTTTCGCCTCTCCTTGCCGGTCCAGCAACTCCCACAAGCGCGGCGATCGGCGCAATAATCGTTCAAGCGATCCGGCCAGGCGGAACATGGCCGGGTTTAGAGTGATGGAAATGAGCGCCACTGCCAGGATGAGCGAATACTGCTCTGAATTGAGCAGCCCGAGCGCGATGCCTGCTTGGCCGAGTATAAATGAAAACTCCCCAATCTGACTCAACCCAACGGCCACTACCAGGACCGTGCGGGCAGACCACGGAAAGAGAAATCCCAGGCTCATGACGATCAATGGCTTGCCGATGACCACCAGGGCTGTCAATAAAAGGACGGGGACCATGTTGTTCAACAGATAGACAGGGTTGACCAGCATCCCGACAGAAACAAAGAAAAGGACCGAGAATGTCTCCTGGAACGGCAGGATGTCGGCTCCAACCTGGTGGCTAAGGGGAGACTCACTAACCACCACGCCGGCGACAAAAGCCCCCAACGCCAGAGAAATGCCGAAGATCTCGGCCGCTCCGAGGGCAATTCCCAAGGCAACCGCCAGAACAGCCAGGATCCAGAGCTCTCGCGATCTTGTATGGGCTACTTTCAAGAGCAGCCAGGGGATCAGCCGCGTCCCCGCAAAAAGCACAACGGCCACAAATACAGTTGCTTTCAACAGGGTCAGGCCAAGCAGCTTCCAGTCGAAGCCGGCATTATTGCCGACCAGTGTTGGCATCAATACCAGGATCAATACTGTTGCCAGATCCTCGAAGATTAACCAGCCGATTACAGCCTGCCCTTGAGCAGTCGTCAGCAGGCCGTTATCGATCAGGCCGCGAAGAAGGACAACCGTACTGGCGACGGAAATGGCCAGCCCCAGGACAATACCTGCTGCGGGAGACCATCCCCATAACTGGCTCACCCCGTAACCGAGCAGGGTTGCAAGACCTGTTTGGAGCAATGCGCCTGGAA
>VGNO01000119.1 GCA_016865985.1 Chloroflexota bacterium | reverse complement strand
CGCATTGCCAGGCCGATCGCCTGCCCCAGGATGGATGCCTCGCGGATGCCGGTGTCCGTCACCCGCAGCGCGCCGTACTTCTCCTGTAAACCGCGGAAACCCTGGTTTACATCCCCCAGTTTCCCAACATCTTCGCCAAAGGCCACCAGGCGCGGCTCGCGCCCCAGGGCGGCGTCGAAGGCGGCATTGATGACCTCGAAGCCCATCACCTGCTGGGCGCCGTCGGCATAGGCCGGCTTTACCTCCTCCACCCGCAGTACAGAGTCCGCCAGCGGCGAGGTGAGGAAGGAAGCATAGCGCTCCTGTTGCAATAGTTCGAGCGAAGTGCGCCAGGCGAGCAGTTTTTCACGGACGGAACCCGGATCGTCCCGGGTCAGCGCCAGCGCCTGGTGGACGGCGGCAACCATGTCCTTGCGCTGCGGGACGGGGACCGCTTCCAGCCGCGCCCGCGCCTGCTCCAGCCCGTCGGCGTGACGCGAGTCCCGCGCGGCTTCGGCCAGCAGGCTCACGGTCCCGGCGCGTTCGGCAAGCAGCGGGGACAGGTAGGCTTCCCAGGCCTGCTTACGGGCGTTCTCAACTGCCGATTTTTCATCGTCCTCAAAACGGTCAAGCATTTGCGCGTCCGCCACCCCATTCTCCATTATCCACTCTCTGAATTTTTTAATACAGTCCCACTCGCCCTCCCAGGCCAGGCGCTCGGGGGTTTTGTAGCGTTCATGCGAGCCCGAGGTGGAATGGCCGAGAGGCTGGGTGACTTCGGTAACGTGGATGAGGGCCGGGACATGATAACGGCGGGCGGTGCCGGCCGCGGCGGCGTAGGTTTCCAGCAGGGCCGGGTAATCCCAGGCCGGGACGGTGTACAGGTCGTAGCCATGTTCACACTGCTGCGCCGGGCATGGCTCACGCTGGAAACCTTTCAGGATGGCCGAGATATTTTCCTTGACCATCTGGAACTGGTTGGGGACGGAGATGCCATAGCCGTCATCGAAGATTGTGATGACCGCCGGGGCGCGCAGGACACCGATGGCATTGACCGCCTCCCAGAACATTCCTTCGGCGGTGGAGGCATTGCCGATGGTGGCCCAGGCCACCTCGTCGCCGTTGTGCGAAAAGCGGTTGTAAGGTTTGAGCGCTTCGTTTTCGCGGTATAGCACCGAGGCATACGCCAGCCCGACCAGGCGCAGCATCTGGGCTGCGGTGGGGGAGACATCGGCGGCGATGTTGTACATCTTTGTCTGGTCCTTCCAGTTCCCGTTGGGATCGATGTAGCGCGATACGAAATGACCGACCATCGAACGCCCGGCGGTGGCGGGGTCGGCTGCCAGGTCGGCGTGGGCATAGAGTTGGGCAAAGAAATCGCGGAACTGCAATACGCCCAGGGCGTGGACCCAGGTCTGGTCGCGGTAATAACCGGAACGCCAATCGCCCTTCCGGAAGGAGCGCGCCATCGCCAACTGTGGCAGTTCCTTGCCGTCGCCGAAGATGCCGAACTTGGCCTTGCCGGAGAGCACCTCCCGCCGCCCGACAATGGAGACCTGGCGCGAGCGGATTGCGAGGCGGTAATCGGCGAGCGCCGCTTCGGCCGGGAGGGGGAGGCGTATTGCTTGTTTTCTCTTTGTCATTTCGGCTGCCTTTTCAGACCAGATAGGTCAGATTATAAAACGGTTTTGGCAAAACCGGCGTGCTTTCCGTAAGAAATGCAACTCCCTGCAGCCCGTAAGCCGCAGGGAGCGTTGGGATTTACGCCTGGGAGGAGGTTCAACGCCGCTCGAGGAAGGCATTCACCACATTCGGGTCGAAATGTTTCCCGGCCTGTTCCCGGATGTAGTTGATGGCCTCGCTTTCGGTCCATGCCCGCCGGTAAGGCCGGTCCGAGGTCAGGGCATCCCATACATCGGCCACGGTAAAGATGCGCGCCGCCAGCGGGATCTGTTCCCCCTTCAAGCCGCGCGGGTATCCGCTGCCGTCCCATTTTTCGTGATGGCAGTAGGGGATATCGAGCGCCTGGTGCAGGTAATTGATGGGCGCCAACATTTCATAGGCATACATGGGATGCATGTGCATGACCGCCCATTCTTCGTCCGTGAAGGAGCCCGGCTTGAACAGGATATGATCGGGGATTCCGATCTTGCCGATATCATGCAGCAACGCTCCGCGCCGGAGATGGGTCATATCGGTCTCGCTGACACCCATCGAGCGCGCCAGTTTCATGGTCATTTCGATCACCCGCTGGGTGTGCCCCTCGGTCTCCTTGTCCCGCAGGTCGAGCGCCTTCGACCAGCCCTCGATGGTGGCGTCGTAGGCCATCACCAGGTCGAAGTTCGAGCGTTGGAGGTTGGTGAATAACTGGGCGTTATCGATGGCGATCGCGACCTGTTCGGCCAGCGTCTCGAGGAAATCGATCCATTCGCTTTCACTCGTCCAATTGCTGTTGGGGCTGTAGTCGAACGGGGTCCGCCGGAAGACCTCCAGCACGCCCCGCACCTCGCCTTTGGCAATTAGCGGGACGCCGGAGTAGGTGATAAAGCCTTCCTCGATGAACAAGTCGGGACGGGTGTAGGGATGGTTCGACTCTTCCACGTTTTCGAAGTGGATGGTATGCCGCTCGAGAGCGGCGCGGCCGGCATATCCCGCCCCGAGGCGCAGGGAGGTGCGTTCGATGGCGGAGGCGCGGAAGCCGCGCCCGGCTTTATACTCCAGGTTGTGGGTCAGCGGGTTGAGCAGCAGGACGGAGGCGGCGTCGATGCCGCGCTGGGCGGTAACCTGGGCAATGGCGATCTTGAGGGTCAGTCCCAGGTCGAGGCTGGCGTTGATGGCTGTGTCGATGGCACGCAGGGCCGTCAGTTGTTCGAACTGGCGCTGTATGTGGGCGGCAGATAACCGGCGCTCGGTGATGTCCCGCCCATTGATGATATACCCGTCGATGACCGGGGAGGCGTGCAATTCCCGGCCGCGCACATCGACGATACGCCATGAACCATCCTTGTGGCGGATGCGCAGTTCGAGATGCGGGCCGATCTCTTCCGGCGGTACGCCCGGCGTCAGCGCTTTGATCACTCCGGTCAGGTCGTCCGGGTGGATGTAATCGAGGATGCTGACGCCCAGGATCTCTTCTGTCCCATATCCCAACATGGCCGTCACCGATGGACTCAGGTATTGGACAGTTCCATCCACATTCAATATGCCAATCAAGTCAGTGGAACCTTCGATGAGGGTCCGGAAGCGTTCTTCACTTTTCCGGGTTTCCTCGACAGCCTGTTGGAGGTCCACGCTCAAGGTGTTGGCTTTGACCAGGTTGGTTTCCAAACCATAGACCAACGTGGTCAGCGAGATCCCCAGCAGGGTACCCATGAAGAGCAGGATGATCCCGCCGATGATCCACAGGATGGGGTCCTGTTGGGGCAGGGCCAGGGCAGGATGGATCGCCCGGGATATGAAGAGGAAACCGGTGATCAAAACTGTGACGATGGTCAGGGCGATGGCAAACGTCCCGCCGCGCGGCCCGGCCAGGAGGGTGGTCATGGAAATGAAGGAGAGCAGGAATAAACCGGCATCTACATTCAAACCATTCAACACCAGGTTGACCACCCCCAGGGTGAAGAAGAAGAACAGCATGCTCCCGGCGCGCACTTTGTATGGCAAGCGGCGGGCAAAGGCCACAACCATCATCCAGATATAAATAACGGTGTAGATGACGACCGCCGGGGTCAGTTCATTTTCGATGGCCGGGAAGAGGGCAAGACCATAGAGCAGGGTGCCAAAAATGGCCGCGCTGACCAGCAGGGTGTTCAGCAGGCGTTCACGCAGTTTTTGCAGGTTTTCAGACACAGCGTCTTCGCCGAAGATGAGTTTGGTTATGGGTATTTTCATTGGCCCTCCTGGACGAGACTTTGAAAACATTCTCTACTCCCGGGTTGCCCTAAACACATTCTATACCCATCCGCCGGTAAATGCAATCCGGGAATCCACTAAATTCCCCGGGGTCCGTGTTCCGGACCGGCGGGATATCAACGCACCCGGCGCTTCCACTCGTCCTTCAGTTGCAATTCCCGGGGACTGAGGCCCGAATCGAGCGCCAGGAAATCCGCCAGCAGGCGGTTGAAGCGCGGGCTTTCATCCAGCATCGGGAAATGGCCGGATTGTTCGAGCGCGATGAAATGAAAGCGGGACGGCAGTTGGTCCAGGCGCGCATCGGGAGGAGGGGAGATGGCCGGGTCCGCCAATCCATGCACGAACAGGCATGGGATCGGCACTTCGTCGAGCATGGCCGATTCTGCCACTCCGGTCTGGTCGAGCGCGCTGAAGGAAGCGGCGACAGCCTGCGGATCGGCCTTGGGCGCATCGACGCGCACCGGCTCGGAAGCCGGATCCTTGCCTGCCAGCCAGTCGGCCAGGGCAGGCAGGGGATCGGTGCGCAGGCGGCTGTTGATGGACCGCGCCGCCATCGGGCAATTGACCGCCATCACCCGGTCCACCAGGGCCGGGGAGCGGCGGGCAAAGGCCAGGGCGGCGAGCGCCCCAAGGCCGTGGCCGATCAATGCCAGTTTGGCGATCCCCATCGACTGCATGAACGCCTCCACCAGGTCGGCCTGCTGTTCCGGGCTGTATGAATCATGGGCGCGGGATGTGTCGCCGAACCCCCACAGATCGAGCGCATACGAA
This sequence comes from Chloroflexota bacterium, assembly GCA_016865985.1. Taxonomy (GTDB): domain Bacteria; phylum Chloroflexota; class Anaerolineae; order Anaerolineales; family Villigracilaceae; genus VGNO01. The sequence goes on along the minus strand of VGNO01000119.1, from coordinate 4,214 downwards.
CGGTAGGCTGTGGATGAGGCCTGCATGGCCGGGATCCAGTAACGCCATGAACCAATCCAGCCGTGCAGGAAGAGCAACGGGCGGCCGCGCCCGAGCGCTTCGTAATGCACAATGCGGTTGCTGAGGAAGATGACGCTCATCGCATGACCCTGACCGGGTTATTCCGTGTCCTTCCTGGCCAGCGCCACCTGGATGCGCTGCGTCAACTGTTCGAGGGCGAAGGGTTTTAGCAGGTATTCCTCTGCGCCGGCCTTCAGTCCTTCGTCGATCTCGGATTCCTGCCCCTTGGCGGAAAGGAAGATGACCGGGATATGCTGGAGTTCAGGGTCGGCTTTTATACGGGCGCAGGCTTCATAACCGGTCATGCGAGGCATGCGGACATCCATCAAGACCAGGTCTGGCTTCTCCTGGCGCGCCAGATCGAGCGCCTCCTCGCCATTGCCGGCTGCCACTACTTCGTACCCTGCAAAACGCAGGGTGAACGTAATCAGTTCCCGGATATCGCGTTCGTCCTCTGCTATCAGTATTTTCGCCATACCGTTACTCCTCGGCCATGTAAAGAGGCAGGGTGAACGAGAATGTACTGCCTTCGCCCGGTACGCCTTTGCTGGTCATCCAGATCCGTCCTTTGTGCATCTCCACCAATTGCTTGACGATTGGCAGGCCCAAACCGGTGCCGGAGGTCGCCAGCACCAACGGGCTTTCACCGCGATAGAAACGCTCGAAGACCCGCTCCTGGTCCTCGGGCGGGATGCCGATGCCGTTGTCCTGGACATCGACCTGGAGGACTCCATCCCGGGATTGGATGTGGATCTCGATCCGCCCGTTCTCCGGGGTATAGCGGTAGGCATTGTCCACCAGGTTGCCGGTAATCTGGCGCACCCGCTCCGGGTCGCCGAGCGCCGGCGGCAGGTCCGGCGGGGCATCGAAGGTAAACGCCATCGGTTTGCTCTCCTCCTGTGAGCGGCGGTTGATATCCGCCATCACATCGTCCACTACTTCGCGCAAGTCCACCGCCTGGAGCGAGAGTGAGACCCGCCCGGCCTCGATGCGGGAGATGTCGAGCAGGTCGTTGACCAGGCTGTTGAGGCGCTCGGTATTGGTGCGGACGATGTCCAGGAAATGCGCCTGGTTCTCGTTCAAGGCGCCGGCCGCGCCCATCAGGAGGACGTCCACATAGCCCTTGATAGATGTCATCGGCGTGCGCAGTTCGTGGCTGACAGTCGCCACGAACTCGGACTTGAGCCGGTCCACTTCGACTTCATGGGTGATATCGCGGAAGATCGAGACTGTGCCGTGGAACTCGTTGCGCCAGATGACCGGGGCGAGGTGCACCATGACCACCCGCCCATTCTCGAGGTCTAGTTGCTCGGCATAGGTCTCGCCCGGTTGGTGGGCAGCCGGGTCGTCGGACCAGAGACGGATGGTATTCATCCACGACTGGGCGGCATCCCCGAACAACCCGATGAAACTGTCCAGCGATTTCCCCTGTACTTCGGCGGCGGCGAAATTCAGGATACGTTCGGCGGAAGTATTGACGAAGGTGATGGTATTCGGGGAATCTGTCACCAGCACGCCATCGGCAACGGCTTCCAGGATGGCATCCTGGCGGCTGGCCTCCATCTGCTGGTTGCGCAGCATGGTCCCCAGGCGCTCGGCCTGGTCACGGATGAGTTCGTAGAGATGGGCGTTGTTGATGGCAACCGCCACCTGGTTGCCGATGGCCTGCACCAGGTTCATCTGCTCGCCGGTGAAGTATGCTGCCTGGCGGTGGAAGACCATAATGGCGCCGATCACCTCCTCGCCGACCATCAGCGGGGTTGCGATGACGCTGCGATGCCTGGAGGTTTTCGAGGACGCACGCAACCAGCGCTTATCCTTGCGCACATCGGGGATGAGCGCAGCCTGACGGCGCTGGATGACCCAGCCGGCTAACCCCTCGCCGGCCCGCAGGGAGGTGGACTTGACCCCCTCGGTCATGACCGGCGTGACATAGCCATAACCGGCGCGGTACTGGATGGTATTATCCTCCGGGTTGAGCATCAGGATGGCGCCCTGCTCGGCCCCGATGGCCTCGTTCAACAACGCCAGGGTGCGGTTCAAGGCCCGGTCGAGGTCGAGACTGGCCGATACTTCGGTCAGGATACGCAGCAGGGTCTCGGTATTGCGTTTCTCACGCTCCAACTCGGCGGTGCGATCGACCACACGCTGTTCCAGTTCATCCGCCAGGCGGCGGGTCTCGGCGAACAGGCGGCCGTTCTGGATGGCGACCGCTGCCTGGTTGGCCATCGTGCCGAGGATCTGCTGGTCTTCCTCCGTGTAGACATTGGGCTGGTAACTCTGGGCCGACAGCATCCCGATCACCTTGCCCGACATCCGGATCGGGACCGCGACGATCGAGCGCGGCTGGCCTTCGCCAAAGGTCCGACCGCCCAGGCGTTCCGCTTCCGCCACATCGCGGATCAGCAGCGGTTCCCCGGATGCGATCACGCGCCCGCTGAGTCCCTGCCCCAGGGGCAGGCGCTGGGCCGGGGCGCGGCCGCCAGGATCCATCAGGTACACGCCTTCGATTTCATCATTCGCTTCATCCAGGAGGGAGATCACGAAGGATTCGGCCTCCATGAGTTGAGCGGTCGCCCGGTGAATGGCGGCGTAGATCTCCTCCGGATCGAGGCTGTACCCGATCTCATAACTGGCGCGGTTGATGGTGGCGAGTTGCTCGGCGCGCGAGAGTGTGGCCTGGTAGAGACGGGCGCTCTCGAGGGCAATGGCCGACTGGTTGCAGATGGTGCGCGCCAGTTCGATCTCGACCGGCGAGAAGCGGTATTCGTCATCCACCAGGGCAAAGACCAGGGCCCGCAGGCTGGCCGCCCCTGCCATCGGCAGCACGAGCAGGGAGCGCGAGCCCTCCAGGAATTCCGCCAGCGGCGCCAGGTCCGGTTCGGCGGCAATTTCGGCAGCGCTGAAGACGCCGAGCGATTCCCGCAGACGGTCGAAGATGGGCGCCGGGGGCAGCAAGCGCAACCGGGATTCACCGGTTGACGGTATTTCGAGGCGCAGGGCCGGCCGCCCGTCGCGTTCGAAGGTGACCGCCCAAACATGGTCCACCGCCAGGGCATCGAGCAGTTCAGCGGCTGTCAGGCGCAGGACTTCATCCTCGGTCAAGGCGCTGCTCAACTCAGAGGAGAGGCGGTTCAGCAAGGCCAGGCGCTGGGAACGCTGGTCGAGTTCCGCCGCCCGGCGCAGGCTGTCTTCATAGAGCCGGGCGTTGTCGAGCGCCACCGCCGCCTGGCTGGCAAATGTGGCGGCCAGTTGGGTGTGGTCGATGGTATAGAAACCGGCTTCCTTCTTCTCGAGGGCGATCACGCCTGCCACCTCACCCTTGGACACCAGCGGGACGCCCATCCAGGAAAGCCTTTCGGCCTCCACCAGCGCCGGAAAGCGCGGGTCGCCGCGTATATCGCCGACCACGATGCTTTGGCTGGTGCGGATCATTTCCGCCAGCAGCGCAGAATCGGCCACAGCGACACTCAAGCCGAGGCGTTGTTCGTTATCCGGGAAACCCCGCGCCGCCGCAACCGATAACTTCTCAGCCTCCCGCAGCCACAGGATGGCTGTATCGTACGGCAGGACGCTGCCAAGCTGGTCGAGCAGCCCGGCGGTCAATTCATCCGACTGCAGGCTGGCGGTCATGGTGGACGAGACGACGGTCAGGGCTTGCAATTGCCCGGTGCGTTCCAGGGAGACCTCCACCAGGTGGACGTTCTCCAAAGCGAGGGCGACCTGCTGAGCCAGGGACGAGAGCAGGGTCTCGTCATCCAGGGTAAATGCGGCCGAGGTGTTGAAATTATCCAGGACCAGCACCCCGAGTGTTTTCTCGGCAGTCTGGACCGGGACCAGCAGGCTGGAAAGCGGGAGCCGTCCGGCAGTCGCTTCCCGGTAGCGGATGAGGTTCTCGGCCGGCAACTTGTAGTCACGGGCAAAATTGACCTCGTCCACCCGCAGTGGACGGCGTTCGGCAAAGGCGCGCCCGGGCAGGGCTTCACCGGGGGCATAGGTGATGGCCTTCATGCTTTCATTGTCGGCATAATGCTCGACCACCCCGGGCACAAGGCGGCCGGCCGCCGCGTCCCACAACAGGACGGAGCCGGCATGGGCGGTGGCAACGACCCGCAAGGCGCTTTCGAGCAGGGATTGGACGATCTGCCCAGGGT
>VGNO01000118.1 GCA_016865985.1 Chloroflexota bacterium | reverse complement strand
GAGCGCCGGGAAGATCAGGGATAGTACGAAACCGCGCTGGATGTTGAAGCGGTAGGACTTGCGGTTGGCTGTATCGAACTCATCGAAGATTGTGGTCTCCTGGCGGAAGTTCTTGGCGATGGCGATGCCGGAGACGGTCTCCTTGATGGCGGAGTTGACATCGGCCATGGCTTGCATCCCCTTCTTGGTCACCGCCCGCGCCAGGCGGCGGAAACCGATGGCGATGCCGAAAACGACCGGCATGAAGGAGAAGAGCGCCAGTGAAAGCCGCCATTCGGTGTTCACCAGCACGATCCCGAGCAGCGCCGCCTGCAATACTTGCGAGGCGACGTCGGTGACGATGATCACCAACTGGCTCAGGTCGTTGGTGTCGGAGTTGATACGCGAGACGATCCGCCCGGAGGAGTGCTGGTCGTAGAAGGAAAGGTCGTGCCCGGCGGCGGCGCGGAAGGCGCGCGTGCGTAATTCGAGCGCCACATCTCCCAGGACGCGCACCGTCAGGCTGCGCCGCACCCAGTTCAAGCCCCATTCGCTGACTCCGACCAGCGTCACGAGGCCCGGGATGCCGACCAGCGCCAGCCAGGGGTTGCGTGCATCCAGGTGATCGAGCGCTTCGCTCCCGGCGATGGGCAGGATGGCGCCGATGAGCGACATGACAACTGTCAGCAGCGAGATGGACAACATCCCCTTGCGGTAGGGTTTGAACTGGGCGAAGATGCGCCGCACCAGGTCGCGGTCTTTGTACTGGCGGTCGTATTTTTCGGGGTTGAGTTCGTCGAAGAATCCCATGTCGCTATTCCCGGAAGATCCTCGAATAGGCTTCCGATGTTTTCATCAATTCATCGTGCGACCCGATGGCGGCGACCTTCCCTTTGCGCAGGACGATGATCAGGTCGGCCCAGCGGATCTGGGACAGGCGGTGGGTGATGATGAACGTCGTCCGCCCGCGGGCGGCCGCGGCGATGGCGCGTTGGATGAGGTCCTCGGTGGCGCTGTCGATGGCGCTGGTCGAGTCGTCCAGCACCAGGATGCGCGGGTCGGTCAGGAAGGCGCGCGCCAGCGCCAGGCGCTGCCGTTGGCCGCCGGAGAGGGTCACGCCGCGCTCGCCGATCACAGCCTGGTATTTCTGTTCGAAACCCTGGATGAATTCGTCCGCCTGGGCGGCGCGGGCGGCGGTTTCGATCTGCCCCGGCGTGGCATCCGGCTTGCCGAAGGCGATGTTCTCGGCGATGGTGCGTGAGAACAGGAAGATATCCTGCTCGATGATCGAGATCTGTCGCCGCAGGGCAGCCAGGTTCCACTCGCGCACGTCGCGGCCGTCGACCAGCAGTTCTCCGCAGCCGGCGTCGTAGGTGCGGTTGATCAACTTCATCAGGGAGGTCTTCCCGGAACCGGTCTGGCCGACGATGGCCACCGTCTGGCCGGGCTCGACCTTGAAGGAGACATCATCGAGGGTCGGACCTGCGTCGCCGTAGACGAAGCAGACATTGCGGAACTCGACCTCGCCCCGCATCGCCCCGCTGAAGCCGGCTTCGTTCTGGTCGAGGTTGTTCTCGCGGTTCATCAGTTCCAGGATGCGCCGTGCACCGGCCAGGCCGAGCGAGATCTGGGAATAAGCCCAGATCGAGGTCCAGGTCGGGAAGTCGAGCATCAACAGCAGGCCGAAATAGGCCACCACATCGCCGGTAGCGAGGAGCCCCTGGCGGTAGAGCAGGATGGCGTGGAAGAGACCGATCCCGAGGGCGACGGCGAACATCAGGAGCGGGACGAAGCGCGCTTCCAGGTCGCCCTGGCGGACATTGGCCGCCCGCACGCGTCGGGCATTGGTCTCGAAGCGGCCAATTTCGGCTTCCTCCTGCGCCGCGCCTTTCATCACCTCCACGCCGTCCAGGGCTTCGGAGAGATGGGTGTTCATGCTGCCGAAGGAGGCGCGGGCTTCGTCGGTGACCGGTTCCAGGTTGCGCAGGTAGCGCCGCAGGGCGAAGAAATACAGGATGGTGTAGACCAGGGGGGTCAGCGGCAGCGACCAGTGGTACTGGAGTGAGAAGACCATCGGCATGACCAGGAAGACCAGCGAGCCGACCACCAGGTTGACCCCCGGGCTGAACAGGTAGTTGACCTCGCGCACGTCGTTGGTGGCGCGCGCCATTGTGTCGCCGACCGGCTGCAGGCTGTGGAAGGTCATGCTCTTGCCGAGCAGCGAGACATACAGTTCGTCGCGCACATCGCGCTCGACCTTCTGGGCGATCACCTCCGCCCCGAAGTTCCGTCCCAGTTGCAGGATGGCGCGCGCCAGTTGCGAGCCGCCGAGCAACAAGGCGATCGGCAGCAGGGCGGCGACTGCCCCGGGATCCTCCAGGATTGTGTCGAAGGCTCGCCCGGTCAACACCGGCACGTAGGCTGCCAGTTGGGCGTTGCCGACCGCGCCGACGAACATGACGATCGCCAGCCACCAATGGCGCTGGCCATGGCTGGCGATCCAGCGCACCGGGCTGCGGCGGTCGGTCGGTTTTCGTTTCAGGGTGAATTCGGCGGGGGAGGATGGGTCGGGCATGGGTGCGCAGGCGTCAGTGAGTGTCGTGTTTGAATGCTAAGCAACGACGGCAGGTTATTTTACCACCGACCCCGGATGATATCCGAATCGGGAAGGCGTTTGAACTCGAGTAGTGATCTCGAGATGATTCATTTTTCCTATCAGTACCGGACAGCAGTGCGGGCAAGATTGGTGGACGTGATCCCGGATACCATCGCATGGCAGAAGATTGCAGATCGATCCCCCCTCAGCGAAACAACTGAATAATCGAATGAAGAGCGGAGACCGGTATATGGGTCTCCGCTTCCCTTGCTGCCGGACTGTCCAACCGGTCACCCCCGGTCCGCCCAGCCCAGGCTGATGCGTCCGCGTTCGGCCTCGATCTTCAAGATCTCGAGATCGATGATATCGCCGACCTTGAGGACTGTCCCGGCCGGGATTTGCGACTTGTGCAGCAGGCCGTCCTGCTTGACGCCGATATCGACGAAAGCGCCGAAATCCACGACATTCCTGACCGTCCCCTTGAGAATCATGCCCGGCGCCAGGTCTTCCATCTTCAGCGCATCGCTGCGCAGGATGGGAGGCGGGGCGTCGCGGCGGGGGTCGCGCCCGGGACGGACCAGTTGTTCGAGGATATCCTCCAGGGTCGGCAGGCCGCAACCGAGTTCTCCTGCCAGTTGCTCCAGGCGTTGCGCATCTACCAGCGCATCGAGGGCAGGCTTCCTTTCCCCGGGCGGCGTGGAAGGGGCCAGCCCGGCGCGGGCGAGGAGCGCCTCGGCAACCGGGTAGGATTCAGGATGGATGGCCGATGCGTCCAGGGCATTGCTCCCCAGGCGGATGCGCAGGAAGCCGGCAGCCTGTTCGAAGGCTTTTGGACCCAGCCCGCTGACCTGTCTCAGTTCCAGGCGGGAGGAGAACGGCCCCTTCTCGTCCCGGTAAGTGACGATATTATCGGCCAGTTTCTGGCCGATCCCAGCCACATGGGTCAGCAGGGCGGGCGAAGCCGTGTTCAGGTCGACGCCTACATTGTTCACGACCGATTCGATCACGCCGTCGAGCGAGCGCTCCAGGGCGCCCTGGTCGACATCGTGCTGGTATAGCCCGACCCCGATGGACTTGGGGTCGATCTTCACCAGTTCGGCCAGCGGGTCCTGGGCGCGGCGGGCGATGGAAACCGCCCCTCGCAGGGCGACATCCAGGTTGGGGAATTCCTTCCGGGCGAGGGTAGATGCGCTATAGACGCTTGCGCCGGCTTCGTTCACGATCAGGTATTTTACAGTCCCCGCCCGGTGGCGGGTCAATTCGGCCACCAGTCTTTCGGTCTCGCGCGAGGCGGCGCCGTTGCCGATGGTGACAAGCGTGACATGGTGGCGGTTGACCATCTCCTCGAGGGCGGCCAGGGCGCCGCCCCAGTCGTTCTTCGGTTCATGGGGATAGATCGTGGCGGTGTCGAGCAATTTGCCGGTCGCATCCACGACTGCCGCCTTGCAACCGGTGCGATACCCGGGATCGAGACCCAGCGTGACATGACCGGAGAGCGGCGGTTGGGAGAGCAGGGCGCGCAGGTTGACGGCGAAGACCTGGATGGCATGTCCGCCGGCCTTGTCGCTTAGTTCCCGGCGGACGTCACGCTCGATGGCCGGCAGGAGCAACCGGTCTGCCGCATCCTCCACCGCCATTACGAGCTGGTCGACCATTGGACTGATGATATTTGGCTCGTATTCCGCTTCGATTGCCGGCTGCCAGTCGCGCGCCGCGAGTTCGACACGCGCCCGCAGCACGCCTTCCTTCTCGCCGCGGTCGATCGCCAGCGCCTGGTGAGGTTGGAGACGGTCGACCCGGGCGGAAAAATCATAATAGGATTCAAAGGTGCGTTTTTCATCCGCGACCGTGTCCACCTTCTCCACGCGCAAGGTGGCGAATTTCAGCGCACGCTCCCGGGTTGCCTGGCGGACGTTGGCATTATCGCTCACGATTTCGGCCACGATATCGCGCCCGCCTTCGAGGGCTTCTTCGACCGTCGTCACCCGTTCGTTGAGGTAAGGCCTGGCGAGTTCTTCCGCCGGCTGGCTGCCGCCCTCCTGGGCCAGGATGAGCATTGCCAGGGGCTCCAGGCCTTTCTCCCTGGCGACGGTGGCCCGCGTCCGCCGTTTGGGTTTGTAGGGCGCGTACAGGTCCTCCAGTTGGGTCAGGGCGCCGGCGGACTGGATTGCCTCCCGCAGTTCGCCGGTCAGCCTGCCCTGTTCTTCGATCGATTTCAGGATGGCAGCCCGGCGCTCGTCCAGCGTCCGCAGGCGGGCGATCTCGTCGGCAGTGATACGGACTTGTTCATCGTCGAGAGAGCCGGTCATCTCCTTGCGGTAACGGGCGATGAAGGGGACGGTGTTGCCTTCGTCCAGCAACTGGATGACGGCGGCGACCTGCCGCGCCTGGACCTTGAGTGAGGTTGCGATCTGCTCGGAGTGGTTCATCATTTCTGCTTCCGGGTATGGGATGGGGTTGGATTTTACCGGAAACCGCTGTGGATGCCGGTCTCCGGTTTGATTCGGATATGGAGGATCGAAAACGGGATGGGATTACGCCAGGGAGGCGTTGATCCCTTCCAGGGTGTCGCGTCCCGGCCTCAGGTCCGCTTCGCCGAGGCGGTTGAGGGCGGTATCCGGAAGGTTGTAGGTGTCGGTCAGGGACGGGCGGCTGGTGTCGACATAGATCAAGCCGGTCACCATCCAGTTGTTCCGTTGCGCCTCCTCCAGCATCCGCAGCGCCTGCCAGCGGTCGGTCGGGTCGTATTCTTTTTCGAGTTTTTTCAGGATGACCTGCGAACCATCGTGCAGGGTCACTTCCCGGACGGCGCCTTCCTCGAAGGCGTCCTCCAGCATGATCTCGCCCAACTTCGGGACGAAAGAAATTTCATGCAGGGGCGCTTCGTGGTCCTTGCCCCAAGAATAGGAGTGGAAGGCGTTGACCTGGTTGTTGAAGGTGACGCACGGGCTTACGATGTCGAGTACGGCGATGCCGCGATGCGCCAAGCCGGCCTTGATCAGTTCCTTGACCTGTTTCGGGTCGCCGGCAAAGGAGCGCGCCACGAATGTCGCATTGGAGACCAGCGCTTCCATGCAGATATCGACCGGCATGTAGCGGTTGGCGCCCTGGTGTTTCAGTTCCAGGCCGACCTCGGCTGTGGCCGAGAACTGGCCCTTGGTCAGGCCGTAGACGCCGTTGTTCTCCACCAGGTAGAGCATGGGGACATTGCGCCGCACCATATGTTTGAACTGCCCCATGCCGATGCTGGCGGTATCCCCGTCCCCGGAGACGCCGATGGCGCGCAGGCGGTGGTCGCCGAACAGGGCGCCGGTTGCCAGGGAGGGCATCCGCCCATGCAGGCCGTTGAAGCCGAAGGAGCGATTCAGGAAGTAAGCCGGGCTTTTCGAAGAACAGCCGATGCCGGAGAACTTCATGATCTCCTCCGGGACGATGTCGAGTTCGAAACAGGCGGCGATGATCTGGCTGGCGATCGAGTTGTGGCCGCAGCCCTGGCAAAGGGTGCTGGGCAGGCCCTTGTAGTCATTGCGCGACATCCCAACGCGGTTCGGCTGGGCAGGCTGGATGGGGGTGGCCATTACTTCGCCTCCTGGGATTGGATGGCTTCCATGACCCAACGGGCGGTCAATGGCAGGCCGTCATTATGGTTGGCCGGGCGGAACTTGCCGGCCTGGTCGGGCATGGAGGCGCTCAACACCTGGCGCAGTTGACCGTCGCGGTTGGCTTCGACGAAATAGATCCGCTCGTGAGCCTGGACGAATTCACGGACTTCTTCTGTGCAGGGCAGGGCCCGCAGCCGCAGGAAATCGGTCTCTGGACCTCCGGCCTGGCGCAAAAGGTCCCTCGCTTCCTCCACCGCCGGGACGACCGACCCGTAGGCGACGATGCCGACCGGGTTCCCCGTACCAGTTACCACGGGTTTCGGTACAAACTGCCTGGCGGTGTCGTATTTTTTCTTCAGGCGCGCCATGTTGGTCTCCCAAGTGACGGCATCCTCGGAATACTTCGCCTTTTCGTCGTGTCCCGTGCCGCGGCCGAACCAGGCCGAGGCCGGATGGCGGTTGCCGGGCGCCGTCCGCCACGGGATGCCGTCGTTGTCCATGTCCCTGTAACGGCCCCAGGTATCCTTGATCTTTTCGATATCCTCCTCCCACAAGACCTTGCCGCGCTGCATGGGGGTATCCGGGTACTGGAAGGGTCCGGTCATCCATTGGTTCATGCCGAAGTCCAGGTCGCTGAGAACGAAGACCGGCGCCTGGAGGCGCTCGGCCAGGTCGAAGGCCCTCCAGCCGAATTCGAAGCATTCGCTGACCGAGCCGGGCAGGAGCAGGATGTGCTGGGTGTCGCCATGTCCCATGTAATAGGTAAAGGCCAGGTCGCCCTGTGAGGTGCGGGTCGGCAGGCCGGTGCTGGGGCCGATCCGTTGTACATCCCAGACCACGATCGGCACTTCGACATAGTATGCCAGCCCGGCGTACTCTGTCATCAGCGACAGGCCGGGCCCGGAGGTGGAGGTCATGGCGCGCAAGCCTGCCCAGCCGGCTCCGATGGTCATGCCGATGGCAGCCAGTTCGTCCTCGGCCTGGAGGATGGCGTAGGTATTCCTCCCATCCTCTGTGCGGCGGAGGCGCGGCAGGTATTCGTTCAATTCTTCTGCCAGGGACGAGGCCGGGGTGATCGGGTACCAGCCGACGAACTGCACGCCTCCGTAGATCGAACCCAAAGCGGCGGCGGTATTGCCATCGGACATGATCAGGCCGCCGGTCTTGTCCATTGCTGCCACCGAGAAGGGGTCCGATTTCTTCAGGTTATCGGCTGCCCAGGCTGCCGCCTTCTGGACGATGTCCATATTGGACTGGATGGCCTTCTCCTTGCCTTTGAAATGGACGCTGAGAGAATCGCGCACCTTTCCGAGCGGCAGGTCGATGACCTGCGCCAGGATGCCGACATAGACCATGTTGGCGATGTAGTCCCGCAGGTTGGGAGAGACATCCGCACTCCGCACCAGTTCCTTGACCGGCATCGGGTAGGCGGAGATGTCCGTCCGGGTAATGGGGGCTTTGATATCGTCGGCGTAGAAGAATGCCCCGCCGGGGGCGACGGCCGCCAGGTCGCGCTCGAACGAAGCGGGGTTCATGGCAATCACGATATCGTTCACGTCCCGCCGGGCAGTATACCCCTGCTTGCTGACCCGGATCGTGTACCAGGTCGGCAGACCCTGGATGTTGGACGGGAACAGGTTCTTGCCGGAGACCGGGATGCCCATCTTGAACAGCGACCTGAGGATGGCCGTGTTGGCGGTCTGGCTCCCGGAACCGTTGACGGTCGCGATGGTGATCGAGAAATCGTTGACAATCTTTCGGACTGGCATGGGCGCTCCTCGAAATATCAATCGATCGATAATGTTCAGGCTTTCAGGAAGCCGGCTGCCACAGCCGACAACAATGCAACCCCGGTTTCGAGCGCTTTCTCATCGAAATCGAAACGTGGGTGGTGGTGACCGGCGTCCAGTCCTGCCTCCTTATTGGCTGAACCGACGAAGATGAAACATCCCGGCACTTCCTCCATGAAGAAGGCCATATCCTCCGAGCCCATGGTGACATTGTTGCGGGCGTCCACCCTGGCGTCGGGGAGTACCTGGCGGGCGATCTCCTGCACCCGGACGGCGATATCTTCGCGGTTGACGACCGCCGGGGTCAGTGTGTTCAGTTCCACGTCCGCCCGGCAGCCCATCGTCTCGGCCAGTCCGTAGACGATGACTTCGAACCGTTCGAGCACCTTGGCGCGCACCAGCGGGTCGAAGGTGCGGATTGTGCCGGTCAGTTCCACGGACTGCGGGATGACGTTGAAAGCCTCGCCGCCATGGATGGTGCAGACGCTGACCACTGCCCCTTGTTGGGGATCGATATTACGGGAGGCGATGCTTTGCAAGGCGCTCACGATCTCGCTGGCAGCCAGCACCGGGTCGATGCCCAGGTGCGGGGCAGCCCCATGGCCGCCCTTCCCGTGCACGGTGATCTTGAAGATCTCCGCCCCTGCCAGCGCCGGGCCGGTCGGGATGCCCAGCCAACCCAGCGGTTTGTCATTCCAGAGGTGGAGCGCCAGGGCAAGGTCGGGACGGGGATTTTCCAGCGCCCCGGCTTCGATCATCCGCTCCGCGCCTCCCATGCCCTCCTCGGCCGGCTGGAATACGAACTTGACCGTCCCCGCCAGGTCTTTACGGTGGGCGTGCAGGATCCTGGCGGCAGTCAATAATATGGCCGTATGACCGTCGTGCCCGCAGGCGTGCATCACGTTACTCGTCTGGGAGGCATATGGCGCCCCGGTCTCCTCCTGGATCGGCAGGGCACCATAT
>VGNO01000117.1 GCA_016865985.1 Chloroflexota bacterium | reverse complement strand
GACCTGGGGCTGGTCACCGAGGACGATCAGCGCTGCGGGACAGATCGAAGGGATCATTCGCAACCCGCATTGGACGGAACCCAGCATCCCCTGGCTGGCATGGTCCGGGTTGTACACGCATCTTCCCGCGTGCAACGCAACTTCGGTTTCGACCAGGAGGCGTGCGCCGCCGGTGACTACCAGGATCTGGTCCAGGCCGGCTCCCCTCAGGTTGCTGATGACCTGTCCCAGGACGGTCGTACCTCCCCATGGCAGTACCAATTTTGGGCGACCCATGCGGCGCGACTCCCCAGCGGCCAGGACAATGGCGCAAATATCAGCCGTTTTCAAGCAGCCTCCGATAATCCTCCGGGGTATCCACGTCCAGCAGGAGGCTTGAATCATACCAGGGCAGGTACTGGGGCGGGAACTGGTCGAAGATCCCCCGGCCGCCGGTGTCGCCGCTCAAGGCCATCAGGGCCGGGAAAGTATCCCGGTCGAACAGGACCGGGTTGGCGCGGCGTTCATCCACCAGCGGCGCCAGTACAGGAGACAGGCTCCCAGCATGACCCTCGACCAGGGCGCGCAGGAGGGACGGTGTCACCTGGGGCTGGTCGGAAAGCAGGAAGATGGCGGCCCCGGTTTCGGGTGGCATGGCCTGCAGCCCGGCATGGATCGATTTACTCTGGCCGGCGTGCCAGTGCGGATTGTAGCGGGTGGTCACCGGCAGACCCAGGATTGCAGCCTCCACTGGTTGTGAATTTGCTCCTGTTACAACCACAACTGGCGAGAGACCTGCGGAAAGGGCGGTCTCTGCGATGCAGCGGATGAACGGGCGACCGCGCCAGTCCAGCAGTTGCTTGGGCAGGCCAAAGCGAGTGGATTCCCCGGCGGCGAGTATGATCCCGGCAACCGGTTCGTGAACGGCATGGATTGCAGGTTGTGGTTCCTTGAGCGATGCGACAATGACCGCATCGTAGGCGTTGAGCAGATGGTCGGCCATCCAACCTGCCTGCGCCTGCAATCCTGGGGTGTCTGCCTGGTTGAGCAGCGCCACGCGCCGGATCCTGGCCGGTACCTGCTTCAATCCACCGGAAGGATGGGCGAGTACTCGGACAACCGCGTCAGGCGGAACGGCTTGACCCAATTCCATGCCGCTCAGCCGTGCGAAGATCTCCGGGCGGTGGATATGCTCCTGCGCGAGAGGTTTTCCGAGTCCCGTCAGCCCGGCTACAACCACCACTCCATCTGCACAGCCGGGGATGGCTGGTTCGTGTGCGGCTGGGGCTTTGAGCGCTCTCTGCCGCGAACCATCCGCTTCGATCAGAAAAGGGATCCCCCTCGCCTTGCACACCTGTGATATCGTCCACAGGCTGGTTTCAGTCAGGGAAGTTGCCCGCTCGCCCTGAATTTCCCCGGTCACAAGGAGTACCCCTGACCGATGGGTGGAAGCGAGAGCGGATAAATCCATTCCCAGGCTGGCGACCTGGTGGCAATCCGCCAGCGCGATCTGGTTTACGTGCAAGTGGGTGGAAGCGCTGACGATGGCTGGGGAACACTGGCGCGCCAATTGGAAGAGGGCGGTGGTCTTGCCTCCTGCCCCCGTAAAGGCGAGGCAGGGGGAGGAGGAAATACGCAAGGCGCGCGAGAGATCCATGATTTTTGGATGGAAGGTTTTGTACGGTAGGTTGCCTGTCCGGTAGTTTCTCAATCCGCGTAGAGGAGGAGGCGTACCTCTTCCCTGGACAGGATCGCTTCCAGCGCCCCGCCACCCACGGCGAGCGCTTTGTCGGAGACCGTCTGGCAGAGGATTGGGTCGTCACGCGGGTCCATGTCGCCGATTTTCATGCCTGTTGTGACAACCACCGTGGGATGGATAAGGCCACGCAAGATGCCGCTCAGCGGGGAATGGACCGGTTGGCCTGAAGCAGGAACTGCGGCCGGCCCGGAAATTTCGACCTTGGCGACAAGTTCTCCAGTTTCGCAATGATCTCCGATCGATTTGAAGGCAACTACCTTCCCGTTACACGGGGCGCGCAGCACTCGGCGCGGGTCTCCGGCAGGTTGGCCGGTATCGGCTTCGGGGCCGCCCCGCCAGAAGACCCGGCCCAGCCCGGGTCCGCGCCGTGTCTCGATGGCGCATTGGCAGTTCATGCCTGCGATGAACCCCGGCCCCAATCCGATGTGGAGCGAGGGAGAGTAGTCAATCGGCTGCGGGGGTTGCTTGGTCATCCGTCCATCCACAATGACCGCCGGGCGCAGGAACCCGGCCGAGATGCATTCCGGGTCGACCAGGACTGGGATTTGTTGCCTGCCGGTGATCTCCAGTACATAATGACTGTCTGTGGGATCGTGTACGCTGCGGGCGATGATCCCTTCCACGGTCGTTTCCCCGGTGAATACAGCCTCTGCAAACGAGACGGTCCGTCGAACGGCAAGCGGTTGTGGAATCTCGGTGACAACAACCCGCAGGCCGGAGCGGACGAGCCGGACAGCGACACCGGTTGCCAGGTCCCCGCCGCCACGGACCAGGATCAGGGATGGCATGGGGTCTCATCCTTTTCGACTGGAGCGCAAAACGGGAAACGACGGTATCTTCTAATAAACCTTTGATGCGCCATCATGCCTTTCGGCTAAATCTTTCCCAACCCTCGCAGTACCCTTTCAGGCGTCAGCGGGAATTCATCGAACCAGATGCCGGTGGCATCATGCACAGCGGCGGCAATGGCCGGCGCAAGCGGCAGGAAGGGCAACTCTCCCAGCCCGCGGGCTCCCCAAGGGCCGTTCGGCTCCGCCACTTCCAGGATCACAGATTCCACCGTCTCCGGCACATCCAGGACTGTGGGGATGAGGTAGGCGCTGAGTTGGTCGGTCAGTACCCGCCCAGCCCTGGCCTGGTAGTTCTCGGTCAGGACGTAACCCTGGGCCTGTACGACCCCGCCTTCGATCTGTCCCTCCACCAGCGCCGGGTTGATGGCTTTCCCGACATCATCTGCCGAAACCACCCGCGACAAGTGAACGAAGCCGGTTTCGATATCCACTTCCACTTCGACTGCCTGGGCAACGTATGCATAGGACAGGTTTGGCATCGCATGGCCGGTCTCCGGGTCGAAGGGCGTCGTGGGCGGGGCCAGGTATTTGTATTCAGCGATGGCCGGGCGTTCCTCGGCTTTCCATTTCTCCAGCGCTGCCTGGGCTGCGCCTCGAATGGCATTCCCGGCCATAAAGGTCATCCGGGAGGCGGAGGCCGAGCCGGGATTGCCCATGGTGGCGGAGTCGGATGTGATCATGGTCACTTTTTCAAATGAGACGCCAACCGCCTCGGCGGCCATCTGCGCCATGACGGTATGTGTCCCCTGGCCGACCTCCGCCCCGGCATGCCATACCACAACCTGCTCGATCGCCTTTTGTCCATGTAGTTCGACCCGTGCCCAACAGTTCTCCTGGTATCCGAAGGAGAATCCGACATTCTTGAACCCGGCTGCGAAACCGCGGCCGAGGCGGGTTGGGGAGGGATGGGCGCCGGAATCGGACTGCCGCGCTACCTCCCAGCCGGACCGGTCGCGCGCCGCCTCGATGCACTGCCGGATGCTGACCGGACCGGGGGCTGGCGTGCCGACCCCGAGCGTGTCCCCGTCCTTCAGGGCGTTCATCAGGCGGAATGCAACCGGATCCATGTTCAATCGTTCGGCCAGTTTGGCTATCTGCATTTCAGCCATGAAGAGCGCCTGCGGTGCCCCAAATCCGCGGAACGCTGCTGAAGGGACGTTATTCGTGTACACGCCATAAACATCGGCTTTGACATTCGGGATGAAATAGGGTCCTGTGGAGGTGATGGTGGCGTTTCCGAGCACCTTGTTGCTGGTGTACATATATGCGCCGCCGTCGGCGATTACTTCATGTTCGGCAGCCACCAGTTTTCCTTCCTTCGTTGCGCCCCATCGGGCTCGCAGGATCATCGGGTGCCGCTTGCCATGCCCGATGATCGATTCCTGGCGCGTCCAGATGACACGTACCGGGCGCTGCAACTTCCAGGCTGCCAGCGCCAGTACGATTTGGACCGACATATCCTCCCGCCCACCGAAGGCTCCTCCGATCGCCGGATAGATTACCCGTACCTGTTCATCAGGCAGGTCCAGGGCGTGCGAGATCTGTTTCTGGTCGGTATGTGTCCATTGTCCCCCGGCCTGCACGGTGACCCGTCCCTGGTCGTCGATGTAGGCCAGTCCCGCTTCTGGTTGCAGGAAGGCATGTTCCTGGACGGGCGTGCGGTATACGCCTTCCACAATCACATCCGCCATGGAAAAACCCATTTCCACATCGCCCTTGCGAAGCCGGTCATGGACGCAAA
Source organism: Chloroflexota bacterium (assembly GCA_016865985.1). Taxonomy (GTDB): domain Bacteria; phylum Chloroflexota; class Anaerolineae; order Anaerolineales; family Villigracilaceae; genus VGNO01. The sequence goes on along the minus strand of VGNO01000117.1, from coordinate 4,712 downwards.
TATTGGAATTGCCCAGTTCCGGATGGACGAGAGGCGCGCCGGGCTGCATGGCGGCGATAGGGTCGGTGACGAGCGGTAGGTCCTCATACGTAACCCGGATCAGGTCCCGCGCCGCGGCGGCGACCGTCTCGCTGTCGGCGACAACCAAGGCAACCTGGTCGCCAACGAAACGCACAACATCCCCGCCCACCTTGGTGGAACCAGGTCCGCACAGCACCGGCTGGTCGTTCTTCTGCAGCCCATATTCGTTCAGCGGGACATCCCTGGCGGTGAAGATGGCTGACACTCCCGGCAGGGCGGCTGCAATGGCCGTATCCACTTCCAGGACACGGGCATGCGGCCGGCCGGCGAACAATACTTTTGCGTGCAGCATGCCCGGCATGTGCAAGTCGCCCGAGTAGGCGCTCCGACCGGTCACCTTGTCGCGTGCGTCATTCCTGGGAACGGATGCGCCAATTACCCGATGGGACATTGCTTGTCACTCCTTCTGGTCATCGATCATCGCTTTCTGAAGGGAGGTGAGTCGACCTTTGTATAGCGTGGAGGCCCCATCATGCGGAAAATGATGGCATAGATTGTTGTCAGGATGGCCGAGAAGACGATGAGCAGGCTGACGCCAAACACCAGAACCGCCAGGGGATTGGGAAAGCGGGTGATGGCCTGTGCGATATCGGTGAACCAGGTGAACCTCCAAACCCATACCGGGAACTGGATGTTGCCGAGCAGTTCGTTCGGCACGGGGATGATGCGGTAGGAGCCATTGACAATTTCATACGCCCCCAGGAAAGAGATGGTCGGAACGACGATCATCATCAGGCAGCCGATCCCGCGCCAGACCGGGTGCGTAGTCCACGGACGCTGGAAAGGTCGCCGTTCGTATTTTGCATATTTTCCCATGATCTCCTCCTTCTACGGAACCACCTTACTGGCATCTTCGATCGCTTGTACAATCTTGTAATAGCCCGTGCAACGGCACAGGTTGCCGGTAATTGCCTGGGCGATTTCATCCCGGGTGGGGTGCGGTTTCTCTTCCAGCAACTTCGAGGCAGACATGATGAATCCCGGCGAACAGTAGCCGCATTGCACCGCGCCATCCCGGATGAACGCCTCCTGGATGGGGTGCAGGCCTTCCAGGTCGCCAAGCCCATCGATGGTCACGATTTCAGCGCCGTGCGCCCGGGGCGCGGGCACCAGGCAGGCCATGACTGCCTTTCCGTCGAGGTGGATGGTGCATGCCCCGCATTCGCCCTCGGCGCAACCTTCCTTTGTCCCGGTCAAGCCGGCGTTCTCACGCAGCAGGCGCAGCAGGTTTTTCTCGAATCCGTCTGTGAACGTTCGTTCCCGGCCATTGATGGTCGTCCGGATGACATCTCCTGCAACATGCCGGATGCTGGCGGGCAGGGAGGTTTCCTTCTGCCGGTTCTTGCCCCAGAGCAGCACGGGGTCAGCGGGAAGGATTGCCAGGGTTTCCTTCCCGGTCCGTCTGTCCTTCAACTCCGACAAGGCGCGGCGCGCCAGGATTCGCACCATCTCCCGCCGGTAATCGGCCGATGCGCGGATATCGTCGATCGGACGGGCGGCGGCAGCGGTCAATCGGGCAGCCTGTTCGATGACTTCTGCAGTCAGGGATTTACCTTCCAGGTAGGCCTCGGCTTCGATCGCATGGATGATGGTGGGTGCGACAGCGCCCATTGTGATCGCCGCTGAACGAATCCGCGCCAACCCATCCCCGCCCGAGGCGGATTCGTCGAAGGAAATGACACAGGCTACATTAACAACGGAAATCGCCTGGGCCCGGCGTAAACCCAGTTTCAGGAAAGTTCCGTGTTGGTTGGGTTTCATTGCCGGTAGGATGATCTCGGACAGGAGTTCATCGGGCTGGAGGGTGGTTTTCCGGACGCCGGTATAGAAATCCAGTATTGGGAGCGTCCGCTCAGAGTGCATCGACTTGAGGGTGACCGTTGCGCCGAGGGCTGCCAGCGGTGTAATGGTGTCGTTGGCAGGGGAGGCGGTGATCAGGTTGCCTGCCACGGTTCCCCGGTTTCGGATCTGCGGCGCGCCAACTTCCCAGCAGGCGCGCGCCAGGGGGGTTGCGTGTACCTGGAGCAGTTTTGATGCTGCGCAGTGGTTGTGGGTAGCCAGGGGGCCGATGTGGATGCGGCGCTGGGGATCGAGGGTGATCGCCTCCAGCCCGGGGACGCGGCTGATATCCACCAGAGATTCGATCCCCTTCCGGATGCCGCGCTCGAGTTCGAGCATCAGGTCGGTGCCCCCGGCGATGATGCGGGTTTTATCCCCTTCGGATGCCAGGATCTGCAGGGCGTCGGGTAATGATGCGACAGAATGGTATATGTGCCACATGGTGAGGTTATTGCCGGAGAAAAAGCGGCGAAGCCTGCTCGCGTTTTTCAACGGAGTCTGCTTCGCCTGCCCAACTCATACGATTCGAGGGGGAATCCGGGAGGGTTATTGCCGGCTGCCGGCAGTGATCACTTCATAGCGACGCTCGTAGGTCTCCACCGCCTGCCGTGCCAGGGTGTCCACACTACGGATCGCGGCTTTCAATCCATCGCTGCCGATGGAGGCTTCCAGGTTATCGAGCCCGCCGGCGATCTGGTCTGCCAGTTCGAAGAACGCAGCATCGAAGGAGTAGAGTTGCGCCAGTTCTTCTTCGTTGATCTTGACCGCATCGAAGAATCCGGAATAGCCATAGGAGGCTGTTTTGATCTTGTCGGCGAAGGTGCGCAACTTGGTGGCTATTGCTTCGGCGTCGTCCAGCAGCGGGATGGCGCCGGAGTCGGCGATATCCTTTTGCAGGTAGGAGGCGCGGTTATAGAGTTCAGTGTAACGCAAGGAGACCTGCTCGCGCAATAACTTGTCTGCAGCCCGGCGGTTCTGACGTTCGATATAACCTTTGAAACCCGGGATGTAAGAGGCTATTTTTTTGAAGATATCCTGGTCGCCGGTAACGCGTTCGAAAAGGTCGCTCATGGGTCCTCCTGGTAATGGGTGGGATGATTATGCCGGATTAATCGGCTTCATTATAGCCTGAGATTGCAGTTATAATCAAGCGCGATTTAAACCGCTACTACACTTACGTACCCATAACCACCAGGTTGTATTTTTATCCCAAGGAGAATTCTATGTCGATTGAGATGCAGGAACTTCTCTCCCTCGCCGGGAGCGGATTGAGGCTGGAAGGGAATTCCATCAAGGTTGCAGATGTGGCCCAGTTCCGTGCTGCTGTTGCCAGTCTGGCGGAAATATCTGCGCTCGGTGAAGGGAAGCGCCAGGGGTGGGCCAGATACATCCTCAGGCTTGCCGCCCTCGAACTGGGCATCATCCCCGCATCGATCCACGAACTGTACCTGGCGCGCGGTCGGGGCGATGTCCCGATGACCTTCACCGTCCCGGCCATCAACTTGCGAGTGCTGTCTTTCGATGCAGCGCGTGCCGTCTTCCGCTCTGCCAAAAAAGTGGACGGATCTGCGATCCTGTTCGAGATCGCCCGTTCCGAGATCGGCTACTCTGCCCAGCGCCCGGCGGAATATGCCTCCAACATCCTGGCAGCCGCCATTGTAGAGGGCTGGTCCGGGCCGGTCTTCATCCAGGGCGACCATTTCCAGGTCTCCGGAAAGAAATATGCCGCCGACCCCGGGAAGGAACTCCAGGCGGTCCGCGAGTTAACGAATGAAGCCATTGCTGCCGGATTCTACAATATCGATATCGATACCTCCACCCTGGTGGACATCACCCTGCCAACGGTTCCCGAACAGCAGGCATTGAATTCCCGCCTTTCTGCAGAATTTACCGCCTACATCCGTTCGCTGGAACCGAACGGCGTGACGATCTCCGTCGGCGGTGAGATCGGCGAAGTCGGGGGACACAATTCGACCGAAGCAGAACTGCGGGCCTACATGGATGGTTTCAACGCCGAACTGGCGCGGCTTGCCCCGGGGGCGCCAGGCCTGAGCAAGATCAGTATCCAGACCGGCACGTCGCATGGCGGCGTTGTCCTGCCGGATGGGAAGATAGCCCATGTCAGTGTTGACTTCGATACGTTACGGGACCTGAGCCGTGTTGCGCGCCGCGATTACGGCCTGGCCGGGACGGTGCAGCACGGCGCTTCCACCCTCCCGGAGAATGCTTTCGGCAATTTCGTCGAATACGAGGCGACCGAGGTCCACCTCGCGACTAATTTCATGAATATTTTCTACGATAAAATACCCGCCACGCTGCGGAACGAAATGTATGCCTGGTTGGATGTAAATTCCGCCTCAGAGCGAAAGCCGGATATGACCGACGAACAGTTTTATTACAAGACCCGCAAGAATGCCCTCGGTGCATTCAAAGCCCAGAGTTGGAGATTGCCGGACGCGATGAAGGCAGGGATTGGCGCAGCCTATGAAGAGCAGTTCGACAGGTTATTCAGGATGCTCCAGTTGGCCGGCACCCGCCGCATCGTCGATCGGTATATCGAACCGCTCCCGGTCGCTCCAAAACTGGAGGATTACCTGGGGACAGACGCCGCCGCCGAGGATGTCCGCGACCTGGCGGACTGACACGGATGCCCTGAAACCATATGCCCAGTTCCGACCAGGGTGTAAGCCGGGACCGCTACCTGCTCATCCCGCGGGTATTGACCTTCATCACCCGCGCGGATTCCGTCCTCCTGTTGAAGGGCGCGCCAGGCAAACGTCTGTGGGCAGGAA
>VGNO01000116.1 GCA_016865985.1 Chloroflexota bacterium | reverse complement strand
TCCTGGGACGCAATCCGGCAGACGCCGTTGAACGCCCGAAGGTCGAGCAAGCCGAATTCCAGATCTTGAACGAAGGACAGGCTCGTCAATTCCTGATCGCCGTCTCAGGGTCTCCATATGAGACGATCTACTACCTGGCGTTGACGTCCGGGATGCGAAAGGGTGAGCTGCTCGGCCTGAAGTGGCCGGATCTGGATTGGAACAAGGGCACCCTGCTTGTACAAAGGCAGCTGTTGCCAACCAGAGGCCAGGGTTTCGTCCTTGCACCGCCGAAGACTAGGGCGGGGCGCCGCCAGATCAAGTTGGGTCACGGAACACTGGCTCAGCTTGATGCACATCGAAAGCGACAAGAACTGGAGAAGGCTGCCGCAGGTGACAGATGGCAGGAGAATGAGCTCATCTTCTCCTCCACCATCGGCACATTCCTTGATCCATCACGTGTCAGCAAGGATTTCAAGCGGCTTCTCAAGAAAGTAGGCTTGCCTGCCATCCGGTTCCACGATCTGCGTCACACCTCGATTTCATTCCTGCTGGACATGGGCACACCGCTCAATACCGTGCAGCGACGCGCTGGCCACTCAAAACCAAGCGTCACAGCTGATATATACGGTCACGCGATGGCCCGCACGCAGGATGAAGCTGCCGAGAAGATCGACGAACTGGTCACGCCGATCCCGGTTGAACTGCAGTAAATCTGCAGTAGTAAAAGTCCTTCAAAGCCCCGGAGCCCCGAAACCCATACATGTGGTGGTAATATAATCATAAAAACACCATATGTGGGGGTAGTAGACAGTATGGAAGCTATGGAAATACTGCCTGATAACTCTTAATCAATGGGTTCAGGGTTCAAGTCCCTGGTCGGTCACCAGAGCCTCCTATTTTGGAGGCTTTTCCTTTTTTAGGTTCAGGCTTTTCCCTGCTCCCTCTGGGAACCTGCGGCGGGGATCTCGCTGCGCTCGACAAGTACCTGGGCGGAACTCCCCTACTCTGCCCAATCCCTTGCGATTATTGCCGCCTCAAAGTCGGACGCTTGCTGCGTGTTAGCGGACGGATCGTCGGGCGCGACATTGTCGAACCGCTAAAACTGGTGATGAGCAATTCCCACGATGGTGTCGAACTGCCCGGCGAACTGAACAACCTGATCGTCTGCCGGCCGGTCCCCCGATCATTCCATATAATCTCCCAACCAAAGCACCCACTTCAACATTGGGTGAACGGCGTTGTACAAACGTTCATCCGCGGTGATCATCTTCTCCCCGTGCGCTTCGGCCAGCGCCAGATAGGCGGAGTCATACGCGCTGCGGTTGAACCTGCGCGCCAGGGGCAGGCTCCCGCCCCATTGGAAGGGGAGCAGTTCCACTTCCAGCCCCAAGGCGGCAAGTAAAATCTCATCCGCCTGCGCGCTGGAGATGCGCCCGCGCCGCTCCGCCTGCCAGATGGCATTGGTAACTTCGTAGGCGATCAGGGTCGGCGCTTTCAAGCGTTCGCGTCCCGCGGCGTGAGCGCGCAGGACGGCCTGCGCCTGCGGCTGGGCTTCATCGGGAAAAAAAGCGCTGAGCAACACACTGGCATCCAGGATCATGGACGGCCCTCCAGTTCGTCGCGGGCGGCGCGGTGGAGTTCTGCTGCGCTGACCCCGCTTTCCCGCAAGGCGCGTGAAATTTTCACCACCTGACTGTAGGCCTCGAACTGGCGCAAGCGCTCATACGCTTCGGGTGAAAGCAACACCCCCACAGGCTTGCCGCGGCGGGTAAGCGTGACGGGGCTTTTTTGCACTTTTTTGAGCAGGGCGGAGAGGCGGTTGTGCGCCTCTGCGATGGGAACGTCTATCATCCGGCCTCCAATTGTCTATGACGATAGACATTATACACGACAATTTGCCACCCCCAGGCGCACTAACCAGCGGTTACGGGAAGGATTGAGCTGGAGAAAGGGGGTCCCATCCGCAGGATCATCGGACAGATATGAAGGTGATGACAGGAGGCTGCCGCGAGGCAGCCTCCTGTCATCACCCGGCAGATTACAAGAACGTCTCGAGCATGTTCCCTACCTCGGCCATATTGAAGACCGGGCCGTCGACGCAGATCAGTTTCTCGCCCAGGTTGCAGCGTCCGCATTTGCCCAGGCCGCAGTGCATGCGCGCTTCGAGGGTGACGTAGTTGTTGACTGGCGAGAAGCCCATCTCGCCCAGCATGCGGCTGACGTAGTAGATCATGATCGGCGGGCCGCAGGTGATGGTGACGGCGTTCTTGGGCGAGGGGTTCACCTTCCTGAGCAGGTCGGTGATCAGGCCGGTGTTGTGGTCCCAGGCCGGGTCGGCCTGGTCGACGGTCAGGTGCAGGCGGGTGTCCGGCGCCGAGCGCCAGGCCTCGTATTCGTCGGTGAAGACCAGCAGCGACGGGTGGCGGGCGGCCCACAGGATGGTCAACTGGCCGTAGTCAGCGCGGTTGGCGAGTACGGTCTGGATCACCGGGCGCAGGGGCGCGCCGCCGATCCCGCCTCCCAGGACGACCAGGTCCCGGCCTTTGAAGGCCTCCATCGGGAAGGAGTTGCCCATCGGGCCGCGCACGCCGAGGATGTCGCCTTCGCCCATCTCGTGCAGGCCGGTGGTGACCGAGCCGAGGCGGTTGACGGCAAAATCCAGCGTATTCCCCTGCCCGCAGGCGTTGGCGATGCCGAAGGGCGCCTCGCCCAGGCCGAAGGCGGAAAGGAAGGCGAACTGTCCCGGCTGGTAGCCCTGGAAGGCTTCGCAGCCGCCGTTCATCAGTTCCACCCGGAAGAGTTTGATCTCGCTGGCCAGGTCCTTCACCTCCGCCAGGCGTCCCAAATAGGGTTTCATCGGGTTGTCGCTCATGCCAGCCTCCCAAGTTCGGTCACGATCTCGGTGATATCCAGGTTGACCGGGCAGGCGTCGATGCAGCGCCCGCAGCCGGTGCAGGCGGCTTCGTCCAGGTCGTATTGTTCGGGGAAATACATGAACTTGCAGAACATGCGGTTGCGGATGCGCTCGCCCTTGACCGAGCGCGGCCGGTGCCCGCCGGCCACCAGGCGGTAGTTCTTGCCTTCGCACGAATCCCAGCAGCGGATGCGTTCGTACTCGCCCGGCTTGGGCAGGGCTTCATCGCGCACCGCGAAACAGCGGCAGGTGGGGCAGATATAGGCGCACACCCGGCAGGAATGGCAGCGTTCGGCCATCCGGTCCCAGTATTCGGCCTGGTTGAAGAAGCGCGGCCAGTCCTCCCGCGCCGGGACGGTGAAGGCGGCTTCCGGCGGCTGGACCTGCGGACGCGGCTGCCGGGTCTGGGGCCATTCCCCGCCTGGGATGAGGAAGCGTCCCCGCTCGGTGACAGCCTCCACCAGGTAACCTTCGCCGGTCTCGTAGAGCATTACGTCCATGTCGCCGGCCTCGTCCGGCGCGCCGCCGGTGGCGGTGCAGAAGCAGGACGCTCCCACCTGGCGGCAGGCCAGCCCGACCAGGGCGGTGTTGGCGCGCCGGGCGGCGTAGTAGGGGTCGACCGGGTTGGAGTCCAGGAAGACGGCATCCAGCATCCGCACCCCGCGCGCGTCGCACGGGCGGACGCCGAAGATGATCTGCTGGCCTTCGGCGAGTTCCACCTCCAGGCGCACCTCCTGGCCGGTCTTGTGGATGGTGAGCAGGCGCTCGGTGGAGGGGAGGAAGGCCTCCTTGACCGACATGACGGTGCGGCCGAAGCCCCAGGCGACCTGGCTGCTGTCGGCGACTTTGCGGAAGAGCAGCACACCCGATACATCGCGCGGGGCGATGATGGTGCGCACCTTTGCCAGGCTGTCGAGCCAGCCGGCAAGTTGCTCCTGGGTGACGGCCCAGCGTTTGTTGGCGGATGCCCATTGGTCGGTCATCTCAGCCCTCCTTGTATTCGCCGGATAGGATGGTGATGATGGGCGACGGTGCGACCGTCATCCCGGCCCGGTGGCCGAACATCTTCTCGATCTCCTGCGCCATCTTGTGGTTGAGCAGGCAGACGGGGATGTCCATCGGGCAGGCGCGCTCGCACTCACCGCAGCCGACGCAACGCCCGGCCATGTGGTAGGCGCGCCCCAGGTGGAAGGTGCGCTTCTCGTCCAGGCCGATCCCCATCCCGACCCACAACGAATCGTCCCGTTCGAAGAGACAGACCGGGCAGTCGCACAACGGGCAGGCCTGGCGGCAGGCGTAGCAGCGGATGCAGCGGTCGAACTCGCCCAGCCAGAATTCCATCCGTTCGGCGGGCGCCAATGCTTCCATCTGTCCGATCCTGCGCGCCGGCACATCACTGGCGCGGCCTTCGACCGGCGCGCCGACCAGGGTGTCGTAGACGACCGGGGTGCGCTCCTGGCAGTTGACGCAGCGGAATTGCAGGTTGCCGTCCTCCCCGGCCACGCCCTCGCAGGTGACGCCGATGACATGCACTTTTTCGCGTTCGAAGCGGTGCTCGGCCACCAGCACGTTCACCGCCCGGCTGTCGCACGGCTTGGCGACCACCGCCACCGGTTTGGGAGGCTCCTTGCCGCCGACCGGGGTCAACTTGTCGTCCAGGTAACTGGTGAGGTTGTTGACACAGCCCGGGTTCCACACCAGCCGCTCCACGTCCTCGGGGGAGTGGATGAAGACCGGGCGGGTGCGGCCGCGCGGCCCGACCTCGTAACCGATCACGCATTCCACCGCCTGGCTGGAGAGCAGTTCCCGGGCCTTGAGGCGGATGGCGTCGGTCTTGCCGGCGCAATCCGCGGGAGGCAGCGGGACGCTCTCGCTCTCGAGTTCCATCCGCTTGGCGGCTTCTTCGAGGCGGCGGCTTTCCATTTTCCAATGGATGGGACCCAGGGCGCGCACCGCCTCGGTGAATTCCGTGGCGATCTTCGAGAAGCGTTCGCCTTCGGAGGCCGAGACCCAGTCCAGGCGCAGCCGTTCCGGCTCCAGCCCGGCGTAGGTCATCAGGGCGTGCAGCGCCGGGATGCGTTTGGCGGCGCGGTGGTTGCCGGTGTCGTAATGGCATTCGCCGACATGACAGCCGAGCGCCAGCACCCCGTCCGCGCCCTGGTTGAAGGCGCGCATGATGAGTTCGGGAGAGACCCGCCCGGAGCATGGCACGCGGATGTCGCGGATGTTGGCGGGCGATTTCATGCGGGCGATGCCGGCCGAATCGGCGCCGGTATACGAGCACCAGGTACAGAGAAAGGCGATTATCCGTGGTTCATACATTTATGCCACCTCGCTTCCCGGAAATTCAACAGCCAGGGCGCCGATCAACTCGGCCACCAGCGCCGGGTCGTCGTAGTGGATCAGGTTCATGGCCTTGTTCGGGCAGGTTGCGGCGCAGGTACCGCAGCCCTTGCACAGGTATCCGTTGACCCTGGCTTTGCCCTTGAAGAGTTCGACGGCGTCGTACGGGCAGGCTTCCACGCACTGTGCGCAGCCGACGCAGCGCAGGTTGTTGGACTCGGCGATGGACGGGTCGAGGGCGATCGTGCCCTGGTCGATGAGCGACAGGGCGGCGGCCGCCGCCGCCCCGGCCTGCGCCACGCTGTCGGGGATGTCCTTGGGGGCCTGGCAGGCGCCTGCTAGGTAGATGCCTTCGCTGGTGGTCTCGACCGGCGCCAGTTTGGGGTGCCGCTCGAGGAAGAACCCGTCCCGGCTGCGGCTGACGCCGAAGGCGGCCGCCACGCTCCCGGCGTCGGCCTGCGCTTCGAAACCGGTCGACAGGACGACCATTTCCACCAGCACGTGGTCGGGCTGGCAGTGGAAGGCTTCGTCCCATTTGACCAGCAGTTTCTTCCCCTTTTGCTCGATGCTCCGGACTCTGCCGTGGTAGAGGTTGACGCCGCCGGCTTTCGTCCGGTTGAAGAATTCTTCGTAGCCCTTGCCGAAGGAGCGCATGTCGCGGTAGACCTCGTGCACCTCCGCCCCCACGTACTCGTGCACGAGTTGCGCCAGTTTTAGCGAGTACATGCAGCAGGCCCGCGAGCAGTGTTCGTTGTAGCGTTCATCCCGGCTGCCGATGCAGTGCAGGATGGCGACGCTCTTCGGCGCTTTGCCGTTCTTCAGGGTGACCTTGCCGCTGGTCGGTCCGCTGGCGTTTATCAGCCGCTCGAACTCGAGGGCGGTCAGGATGTTGTCCAGTTTCCCGTAGTTCAGTTCCGGGGCGCGCCCCGGGTCGAAGTCCTTGAAGCCGGTCGCCAGGATGATGGCGCCGACGGTCAGGTCGAGGGTCTGGTCGCGCATGTCGTGGTCGATGGCGCCGCGTTCGCAGGCGGCGACACACTCGAGGCATTCGGAACAGACGCCGCAGGCCAGGCAGCGTTCGGCTTCGGCCAGGGCTTCGGCTTCGGTGACGGGTTTGTCCACTTCGCGGAAGTTGTTCTCCCGTTCGGCGGCCGGGATGGCGCCGATCCTGATCCGGGCATGGGCGGCGGTGTCCCCGTTTTCGATCTTGTGCCTGATCTCCTCCTTGTTCAGGTGGGCCACCGGCAGTTTGGGCGGTTCGGGCACGCCTTCTTCACCCCGCAGGAAGCGGTCCACGCAGCGGGCGACGCGATGGCCTTCGCCGATGGCGTCCACAACGAAGAAGGTGGTGCCGCGCCGCACGTCGCCGGCGGTGAAGACGCCGGGGACGGTGGTCATCATTTCATCGTTGGCGAACAATCCCACCGGGTAGCGGATGGCGATGCTGCCGTCCTGCGGCAGGAAGGAGAAGTCCGGCCGCTGGCCGAGGGCCCAGATGACCATGTCGCACGGGACGACGTGGTCCGAGCCGGGGATCTCCTCCACCTGGCGCTGGCCGTCCACGATGGCGCCTACCCGCGCTTCCAGGCAGCGCACGCCGGTGATCCGGCCTTTCTTGACCACCACTTCCTTGAAGACCCGGCCTTTGATGATCTCGATCCCTTCGGCTTCGGCTTCTTCGATCTCGTTGAACGAGGCGCGCATCCCGCGGCAGACGATCTTGACCGTGGGCCGGCCGAGGCGGATGGCGGTGCGGGCCGAGTCGAGCGCCACATCCCCCGCGCCCAGGACGACGATCTCGCGCCCGCTGAGGTCCATTTTTTCGCCCAGGCAGGCTTTGCGCAGCAGGTCGAGGCTGAGCCAGTTGTCGGGGTGGTCGGCGCCGGTGATGGACAACTTGGTGGCGCTGAAGGCCCCGGTGGCGATGACGACCGAATCGTAACCCTTTTTCAACAGGCCATGGATGTCGTTGACCCAGGTGTTGAGGCGAAGTTCCACGCCTTCATCCAGCACCTGCTGCACCTCCCAATCCAGCAGTTCGTAGGGCAGGCGGTGGGGCGGGATGCCGACCCGCATCATGCCCCCGGCCACCGGCAGGGCGTCGAAGACGGTTGCGGCATGGCCGAGACGCACCAGGTCGAGGCCGGCGGTCAGCCCGGCCGGGCCGGCGCCGATGATGGCGACCCGCTTGCCGGAAGGCGCTGGTTTGTGAGCGAAGGGTGTCCCCACCAGGGACTTGTTGCGCATGTCCGGCAGTTCGGAACGGTGTTCGTAGGCCCAGTCAGCCACGAAGCGTTTCAGTTGCATGATGCTGACCGGTTCGTCGTGCGCCCCCCGGCTGCAGGCCTCCTCGCAGCGTTTGTTGCAGACCCGCCCGCAGACGGAGGGGAAGGGGTGTTCCCGCCGGATGGCCCAATAGGCGTCGGCGTAACGTTTCTGGCGGATGAGGGCGATGTAGCCCTGGGCGCGCTGGTCGGTCGGGCAGGCGTCCCGGCAGGGGGCGATGCCCTTCTTCTCGATGGCATAAGCGCCCGGCACGGCCTGGGCCGAGAAGCGGTAGGTTGCCTTCCGTTTGCTCAGTCCCAGGTCGAAGGGGTTGCTGATCTCCACCGGGCAGACGCCGGCGCAGGCGCCGCAGCCGGTGCATTTGGATTCGTCCACGAAGCGGGCTTTGCGCTTGACGCGGATGTTGTAGTTGCCGACATATCCGGAGACCGTTTCGACTTCGCTGTTGCTCAGCAGTTCGATGTTGGGGTGGCGTCCAACGGACACCATCTTCGGTGTAAGTATTCAAGCCGCACAGTCGAGCGTCGGGAAGGTCTTGTAGAGTTGGGACATGTGCCCGCCGATGCTCGCCTCGCGCTCCACCAGGTAGACCTTCTTGCCGGCATCCGCCAGTTTCAGGGCGGATTCGATACCGGCGATCCCCCCGCCAACCACCAGCGCCGAGGGCGTCATCTCGACCTGGCGCATGGTCAGGGCGGAATGCCGCCGGACGCGCTGCACGGCGGCGGTCACCATGCTTTTGGCCTTGTTGGTGGCCTGCTGCCGGTCATCGATCACCCAGGAACAGTGCTCCCGGATGTTCGCCATCTGGACGAAGAAGGGGTTCAGTCCCGCCTCCTGGCAGGCCCGGCGGAAAGTCGGTTCGTGCATCAGGGGCGAACAGGAGGCGACCACCACCCGGTTCAAACCGTGTTCCTGGATATCCTTTTTGATGAGATCCTGACCAGGGTCAGAACACATGTAGGTGTAATCACGGGAGAGTACCACGGTATCCAGGCTCCGGGCGAATTCCGCCACATTGGAGACATCGACGGTAGCAGCAATATTCGTGCCACAGTGACACACATAGACCCCGGTTTTGATCTTCGAACGGTTCATAATGATATCCAATGGCTCCTTTGCGTTTGTAGTGAAGTGCTGTCTTTCCTACGCCAATGCTCCGACCATCTCATTGATCAATTGGTTATCGTTGTAATGCAGGAGGGTGACGGCTTTGTTGGGGCAGATTGCCGCACAAGTGCCGCAACCCTTGCACAGATACTCATTTACCTTGGCGAGGTCATTATGCAGTTCGATCGCTCCGTAAGGGCAGGCTTGTTCGCACTGACCACAACCCATGCAATGCAGGTCGTTTGTACTGGCGATCGAAGGGTCGAGGAGGATCGAGCCCTGGTCGATCAGGGATATGGCGCCAGCCGCCGCAGCGCCGGCCTGGGCGACACTGTCTGGGATATCCTTGGGGCCCTGGCATGCCCCGGCAAGGAAGATACCCTGGCTGGTGGTCTCGACCGGGGCCAGTTTTGGGTGACGCTCCATGAAGAAACCATCCCGGCTGCAACTGATGCCGAGCGCCGATGCAATGTGGGATGTTTCCGGTTGCGGTTCGAAACCCGTTGCCAGGACCACCATGTCCA
>VGNO01000115.1 GCA_016865985.1 Chloroflexota bacterium | reverse complement strand
GGCGTTCAAACTCGTTCGCACCCGCCAGTTCGAGAACCTCCAGAAACAGACATTGAAGAACGCCCTGGCGATCTCGGAGCAACTGAAGTCCCGCGGTCTGCGCATCCCCTATGGTGGGACGAACAGCCACATGCTGAACGTGGATACCGGCACGGTCAAAGGCCCAGACGGCTCCTCCTTGAGCGGCGACCAGGCTGCCCGCATCCTAGACCTGGCCGGGATCGTCGTCAACCGCAATACCATCCCCGGCGACCGGGATGCCCGCGATCCATCCGGCATCCGGCTGGGAACACCCTGGATCACCCAGCGAGGTTTCGATGAGCAGCGATCCCGCCAACTGGCCGACCTCATGGCCGACATTCTTCTCGGAGCCACCCCGCATTTCGTGGACACTCCTCGTGAAGGTCGCGTCCGGCGCGCCAAGGTGGATTTCAACCTGTTGAACGAGGCCCGGATCAAGGTCCGGGGACTGGCCTCGGCGGCTGGAATCGACTTCGAACCGGCGGTGCACGGATACCCCCATTTCTATTACCTGGACGATAAAGTATCCTCCGGGGTTTTCGAACTCGAGGGAGAACGCGTGCGCCAGTTGCTGGACTACGCGGTCTGCACCGACCTGTCCACGCTCAAACCCGGCAGGAGCGCCAAAGCCTGCCTGAACACTCCCCAAGGGACGATCGAAGGCGCCGTCACCTGCCAGGCAGCCAACCATTACCGGCTGACTGTCCCGCTCGCAAGCGCGGCGCTGGCCGCCATATGGCTGCGCGATCTCTCGGATGGTTACCTGTCCTTCAACCTGGATGGCAGCCCAGACCCATCCCCGCGCCGCATGCCCGGCCCGGTAGTGGTGATCTGTTCCAGTGAAAAACCGGCCAAGATCCCGAAGGAATACAGCCAGGGATGCGGGCAGAAACCCTGGTACCTGGGGGCTGGGAGCGGCTCCGGAAAACCACTGCCGGATTTCCGCTGGGCGCCGCTGGAGGAATCCCTGCGCCGCACCCCGCTTTATGAAGCCCACAAGAACCTGGGCGCCAGGATCATCCCCTTCGCCGGCTGGGAAATGCCCGTCTGGTACTCTTCCGTAATGGAGGAGCACCTTGCCACCCGCCAGGCAGCAGGGTTGTTCGATGTCGCCCACATGGGCGTCTACCAGGTGGAAGGTCCGGACGCAGCCTCGTTCCTCGACACGGTCTGCTCGAATGATTGTGGAGGCTTGAACCCCGGTGAATCGCTCTATACACATTTCCTGACACCGGAGGCCCAGGTCGTGGACGACACCCTTGTCTACCGCCGCGCCTGGGAGAAATTCCTGGTGGTGGTCAACGCCTCCAATGACGATAAGGACCGGGCCTGGCTGGAGGCGGTGCGGGATGGAAAAGTACGCATCGACAACACCCGCCCCTGGGCGAGGACATACGGTTATGAGGCCCTCATCCGCAACCTGCGCGACCCGAAATCCGGTGATGAGATGCGGGTCGATATTGCCATCCAGGGACCCAGGAGCCGGGATATCCTGCTGGCGTTGGGAGTTGGCGCGGACGCCCGCCGCAGGATCAACGCCCTCAAGCGCACCGAACTGTGCGATGCCAAAGTCGGCGGGTTCGACCTGGTCGTCTCACGCACCGGTTACACCGGGGAAAAGATGGCCTTCGAATTATTCGTCCATCCCGAGAAGGCGGTGGAATTCTGGAATGCCACCCTCAAAACCGGCGAGAAATTCGGCCTCAAGCCGGTCGGGCTGGGAGCGCGCGACTCGCTCCGGACCGAAGCCGGCCTGCCGCTCTACGGCCATGAAATGGGTGTTGGTTCCGGAAAACAGGACCATCCCGACCTGGGCGTGGCTGAAGGAGGTTTCGGAGCCTATGTCAAGACCTACAAACCCTGGTTCATCGGGCGCGAGGCCTACCTGGCACGGGAGCAATCGCGCAAGGGCGTTGTGGTCCGTTTCCGATTTGGCGAAAAAGGCGTGCGTATGGCGCATAACGGCGACCCGGTCGTGGACCGGCGCGGCCGGGTCATTGGCTGGGTTACATCCTGCGCGGTGGATATTGAAGGCTACCTGACCGGCCAGGCTTACCTCGAGACGAAATATGCCGAGGAGGGCGCCCCGATCCTGGTCTACCAGGGCGCTCCAAACGATGGCGGGAAGGCTCCCGCAGAAATGAAACTGGGCGACAAAGCCCCCCTGCCGACCGCTGCGGTGGTGGTCAGCCGTTTTGCGAAGTTGTGACCGGGAGTTCCATGAAGATCCTGACTGTCCTCACATACTACCGTCCTCATACATCCGGCCTGACCATATACGCCGAACGGCTGGCACGCGCCTTTGCCCGGCGCGGCCACCAGGTCACGGTGATGACCACCCAGTACGACAAATCCCTGCCGCGGCAGGAGTCGCTGGATGGCGTGAAGGTCATCCGCGTCCCGGTGGCAGCGCGGGTCAGTAAAGGCGTGCTCGCCCCAACCTTCGGCCTGGTTGCCACCAAATTGGTCTGGCAACATGACGTGGTCCAACTCCACCTGCCGCAGTTCGATGCCCCCGGCGTGGCGTTGCGTGCCCGGCTATTCGGCAAACCTGCCGTCCTGACCTACCACTGCGACCTCGACCTGCCGCCTGGCATCTTCAACCGCCTGGTCAATTCCGTAGTCCATTTCCAGAACAACCTGGCAGGAGTTCTTGCCAACCATATCGTCACATATACCCGGGACTACGCGGAGAATTCACCTTATCTCTCACGCTACCGGCACAAACTCTCAGCCATCCTCCCTCCAGTGGAACTCCCGCCTGCTGTCCCCGGCGTGACTGAGGCCTTTGCCGCCGAGCGCCAGACGCGAACCCGACGCCCGGTCATTGGGATGGTGACGCGCTTCGCCGCGGAGAAAGGGGTGGAGGTGCTGCTCGACGCCCTCCCGGCAGTGTTGCAGAAATATCCCCAGGCACAGGTCCTGTTTGCCGGTCAGCACCAGAATGTCATGGGCGAACAACCCTATGCGGACCGATTGATGCCGCGCATCAGGAAATTTGAGCAGGGTGGGTATTGGACGTTCCTGGGAAACCTCAGCCAGGGACAACTCACCGCGTTCTACCCCAATCTGGATGCCCTGGTTGTCCCGTCGCTCAATTCCACCGAAGCATTTGGGCTGGTGCAGATCGAAGCGATGATGCACAATGTCCCGTGTGTCGCCTCGGCGTTGCCGGGAGTCCGCCGCCCGGTGCAGATGCACGAAATGGGCAAGGTGGTTCCAATCGGCGACTCGTCCGCTCTGGCGGATGCTTTGCTGGACATCTTCGATGGGAAAGGTCGGTACCGCTGCGATACGGCAGCGCTGAAGGGAACCTACAACCCCGACACTGTGGCGCAGGAGTACGAGAGCCTGTTCCGAAAACTGGTGCGGGGTTAAGGCAAGAGCCCTGAGGCAAGGCATGAAGGATTTCCTTTTCCTCCAGTTACGTGACCTGCCCTACTTCCGCGCCCTGGTACGGGCTGTGGAGGCTGCCTATTACCAGGAGTTCGACCTGCCCGCCCCGACCATCGATATAGGCTGCGGCGACGGGCATTTTGCGCAATTGACATTCGACCATAAAATAGACGTTGGACTCGACCCGTGGCACAGTCCCATCCACGAGGCCGGGCGGCGCGGGACCTACAACCTGCTCGTAGAAGCGGACGCCGCCTCGGCCCCCTTCCCTGGCGGGTATTTTGCCTCGGCCTTCAGCAACTCGGTACTGGAACACATCCCGCATATCGAGGCCGTCCTGGCAGGCGTCTCGCGCCTGCTCCGACCCGGCGCGCCGTTCTATTTCTGCGTGCCGAATGAACGTTATCTCACCGAACTATCCATTTCGAAATTGCTGGGCAAGGGTTACATCGAATGGTTCCGGCGCATCTCACGCGTCCAATACGCGGACGGGCCACAAGTCTGGGAGAAGCGCCTGGAGCAAGCCGGGTTCATGCTCGAACGCTGGTGGCATTACTTCCCGCCTTCCGCCATGCGCGTGTTAGAATGGGGACACTATTTCGGCCTGCCATCCCTGCTGGCACGGAAACTGACCGGCAAATGGATCATCGCCCCGGCGCGCTGGAACCTCTGGGTGACCGAACGTCTCATCCGTAAATATGCCTCCATCGATCCGGTGGACGATGGAACCTTCACGTTCTATACTGCCAGGAAGCGTCCGTAGACGGTCGACCAGGCGTCGGGCCCAGCGTCCAAATTCCACTCTCCGCATATGCCTTTCGACAAAGAATACTTCTGCACCCACGCCTACAAGGATGTGTCGTTCGCCAAATTCAGCCAGTATTGGTGGTCGAACCGCTTCTATGCCATCCTGGCCCGCCGTTATGGGAAACGCGGCGCGCCCCTGCTGGAGATCGGCTCCGGGCTGGGACACCTCGTCGGGCAACTGGAAGGCTCGTTCCAGACCGCAGGGACGGACATCAACCAGTGGGCGCTGAAAAAGTCGTTGCAGGTTGCCCATTCAACCCTGCATGTGGCATCGAACGCTGATGGACTGCCCTTTGCAGATGGGACGTTCGGGGTGGTCATCATCAAGCATGTGGTGGAACACCTGCCCCGCCCGGAATCAGCCATTGCCGAGATCGGGCGGGTCACCGCCCCCAGCGGGACCCTCATCCTCGCCACGCCCAACCTTTCGTCCCTGCTCAAGCCATGGAAGGGGGACCGTTGGATCGGCTACCAGGATCCGACCCACATCTCGCTCAAGCCGCCAGAAGAGTGGATAACGCTGATCCGCGCCGCCGGGTTCCAGGTCCGGCGGACTTTCGCTGACGGCTTCTGGGATGTGCCGTATGTCGAATTCCTGCCCAAAGCCTTGCAAAAACTATTCTTCGGCGCGCCGGGCGGTTTCCAGGCCATTACCGGATTCGTGTTTTTACCGATAAAATGGGGCGAAAGTATCCTGGTCATTGCCCGCAGGAAAAAGTAACATACCCCGGAGGCCGGGGGATTGCCTGCTCCCCGCCCACCCTCGTCCTGGAGATACATGGAAGAACCGAGCGTCCTCGACCTGCTCAAATCGAAACTGAGATTCCGGAAAACCGGCCAGGCTGTACCGGTCCCTCCCGGCGCGGAAGAATATCCCGAACCATCGCCCCGGCGCGGCGTCGGGATTGGCCGACTCCCATGGCGTTCGCTCGGCGCGCTGGCGCTGGCATTGATCGCCCAGGTGTCCTGGGAGCCGCCCACCCGTTCCGTCTGGACCGGGGTCGCCTTTTACATCGCAGCATTTGGCCTGTTGATTGGCGCTTTCATCCACCGCGAGTGGACCCTCGCCGAACCGGAGTCGGGACAGACGGTCAGCCAGGATACCCTGCACATAAGGCTGGCGCCGCTGCTGGCTGGAACTCTGTTCGCCATCGCAGCCTTCGTCCTGTTCGGAGGGAACAAGTTCACCCCCGCCAATCTCACGCTCTGGCTGGCGGCGCTGTCCTGCTTCGCCTGGGCATTCTGGAAACATGAACCGGCTGCCGAACCCTCCTGGATGCGGTTGAGGGCTTTCCTTGGCCGGGAGCAATGGTCCCTGAACATCAGCCGCTGGACCCTGATCGTGCTGGTCGCGATCGGGATCGTGCTCTTCTTCCGCCTGTCGGACCTGGCGGGTACGCCGCTCGAGGCCTTTAGCGACCATGCCGAAAAGATCCTGGATATCTATGACATCATGCAGGGTCAAACCCATATCTTCTTCCCGCGCAACACCGGCCGTGAGGCGCTCCAGATGTACTGGACGCTGCTGGTGGCAAAGGTTTTCGCCACTGGTTTGTCCTTCTTCAGCCTGAAACTCGGCGCCGCCCTGCTCGGTCTCCTGACCCTGCCGTATATGTACCTGCTCGGAAAAGAAATCGGCGGCCGGCGGGTGGCATTGCTGGCGCTGCTGATCACCGGGATCGCCTACTGGCCGAATGTCATCTCGCGGGTCGGTCTGCGTTTTCCGCTATACCCCCTCTTCGTCGCCCCGACCCTCTATTACCTCATCCGGGGGCTTCGCAACCGCAACCGCAACGATTTCATCCTGGCAGGGATCTTCCTCGGTATCGGCCTGCATGGCTACAGCCCCATCCGCATCCTGCCTTTCGTGGTCGTGATAGCGGTCGGTATCTACCTGCTCCACCGCCAGTCGAAAGGCATCCGCCAGCAAGCGGTGGCCTGGCTGGCGGTACTGGCGTCCATGTCGCTGGCGTTCTTCCTGCCCCTTTTGCGATATTGGATCGAGGCGCCCGGGGAGTTTACCTACCGCACCCTCACCCGCATCAGCACAACCGAAACCGCCCTGCCCGGCCCCTGGTGGCAGGTGTTCTTCTCGAACCTCTGGAACGGCTTGCGGATGTTCAACTGGGACAACGGTGAGATCTGGGTCCATTCCGTTACCCATCGTCCAGCGCTGGATGTCGTCAGCGCGGCATTCTTCCTGCTCGGCGTCGTGCTGCTGCTGGCGCGCTACATCCAGAAACGAAACTGGCTGGACCTGTTCCTGCTCCTGTCCATCCCGCTGTTGCAACTCCCATCCACCCTTTCGCTGGCCTTCCCACAGGAGAACCCGGCGCTCAACCGCGCCGCTGGTGCATTCGTACCGGCGTTCCTGGTAGTGGCGCTGGCTTTCGATGGCCTGTGGACCGGCCTCCGGTCCGCGCTGGACCGGCGGGCTGGGAGGGCATTCATCACCGGGCTGTTCGTCTTCCTGTTTGGCTGGTCCGGCATGCAGAACTATGGCCTGGTATTTCACCAATACCGCACCCAGATCGAGGCATCGGTCTTGAATACTTCCGAGATGGGCCAGGTGGTCGAACAGTTCCAGCAAACATATGGCACGAGCGAAACGGTCTGGATCGTGCCATATCCCTATTGGGTGGATACCCGACTGCCGGCCATCTGGGCTGGCATCCCCAACCGGGACATGGCGCTCTGGCCGGACCGGCTGGCCGATTCGCTGTCCTGGAGCGGCCCGAAGTTATTCATCGTGAAGCTCGATGATCAGTCCACCCTGGATGCCCTGCAGGGACTCTACCCGCATGGCTCCACCAGCCGCTACGAAGCCCGGACGGACAATTTTGATTTCATGCTATTCTTCGTCCCGGCGGACGACTAATCCACACGCCCGGGCGCTGCCCAGCTTGGCGCGCCTGGAGCCGTGATCCTTGACGGTGATCATGAAATATCGCGAAAAACATCCCTGGTTGTACGACCTCCTGTTGCTGATGGCGCTGGCCGGCGCCGGGTATTTGCGTTTCTCCGGCAGCGATTGGGGTGAACTCCAGCACCAACACCCCGACGAAGGTTTCCTCACCTCAGTTACCTATGATATCGCCCCGATCGGAGAAACGGATGGACTGGGCCCCGCCCCGACGGCTGCCGACCAACCCTGGCGGGCGCAATACCCCGAGACGTACACCGATTGCGCGGAATGGGGCGGGTACTTCGACACCGCCTGTTCGCCGCTGAACCCGCACAACCGCGGCAAGACTTTCTACACATACGGCACGCTGCCGGTCTTCATGGTACGTTACCTGGCCGGTACGATCAACGATGTGGGCAGCCTGCCGTTCCTGGGTAGTTTGAACCTGCAGGCGCACGATATAAAACTCTTCGGCCGCCAGATGTCGGCTGGTATGGACCTTCTGACGATCCTGGTTCTGTACCTGGTGTCCGCCCGTCTTTACGGCAGGCGGGTGGCGCTGCTGGCAGCAGCCTTCTCATCCCTGGCTGTGATGCAGATCCAGCAGTCCCATTTCTACACCACCGACCTGTTTGCAAATTTCTTCATCCTTGTTGCCATTTTCTTCGCAGTCTCGATCGCCGCCGGCAAGCCAATGGCGGAAGAGCCGGCGGCGCCCCAGGCGCTCGCCACCCTGTTGAAATCGCCCGACCTTGCCAACAGCCTGCTGTTCGGCCTGGCTTTCGGGATGGCAATCGCTTCGAAATTGAACGCGGCCCCGCTGGCAGTCCTGCTCCCGGCCGCCTTCCTGGTGCGGGAGTACCGGCGCGGCCGGCCCCTGTCCAACCGCGCCATGCTGCAGGTGACCGCCTTCCTCGTGGTTGGCGGGTTGGCCAGCCTGCTGGCCTTCCGCATCCTCCAGCCCTATGCCTTCGACGGGCTGGGGTTGAATCCGGCCTGGCTGGCGAACATCCGGGAACAACGCGCCCAGGCCACACCCAACGCCGACCTGCCCTGGAACCTGCAATGGGCGCGCCGTTCCGACCTCTTTTCCTTCACCAACCTGACGGTCTGGGGATTGGGACTGCCGCTCGGCATCCTGGCCTGGGCTGGTTTCCTGTGGATGGCCTGGCGCATGTTCAAAGGCGAATGGCGCCGGCACCTGCTACTCTGGGGTTGGACGGCGGCCTACTTCATGTGGCAGTCGCTCCAGTACAACCCGACCATGCGCTACCAACTGCCCATCTATCCGCTCCTGTGCATGATGGCGGCCTGGTTGGTCATCTGGTTGTGGGACAAGAGTAAGCAGATTACCGGCCGAAGAACATGGTCCATCGTCTGTCGTCTAACCTCTGTATCTGCCGGCAGTATCGTGCTGGCATTGACCGCCGTCTGGGCTATCGCCTTCGCCGGGATCTACACCCGCACCGAGACCCGCATCGCAGCCTCGGAGTGGATCTACCAGAACTCGCCGGGACCGATCAACCTGCTGGTCGAACAGGCCGATGGCGCGATCTATCGACAACCGCTCCCATTGTCCAGCGGCTCGCAAGTCGCATCAGACTCACCGTATTCGGCCTCCTTCACTGCCCGCGCCGATGGCCTGCTGGAGGATATCCACCTGGCGCATGTTGCCGCTGCCGGGACCAGGGACACCCTAGACCTGGGCCTGACGGTCTGGCACGACCCGGCGGCCTCCCAGCCGCTGGCTTCCACCCAGTTCCATGCCTATCCGCAAGGCAGCCAGGGGGATATCGCCCAGTCCCTCGGCCTGGTCGAGCCGGCTGTCCTCCTGGCCGGGCAGGTCTATACCCTGCGCTTCGACCTGCTCAGCGCGGACGGCAGCGCGGACCTTTGCGGCCCACTCACCCTTTCCATCCAGGCCGGGATCCAGCCGGTGATGCAGGTGGTGGAGGCTTTGCAGCCGTGCATCGCCAGCGCCGGCCAGCCTTATTCGGTCGCCTTCACCGCCCAGGCAGGCGGCAACCTCGATACTATCCGGGTGGAACAGGCGACCAACCTGGCCCCCCTTGCCCCGCGAACCCTGACCGTACAGGTCGCCGCGACGAACGATCCGACCCCGGACCA
>VGNO01000114.1 GCA_016865985.1 Chloroflexota bacterium | reverse complement strand
TCCAGCCCATCGTGGGCGTCTTCTCCGACCGGGCGCGGACGAAGTGGGGCCGCCGCCTGCCGTTCATCATCAGCGGGATGGCTCTGATCGCCGCCTCGCTCTTCCTGCTGGCGGCTGCCCCGGCCCTGTGGGTCCTGTTGCTGGGTGTGATCCTGATCCAGTTCTCCTCGAACATCCTGCAAGGCCCGTGGCAGGCGCTCATCCCGGACCTGGCGCCCGAGTCGCAGCGCGGCGCCGCCTCCAGCCTGAAAGCCGTGATGGACATCCTGGCCCTGGTGGTGGGGGGCATGGTGGCCGGGAAGATCCTGGGCGAGAGCGGCATCGCCCGCTGGGGCGATAATGCCGTCTATGTGGCGGCGGCCGCCCCGGTGGCGCTGTTTGCCGTCTTCGTCACATTAACCGGCATCTGGGCGCGCGAGCGGCCCGGCGCGGCCTCGGAGCAGGTGGCTTCGCGCTCGGTCGCTGAATCCCTGAAGAACGCCTTTTCCGTCGATTTCCGGGAACGCCCGGTCTTCGGCTGGTGGTTCGCCAACCGCATCCTCTTCTGGGGCGCTTTCATTGCCGTCAACTCATTCCTCATCAACTACCTGATGGATGTGATCGGCATGACCCAGGCGGACGCCCAGTCGTTCTATGGCAACCTGAAGATGATCCTGGGCGGGGCGCTGATCCTCCTGGCGTTGCTGGCCGGCTGGCTCTCGGATAAGTTCGGGCGCAAGCCGGTGATGATGGTGTCCGGCTTCGTGGCCTTCGCCGGGGCATCCATGCTGCTCCTGGTGCGTTCGACGACCCTCATCACCATCGCCGGCGGGGTGGTCGGCATGGGCATCGGCGCCTTCCTCTCCGCCTCCTGGGCGCTGGCGACCGACATCGTGCCGCGCGAGGAAGCCGCCCGTTACCTGGGGATCGCCAATATCGCCACCTGCATCGGCTCCGGCGTGGCGCGCCTGCTGGGCGGGGTGTTGATCGACCCCATAAACAAGGCGCTCGGTTCGGCCTCCACCGGTTACCTGTCCCTGTATGCGCTGGCGGCGTTGTGTTTCCTGGCCAGCGCCCTGGTCATCCTCCCGCTGCCCGGGAAGCGGGCATCCTGACGTATAATTGCCCCGCATAAGGAGCAGCGATGGATCACAAGAAAAAACTCGACGAACTGAAAAACCGCCTGCGGGAGGTCAACGACCTCCGCAGCGCCGGGGCCGTCCTGGCCTGGGACCAGATGACCTACATGCCGGAGGGCGGCGCCCCGGCGCGCGGCCGCCAGATGGCGACCATGGCCAGGATCGCCCAGGAGAAACTGATCGACCCGGCCATTGGAAAACTACTGGACGACCTGCGCCCCCACGAGGAAAGCCTGCCCTTCGATGACGATGACGCCAGCCTGGTGCGCGTGGCGCGCCGGGATTACGAACGCGCCACGCGCGTCCCGCCGGAGTTCATGGCGCGCTTCAATGAACACCAGGTTGAAAGTTACCAGGCCTGGGCAACGGCCCGCCCGGCGGACGACTTTGCCAAAACCACCCCCCATCTCGAGAAGACGCTCGATTTCAGCCGCGAACTGGCGGACTATTTCCCCGGTTACGACCATATCGCCGATCCGTTGATCGACTTTGCCGATACCGGCATGAAGGCCGCCTCGGTGCGCGCCCTCTTCGCCGACCTGCGCGCCGCCCAGGTGCCGGTCGTCCAGGCCATCCTTGCCCAGGAACCGGCCAATGACTCCTGCATCCGCAGGCATTTCCCCGAAAGGGAGCAGATGGCATTTTGCGAGGATGTGGTGCGCGCCATCGGCTACGATTTCCAACGCGGTCGGCTGGACAAGACCCACCACCCGTTCACCATTACGTTCTCGACCGGCGATGTGCGCATCACCACCCGCGTGCGCGAGGACTACCTGGGCGAATGCCTGTTCAGCAACATCCACGAGGCCGGGCACGCCCTCTACGAACAGGGCTCGGACCCAAAGTACGACGGCACGCCCCTGGCAGGAGGCGCCTCGGCCGGGGTGCACGAATCCCAGTCGCGCCTGTGGGAGAATATCGTCGGGCGCAGCCGGGGCTTCTGGGAATTCTTCCTGCCGAAACTGAAGAAGGTCTTCCCGGACCAGTTGCGGGGGGTCTCGCTGGATGCCTTCCACCGCGCCATCAACAAGGTCGAGCGTTCGCTCATCCGCACCGACGCCGACGAGGTGACCTACAACCTGCATATCATGCTGCGTTTCGAGTTCGAACTGGCGCTGCTGGAGGGTTCCCTGGCGGTCAGGGACCTGCCGGAAGCCTGGCGGGAGCGCTTCCAGGCCGATCTCGGCATCGCCCCGCCGGATGACAAGGACGGTGTCTTGCAGGATGTCCACTGGTACGACGGGACGATCGGCGGCGTCTTCCAGGGATACACGCTCGGCAACGTGATGGGCGCCCAGTTCTACCAGGCGGCGCTCAAGGCCCACCCGGAGATCCCGCAGGAGATCGGGCGCGGGAAGTTCGATACGCTCCATGCCTGGCTGGTCGAGAACATCTACCGCCACGGGCGCAAGTACACAGCCCCGGAACTGGTGCGGCGCGTCACCGGGGCGGATATTTCCATCACCCCTTACATCCAATACCTGCGCGCCAAGTATGGCGATTTGTATACTTTGTAAACGCGCCTCCCCATCGCATCTCCGGAGTGACGACGCGGGTCGTCGCTACGAATTTTACCCACCGCCGAACCGAAAGGCGCTATCCGGCGTTTCATAACATGGCTTTGGATGTGCATTCCTTGGAGGAGGCTTTGACATGGCATTGGCGGTAAAGAGTTTCGAGGACAAGGTCGCCCTGGTCACCGGCGGTTCGAGCGGGATCGGGCTGGCGCTGGCGAAAGGACTGGCCGCGCAGGGGGCGCAGGTCTGGATTTTGGCGCGGCGCAAGGAAGCGCTCGCTGCGACGCAGAAGGAAATCGGCGCGGCCTGCCGGACCGTCGTCGCGGATGTGTCGGATTGGCAGCAGGTACAGAAGGCCGTCGGGCAGGTCATCCGCGAGGCGGGCATACCGGATATCGTCATCAATTCGGCCGGGGTCACCCGTCCTGGTTACGTGCAGGAACTGGATGTGGAGGTTTTCCGCCAGATGATGGCAATCAACTACATGGGCACGGTGCATGTGGTCAAGGCGGCGCTGCCGGGAATGATGGAACGCGGCAGCGGGCACATCATCAATATCTCTTCGGTGGCTGGATTTCTGGGCGCCTTTGGCTACTCAGCCTATGGCGCGTCCAAATATGCCGTACGCGGCTTTTCGGACGTGTTGCGCGGCGAACTCAGGCCGCACGGCATCCGCGTCTCGGTCGTCTTCCCGCCGGATACCGATACCCCGCAACTGGCCGAAGAGAAGCAGTTTCAACCGCCGGAGACGAAACTGATAAACGCCCTGGCAAAAATGTTGTCTGCTGATGTGGTTGCAGAAATCATTCTTCGAGATGTGCGGCGGAAGAAGTATCTCATTCTTCCCGGCGAGGCGAAATTCTGGTATCACCTGAGCCGCTTGCTGGGAAATGGCTGGTATCTGCTGGCGGATTGGCTCGTTCGCGATGCCCGTCGCAAGGCAGGCATAAAATAAGCGAGGAGTAAATCATGGATATTTTCGAGAAGTGTTCCGGTTTTACCACCGCCCGCGAGGCCATGGCGGCCGGGCTTTATCCCTATTTCATCCCCCTCACCGAGAGCGAAGGCTCCGAGGCGGTCTTCAGGGGCCACCGCCTGATCATGTGTGGCTCGAACAACTACCTGGGGCTGACGACCGACCCGCGCGTGCGCCAGGCGGCGATCGACGCCATCCAGCGTTTCGGCACCTCCTGCACCGGCTCCCGTTTCCTGAACGGGACGCTGGAACTGCACGAGCGCCTGGAACACGAACTGGCGGAATGGGTCGGTAAACCGGCGGCGCTGGTCTTCTCCACCGGGATGCAGTCCAACCTGGGGACGATCAGCGCCCTGGTCGGCCGCTACGACACAGTCGTGCTGGACAAGGACGACCATGCCAGCATTGTGGACGGGGCGCGCCTCGGTTGGGGCGAGACCAAACGTTTCCGCCACAACGACCTGGAGGACCTCGAGCGCGTCCTGGCCGGCATCCCCGCCAAGCATGGCCGGATGGTGGTGGTGGACGGCCTCTACAGCATGGGCGGGGACATCGTCCCGCTGCCGGAGGTGGCGCAGGCCTGCCGCAGGCACGGCGCCCGCCTGATGGTGGACGACGCCCACGCCCTGGGCGTTCTGGGCGGCGGGCGCGGCACGGCGGCCCATTTCGGCATCACAGACCAGGTGGACCTGGTCATGTCCACGTTCAGCAAATCGCTCGCCTCCCTGGGCGGGTTCATCGCCGGGGACGAAACGGTCATCCACTATATCAAACACCATGCCCGTTCCCTGATCTTCAGCGCCAGCATCTCCCCGGCCAATGCCGCCGCGGCCCTGGCGGCGCTCGGGATCATGCGTGAGGAGCCCGAACGCGTCCAGCGCCTGGCGCAGATCGCCGACCGGATGCGCGCCGGTTACCGCCAGTTGGGTTTCAACATCGGCAACTCCACCACCCCCATCATCCCCATCATCATTGGCGACGACACAAAAGTGCTCCTCTTCTGGAAGGCGCTCTTCGAGAACGGCATCTTCGTCAACCCGGTTGTCTCCCCCGCCGTCCCGGCCGGGATGCAGTTGATGCGCACCAGTTACATGGCGACCCATACCGACGCGCAGATGGAGCGGGTATTGGAAGTGTTCGCGAAGGTCGGCCGGGAACTGGGGATCATTAAGTGAACAGACGGTGACAAAAAAAGTCAAAGATAAGACATTTGTCATTTGACACCGCCAATGCAATACAGTAACTTAAGCACGAACTGGCAATGGAAATTACTCAAGGAGATTAGAACCCATGGCAATGAAAATCAACGATGACTGCATTTCCTGCGGCGCCTGCCTGCCGGAATGCCCGACCAACTCGATCACCGAAGGCGCCCCGATCTACATTATCGACGCCGCCACCTGCGTGGAATGTGTCGGGCACCACGACTCGCCGCAGTGCATCGCGGTCTGCCCGGTCGATTGCATCGTCAAAGCCTGATGATTCCTGGGCGGCAGCCGCCCGATCCGCTGCCGGCCCTGGCGAAACTTGTTATAATCCAGACAACTGAATAGAAACCTTCGGGGCAGGGTGCAACCCCCGACCGGCGGTACAGCCCGCGAGCAACCAGGCGCAACATTCCCCTGTATGCATGACCCGGCGCAATTCCGGGGCCGACGGTAACAGTCCGGATGAAAGAAGGTGTTCGATAGACCTGCGACAGGTCTGGCTTGGACCGCTGGCCCCGGGAACGCGTGCGTTTTCGGGGTTTTGCCTGGCGGGTCCGCCCGGACCTCGAGCCTGTGTCCATCCCCTCCGCCCCGCCAACCGACGGGGCTTTTTGTCCCCGCAGTAGGCCATGGATCGAAAACTACCCCGCAACCTCCCCCGCTTTTCCCCCTGGGCAACGCTGGCTTCAATGGCAGCCGCTCTGCTGGCCTGGGAACTCGCCAGCCGCTATGCCGGGTTGCCGGCTTTCATCCTCCCGGCGCCGGGAGCCGTGGCCGGGCGCGCCTGGGAAGCGTTCACCGACGGCAGCCTGCTGCTCCATACGGCGGTCACCCTGGCGGAGGTGCTGCTCGGCCTGCTGGCCGGGACGGCGGCGGCGGTGGCGCTCGGGTATGCGGTCGCCAAGTCGCGGCTCTTCGAGCGCCTGGCTTCGCCCTTCCTGGTGGCTTCGCAGGCCATCCCCATCGTTGCCATCGCCCCGCTGCTGGTGATCTGGTTCGGGCCGGGCATGTTCTCGAAGGCGCTCATCTGCGCTCTGATCGTCTTCTTCCCGGTGCTGGTCAATACCATCGTCGGCGTGCGCGCTGTGCCCCGCTCGCTGCACGACCTGATGCGTTCGCTGCGCGCCCGGCGCGGCCAGATCCTGCGCCGGTTGGAGGTGCCGGCCGCCCTGCCGATCCTGCTGGGCGGGTTGCGCATCGGCGCCACGCTCTCGGTCATCGGGGCGGTGGTCGGCGAACTGGTCGGGGCCGACAAGGGCCTGGGTTTCCTCGTCAACGCGGCGCGCGGCCGGTACGACACGGCGCTGGTCTTCGTCGCCGTCTTCACCCTCATCCTTTTGGCGCTGGCGCTCTACGGCGCGGTCGCCTTGCTCGAAAAAAAACTACTTTCCTGGCAGGAGGCGCTTCTATGAAAAAAAACCCCATCCTTTTCCTTGGCCTGTCGCTTGCCCTGGCGGCTTGCGGCGCAAAACCGGCCGGGACCATCCAGATCCAGATCGCCCTTGGCTACATCCCCAACATCCAGTTCGCGCCGATGTACGCCGCCATCGGGAACGGGCATTTTGCCGCCGAAGGGCTGGAGGTCGAGATCGTCCACATGGACGAGAACCAGGCCGCGGCGCTGGTGGGGGCGGACGAACTCCAGTTCGCGGTCGTCTCCGGCGAGCAGGTGCTGCTGGCGCGCGCCCAGGGGCTGCCGGTGACCTACGTGGCAGCCTGGTACCAGCAGTACCCGGTCTCGGTTGTCGCCGAGGCCGGGTTGGGCATCCAGTCCCCGGCCGACCTGGCCGGCCAGACCATCGGTCTGCCCGGCCTCTACGGGGCGAATTACATCGGCCTGCGCGCCCTGCTCCATGCCGGCGGGTTGGACGAGGCCGATGTGACGCTCGAATCGATCGGTTACTCCCAGGCGGAAGCGCTGGCGGCCGGCCGCAACCCGGTCATCTGCGGCTATACCGCCAATGAGCCGGTGCGCCTGCGCTCGCAGGGTTACGAAGTGACCGAACTGCGCGTGGCTGATTACGTCGACCTGGCGGCCAACGGCCTGCTCACCAACGAGCAGACGATCGCCGGGGACCCCGACCTGGTGCAGCGCATGGTGCGCGCCTTCCTGCGCGGCCTGGCCGATGCCATCGCCGACCCGGCCGCCGCCTATTCCATCTCGCTTGGGTATGTCGAAGGCCTGGCGCCCGACGATGCAACCCAGATGCAGGTGCTGGAGACATCCATCGAACTCTGGCGCGCCGACCGTCTCGGTTTCTCCGACCCGCAGGACTGGGAGAATATGCAGGCTGTTTTGCTGGAGATGGGCCTGCTGGCCGAGCCACTGGACCTGGCGCAGGCGTTTACGAACGAATTCATTCCATGATCCTGCAGGGCTGTCTCATGAGTCGCCCTTGCTGCAATGGCTAAATGATGCCCGCCCCCATCCTGACCGTCCACGGCTTGAGTGTCACCTTCCCCGACGCCAACGGGGGGCTCCACGCGCTCGCCTCGGCCACCTTCTCCGTCCAGCCGCAGGAATTCGTCTGCCTGCTGGGGCCGTCGGGCAGCGGCAAGTCCACCCTGCTGCGGGCGCTGGCCGGGCTGCTGCATCCCACCGCCGGGACGATCTCCTTCGCCGGGGGGCAGCCGAAGATCGGTATGGTCTTCCAGCAGGCCAACCTGATGCCCTGGCGGACGGTGCTCGGGAACATCACCCTGCCGCTCGAACTGGACGGGGTTGCTGTGGAGGAACGGCGCGCCCGCGCCCGGGAACTGGTCGAACTGGTCGGACTGCAGGGCTTCGAGCACAACTGGCCGCGCGACCTTTCGGGCGGGATGGCGCAGCGGGTGGCCATCGCCCGCGCCCTGATCCACGACCCGGATATCCTCCTGCTCGACGAACCCTTCGGTTCGCTGGACGCCCTGACCCGCGAACGGATGTGGGGCGAACTCTCGCGCATCTGGCAGGCGCGCCGCAAGACGGTCATCATGGTGACCCATTCCATCTCGGAATCGCTCCTGCTGGCGGACCGGGTGCTGGTGCTGACCCAGCGCCCCGGGCGGATCAAGTTGGATTTGAAGGTGGATTTGCCCTGCCCGCGCCTGGACGAGATGCGGTATACGCAGCCGTTCGGGGGGCTGGCAAAGAAGTTGAAGGACGCGATCGAGTAAAAAAACTTCCCGCAGGTTCGGAACCTGCGGGAAGTCCTGATCCTTTATGGAAGCCAGAGCCAGCCCAGCGCCGCCAGCGGCAGGAAGACCAGCAGCACGGCGGCCGTCCCGGCCCATAGTCCGTTCCCGTGCCGTTCGTCGGTCAGGTAGAGTTGGGGGTACAGTCCCTCCACCTTCCAGCGCGGGCCGCCGAACCAGGCGAAGAGCAGTCCGCCCGCCAGCCCGCCCACGTGTCCCCAGTTGTCGATGCCGCTGCTGGTAAAGCCGAGGAAGAGATTGATCCCGCCCCACAGGGCAAGGCTGCCCAGCGAGCGGGCGGCCTGCGCGCCCAGCAGTTTCCGGTTTTGGTAGAGGAAGATGCCCTCGGCTGCGATCAGGGCGAAGATGGCGGTGGAAGCGCCCAGCGAGGCGGCCGGGGTCAGGAGGAAAGAAAGGACGTTCCCGCTGAAGGCGCCCAGGAAGTAGAGCGCCGTGAAGCGCAGGTGGCCGAAACGGGCTTCCTGGCCGCGCCCGAGGTTGAAGAGCGCCAGCATGTTGAAGGCGATATGGTAGAGCGAACCGTGCAGGAAGACCGGCGTCAGGAACCGCCAGACCTGTCCTGCCAGCATATCCGGCGTGTACTTGTCGCCCAGGAAGGCGGGCAGGTCGCCGCCCAGGAACAACTGGCTGGCGCTTTGCAGCAGGAAGACAAAGGCGGTGATCGCCAGCAGGCCGTAGGTCACGTAGGGCTTGCCGGCCGGCAGGGCGACCCGCACCGGCTTGGGCGGGCGTTCGTAGATGGGGGGTTCGGACGAGGTGAAGGCGTTCATGTGGGAGGGGTTCCTTGCAAGGCATCCATTTTACCGCGTCCGGCTGCGGGAAAAATGAAACCGGGATGAGAGATGTTCATCCCGGCGGCGTGTTGGCGGTGGGCGGCTTGAGTTTCAGGCGGCGGCGAGCGCTTCCTCGATCCAGGCGCCGATCTCCTCCCGGCTGGGGACGCGCCCGGCGCAGACCAGTTTGTCGTTGATCACCAGGCTGGGCAGGATCAGGATGGAGGTGTACTTGCAGATCTCGTCGGCGGCGGCCACTTCGGTGATCTCTGCCGTCACGCCGGGATGGCCGGCCTTGACGGCGTTCCAGGCCGCGGTGGCGGCGTGCCGCACGGCATAGCGCGCCGGTTTCCGGTATCCCAGCACCTTGATGTTCAATCCCATGTCCGACTCCTCGCTCGTTGAGGCTGCAACAGACTTCACACGTATTGTACTTGTATTTGTTTCGTTGCAAGGAACCGGAAGGGCGAAACGTTACATTCA
>VGNO01000113.1 GCA_016865985.1 Chloroflexota bacterium | reverse complement strand
CGACCTTGATCTCTTGGTCGAAGCGGATGAATTCAACGCCATGTTTTTGGACACGGTTGTAGAATGTTTCGTAATCCTTGCCAAAAGCCCGCATATCGCGATAGAACTCGATGACCTCAGCATCCATGTAATCTCTTATGAGTTGCGCCAATTTTAGGGAGTACATGCAGCAGACCCGAGAACAATGCTCGTTCTGGTCGCCCCGGCTGCCGACGCAATGCAAGATGGCAACCCGGTTTGGTTTCCGCCCGTCCTTGAGCAGCAATTTCCCGCTGGTCGGGCCACCGGTGTTGATCAAGCGCTCGACCTGCATCCCGGTCAGTACATTTTCCAATTGGCCAAACCCGTATTGCGGGGAGCGGACCGGGTCGAAATCGCTGAAACCGGTCGCAAGGACAATGGTTCCAACTTCGAAATCCATGAACTCATCCAGTTGCTCGAAGTTGATCGCTTCACGGGGGCAAAACTTTTCGCAGGCGCGGCATTTTCCGCTCTTGAAATAGGCACAATTTTCCTTGTCGATCACCGGCACACGCGGCACTGCCTGTGCGAATGGGAAATAGATCGCCGGTCTGTTACCCAATCCGAGATCGAACTCAGAAGGGATCTTCTTCCAGGGGCATTTATCGACACAGGTCCCGCAGCCGGTGCACATGCTCTCGTTCACGTAGCGCGCTTTGCGCCGCACAGTGACATCGAAATTACCGACGTAACCAGTAACTTTCTCGACTTCACTATAGCTCAGCAGGGTGATATTGGGGTGGCGTCCAACGGACACCATTTTCGGTGTGAGTATTCAAGCCGCACAGTCGAGCGTTGGGAATGTCTTGTACAGCCGCGACATGTGCCCGCCGATGCTGGGTTCGCGCTCCACCAGGTACACCTTTTTGCCTGAATCGGCGAGACGCAGGGCGGATTCCAACCCGGCGATCCCGCCGCCAACCACCAACGCGGATTGTTTCAGGGATACCCGGCGCACCTCCAGCGGTTCATGCCATACCACACGCTGCACGGCTGCCGCTACCAGGGCTTTGGCTTTTTCTGTAGCCTGTCCCATGTCGTCCGTCACCCAGGAGCAGTGCTCCCGGATATTGGTCATTTGGAACAGGTAGGGATTCATCCCCGCTTCAGAGCAGGCCCGGCGGAAGGTGGCTTCGTGCATCAGGGGGGAGCAGGAAGCCACAACGACCCTGTCGAGGCCTTCTGTTTTTATATCCTCACTGATCAGTTCCTGTCCCGGGTCTGAACACATGTAGGCGTAATTCCGGGCAATGACCACGTTGCCGAGTTTGGCTGCGAACTGGGTGACTTCGTCGACATCCACAACACCGGCAATATTCGTCCCACAGTGACAAACGTAAACGCCGACACGCGGTGCTCCGCGCGCCGGCGAAAGGCTGGTTGGACTCATCGGTGCGCCTCCTTGGGGACTACCAAGAAAAACACGATCAACATGGTGACTCCTTTGGCTGGGAAAATACCTGTACAGATTGTGACATACAGCACAAGATGTGCAAGTGCTGATTGTCATAAATCGGCATGGATACTTGGCAGTCGCAGCAAATGGAAAACTATAGGTCAAGCGCCCCAACCGACCGGTAGGTCGGTTTCTAGATCGTAAGGTATCCGGGAATTACCGTCGGTACCAGGACTCCGCCCTTCTACCCGTATCGGCAGGAATCTGCAATTGTGCTAGATTACT
This sequence comes from Chloroflexota bacterium, assembly GCA_016865985.1. Classification (GTDB taxonomy): domain Bacteria; phylum Chloroflexota; class Anaerolineae; order Anaerolineales; family Villigracilaceae; genus VGNO01. The sequence continues at coordinate 7,590 of VGNO01000113.1, read as the reverse complement.
TTCCAATACTTCCGCACTCGGTCATCTGGAGGTTCTATGAAACTCTTCCATGAAAATCCCTGGGATGTCAGGAAGGCATGCCTCTCGTTGTCACTCTCGTCGTTTCCGGGGCAAAGGATGATCGAACCACCGGGTTTTGTCACGCGCACCATTTCAGCCATTTCTTTCCCAGGTGCATCCCCAAAAACATGCCCACCCATCGTTACATCAGCAAATCCAGGCGGAAAGGGTAAATTGGTGATCAATCCGTCCATTGGGTATATATTCATCACGCCCGATTGGATTGCCTTGCTCTGGAGATAGTAACGGAGATTGCCGACCGGCTCCACTGCAAAGACCGTTTTGGCGGTTTGCGCCGCAATAAATGCAAGTCGTCCAGTACCCGAACCCACATCGATGACAATCCTGGCTGAAAAATCCACCAGGGAGGTCAGTTCCTTCGGATCCCAGTTCAGGAATTCCTGTGCATCATAAAAGGCTGGATCGAGTACATAGGTAACGAGGTCAGTAATAGACTGTAAAATGCGGACCTCTGCCTGTCTGAGCAAGAGCGCTTCGGGCAGGCTATCGCCAACCTGAGACATGATACCATCCAGCCATTCATATATCTCAGGGCATTTATGGCGCAGGTACCACTCCACCACCGGGTTAGCCTTGAGCGCCAATCCCAGGTCATTCGGGTCCACCCACCCTGGAAACCAGGATAACTGCACTCGTTCGAGGAGCAGGAGAGTATTGAATGACACATTTGTCATATCCATCCAATTGATAGGCATGGTAACCTCACAAAAAGCGCCTGGGTCGGGATAACCGACCCAGGTATCATCATCCTTACTTCTCGTAATCTTCCGGCAGCCAGCAACAGAGCACCAATTCCCTGGCCGCCTTCACTTCATCCATGCGGCCAAAGGGTGTATTGTGTGGAGCGTTGTGTAAAAGGTCGGGATCGGTCCTGGCTTCCTGGGCAATCTGGATCATCACGTCTGCAAACCGGTCGAGGGTATCCTTGTTCTCGGTCTCGGTTGGTTCGATCATCAACGCTTCATGGACAATGAGCGGGAAATAATTGGTCGGAGGGTGGAAGTTATAATCCATCAGGCGCTTGGCTATATCCAGGGCGCGTACATCAGAACCTTCGAACCGGCCTTCCGCCACGAACTCATGCATGCAGATGCGGTCATGGGGCAGGTGGTAGGTCTTATTCAACCGGGCGCGCAAGTAGTTGGCATTGAGAACGGCATATTCCGAGATGGCTCGCAGTCCATCGGGTCCGTGCATGGCGATGTAAGTGTAGGCGCGTATGATCATCCCAAAGTGACCATGGAAAGCCTTGACGCGCCCAATGGTCTTTTTGGGAGTTACATAACCATAAAGTGGGGGGGTATCTCCTTGACCGGCTTCAATGATCCCGATGAGCGGTGTGGGTAGGAAATCAGCCAGGTGGGCAGCCACCCCCACAGGCCCGGACCCGGGACCTCCGCCGCCGTGCGGCGTGGAGAAGGTCTTGTGCAGGTTGAAGTGCATTACATCGATCCCCACATCGCTGGGACGGAGGACGCCCAGCAGGGCATTCAGGTTGGCGCCGTCGCCGTAGACCAGGCCGCCGCAGGCATGGACCGCCTTGATAACCTCCTCCAGGTTCTCATCGAACAGGCCGAGGGTGTTCGGGTTGGTCAGCATCAGGCCGGCCACGGTCTCGTCACATTGCGCTTTCAGGGCAGCCAGGTCCACATTACCGCGCTCATCGGACGGGATCTGGGCGATCTGCATCCCCACCACGCCTGATGAGGCTGGGTTGGTGCCATGCGCTGAATCGGGGATGAGCATTTTCACCCGTTTTGCATCGCCGCTAGATTGGTGGTAGGCGCGCATGATCAGCACACCGGTCAACTCGCCATGCGCCCCGGCCGCCGGCTGGAGGGTGACGGCCGAGAATCCGCTGATCTCCTTCAACCATTCCTGCATCTCGAACATCAAGCCCAGGGCGCCCTGGGCGGTCTCGATCGGCTGGAGCGGGTGGACGAAGGCGAAACCGGGCAGGCGGGCGGCATCCTCATTGACCTTGGGGTTGTACTTCATCGTGCATGAACCCAGCGGATAAAAACCGCCGTCCACGCTGTAGTTGAATTTCGAGAGGCGCATGTAATGGCGCACCACGTCCACCTCGCCCAGTTCGGGCAGGGGCAGGTCCGGCCTCAGCAGGGACTCGGGCAGTCCGGCGCGCGGCACATCCAGGTCCGGAAAGGTTACGCCGCGGCGCCCGGCGGAGGAGAGTTCGAACAGGGTCGGTTCAACGATCTGTCCCTCAGTCATGGCTCACCTCCGACAGGACTTCCACCAGGTAGTCGATCTCATCCCTGCTGTTCATTTCAGTGAAAGCCAGCAGCATGTGGTCCTTCAGCGCCGGATAATCCCGGCCGAGGTCGTATCCGCCCAGGATGCCGTGCTCGAGCAGGTGGGCATTGACCTCCTCGACCGGGCGCGGGCAGCAGAGCGAGAATTCGTGGAAGTAGGGGGACGAGAAACAGAGGCCGAAGCCGGGGATCTTCCCGAGGCGTTCTGCGGCGTAATGCGCCTTATGGTAGCACAGTTCGGCCACCTGGCGCAGGCCGGCCTGGCCGAGCAGGGCCAGGTACACAGCGGAGGCGAGCGCCATCAGCCCCTGGTTGGTGCAGATGTTCGATGTGGCGCGCTCGCGCTTGATGTGCTGCTCACGGGCGGTGAGGGTCAGCACATAGGCACGCTGGCCGCGGTTGTCCACCGTCTCGCCGACCAGCCGGCCGGCCATCTTGTGGATGTATTGCTTGCGGGTGGTGAAGAATCCCAGGTACGGGCCGCCGAAGGAGAGCGGGATTCCCAGCGGCTGGCCTTCGCCGACCACTATGTCGGCGCCCATTGCACCGGGGGTCTTGAGCAATGCAAGGGCGGTCGGGTTGGCTGCCACGCAGACCAGGGCTCCCCGGGCATGGGCGGTCACGACCAGTTGGGTGTAATCGTGGATGCGCCCGAAGAAATCCGGGTACTGGACCACCACCAGGGCGGTATTGTCGTCGACCAGGGATGCGATGGCTTCGGGTCCGGCCTCCAGGTCGGCCTGGGAATCGTCGCCGGCCAGTTCCAGCCCCATGCCCTGGGTGTATGTCCGCAGGGTGGCGCGGTATTGCGGGTGGACAGTGGGCGAGATGACCACCTTCGTGCGTTTACCGCGGAAGTTGGCGTAAGCCAGGTTGACTGATTCGGCCACGGCGGTCGCCCCGTCGTAATGGGAGGCGTTCGAGACTTCCATCCCGGTCAGGGCGGCGACCAACGACTGGTATTCGAAGATCGCCTGGAGGGTGCCCTGCGAGATCTCCGGCTGGTAGGGGGTATAAGCGGTGTAGAACTCACCGCGCCGCAGGATGTGGTCCACGGCGGCCGGGATGTAGTGGTTGTAGGCGCCCGCGCCCAGGAACGAAACCAGGTCGCGGGTCGTTTCATTACCGGACGCCCATCCTTCGAGCGAGGCGGCGGCTTCCATCTCGGTCAGCGCCGGGGGCAGGTCCAGTTTGGGGAAGCGGTGTTTGGCTGGCACATCTTTGAAAAGGTCTTCGACCTTCTTCACGCCGATGGCTGCCAGCATAGCCTCCCGTTCTGTGGGACTGATGGGGATATAAGTCATAGGAGTTTTCCAAGTCTTGCTAGTTAACAAGTCTTCAAGCCTGATTTGGCAGACATTTTGGACTTTCAGACGTATTGACTTCCAATTAGTGAGAGCGTTCTTCGCAATACTTCTCGTAGGCAGCTGCATCCATCAACCCGGAAGCATCGCCACCATCGACCTTGACCATCCAGCCGGCTCCGTATGGATCGCTGTTGAGTACTTCGGGTTTATCCGCCAGGCCATCGTTGATAGCCTTAACCGTACCGCTGGCGGCGGCATAGATCTCGGCTGCCGCTTTGACCGATTCCACACTGGCGATTGGGGCACCGGCCTTGATAACATCGCCGGCCGAGACCAGAATCTCCACAAAGACGATATCGGATAATTGTCCCTGGGCGTAGTCGCTCAGGCCCATGCTCCCGTCGGCGGCATTGAACCACTCGTCGCTCTGGGTGAACTTTAGATTGGATGGGATATTCATTTGGACTCCTCATTTTTGATTTGGCGAAAGAAAAAAGGACGCAAGGTGAAACACCATGCGTCCTCTGTCATGGACCTGAGAGATTTATCCCCGGAAAAATGATCCAGGGGTTGCCCCGTCGGTGTCCTTTATGGACTTTCCAGAGGTGGGTGGAACAGGGTCCTTTTACCTGAGAGTTTCACCCGGTCTCGCCTGTTTCCGGGCTTGCCCCTTCGGTGCCCCGTGCCCCGGCTTGCGCCTGGCTTGGGGTCTCTTCCCTGCTTTCCATTATGTTGTGGCTTACATTTTACGGGGGAGCAGGGAAAAGCGCAAGGCTAACTTCCGCTTTTTCGGGTACGCCGTTTGGGTTTTTCAGCCTCAATTGGTTCAACCGGAAGTACAACAGGCGCTGTTTCAGCCTGGACAGGCGTGACCGGGATGGTCGCTGCCACCGGTTGGCCATTGATCCCGGCAAAATAAGCCTTGACCTGCGGGTCGCCGTAGAATACCAGCGCCAGAATGCCGACGATCAGCGAGATTAGATTCCCTACCAGGATGCAGCAGATTTCCAGAATCGCGATCGTCTGGGATGGCTGAGCCGGTTGCGGGGGATTGGCGAGTAATTTAGCGGCATAGATGATCTCGAAGATGCCGAGGATGAGCGGTAGGAACCCAAGCGGCGCCAGGCAGAGGGTCACGATGCCGAGGGTCAACCCGAGGATCACCCCCGCTCCCCATAGGATGTTGAAGATACCGTTAATCAGGGTCAGGATGGCAATTGCCTGTACCAGGCCGGGTTTCACAGAATTATTGGAAGAGGGTTCGAAAGTAGTCATGGGATGCTCCTTGAGTGGACTAAAGACCGGTGAGGGTGCCGCGCACCCAGTCGCCGACCAGCCAGTACTTGAAGTCCCCTCCCTGGCTGACCTGCACCGCGCCAATGATACCGTAAACCACTGCGCCCAGCGGCAGGCAGGCGAAGACCAGGGTAAAGATGATGGCAAACGGGATCAGGATGACCCCGATCAGGATGGCCGAGAGCGCCCCGACGATGGCCCACATCAGGCCGATCAACAGGCCGCCGCCGTACCACCAGATCAACTGGAAGATCATGGATTGTAAAGCATGGTATGCCACTGTGCGGGAACGGTCTTTGTAGACCAGGTAAATAACCAGCGCCGCGATTGGGCCGGCAAAACCGGTCACTAGGTTGAGTAGCACGCTCAAATGCGCCAGCAGGCTCCAGGTCCGTTCATCGCCCGGCCCGGTCTGCACCGGCTGGAGAGGGGTGGAAAGATTCGTCTCATTCGTCATGGGTCAGTCTCCTTCGCCTTTACTTACGCAGCCTGCCCAGGCCGGTTGCGCCAAAGGAAAGAAAAGAGCCTGCTCGTGGCAGGCTCCTGGCAATCCATTCGACAATTAAACCCAGTTCTGGTTCTTGATGAAATTGGTCACACCCGGCACTTCAACATACTCGCCATTGTAGGCCTTTACGCCCAGGTAGATCATGTAGCTGAAGAGCGCCAGGCCGAGGCACAGGCCGATGAAGATCCAGCCGAGGACCATGTAGAAGACCAGTTGGATAATACCCAACACGATGGCCTGGACGGCATGGAACTTGATGAATGGGCGGCTCTTCTTGTCCTCCATCAGCAGCATGATGAGTGGGATGAGGGGCGAAAAGATATAGCCCAGTAAAGCCCACAGCTTATCATCACTGGTGATATCGGGATTGACGGGTTGTTCGGACATTTGTTCCTCCTGAATAAGATGAATAGGTCTGGGAATTTAGCGCTATTTTACAACCAAAGTGGACAAAAGGCAACCGATTTTACTGACCGAAAGTACCAATTCAGGTAAAATCAAGGCATGGGAAAAACGCCGCGTGTGGTGTTCATGGGATCGCCGGACTTCGCCGTCCCCAGCCTGGAAGCGCTGGCGAAGCGTTATCCAGTCGTCGGCGTGGTGACCCAGCCCGACCGTCCGGCGGGGCGGGGCGGGACCCTGAAACCGCCCGCCGTCAAAGCAGCGGCTCTCCGCCTCGGCATTCCCGTCATCCAGCCCGAAAAGTTACGCCAGCCCGAAGCGATGGACCAACTGCGCGCCTGGGCGCCGGACGTGATCGTTGTAGCCGCCTTCGGGCAGATATTGCGCCCCGACGCGCTCAACCTGCCACCCTTCGGTTGCGTCAACGTCCACGGGTCGCTGCTTCCCCGTTGGCGCGGCGCGGCCCCCATCCAAGCCGCCATTCTGGATGGCGACCAGCAGACCGGCATTACGATCATGAAGATGGACGCGGGCGTTGATACCGGGCCCATCCTGAGCCAACGCGTCATTCCCATTGCCGCGGATGAGACCGGGGGTTCGCTCTTCGAGAAGATGGCTGCCCTGGGCGCGGAACTGTTGCTGGAAACCCTGCCGCGTTATCTCAGCGGCGAACTTGCCCTGCAGCCGCAGCCGGAAGATGGCGCCACCTACGCCCCGATGCTGAAGAAAGAGGATGGGCTGCTGGATTTCAGCCAACCCGCTGCCGCGCTGGAGCGCCGCGTGCGGGCGATGAATCCCTGGCCGGGGGCATATTTGGAGTGGCAGGGGCAACCGCTCAAAGTTCTGAAAGCGCACGCAGACGTAATCCTGACCTACATGATCCAGCCTGTCGGCAAGCGCTGGATTCACCATGACCTTCCTGCGGTGGTCGGATGGGGCAATTCAATCCTTGTTCTGGATGAAGTCCAACCGGCGGGGAAAAAAAACATGCCGGGGAAAGCATTTTTATCCGGGGCGAGGGAATGGAGTATCACGAATGAGTACGAATAGCACAAATTCCACGAATAAGAGCAAGACCGGGAAAACCAACCTGATTTACCCGATGCTATCTTATCAAATCATGCAGGTGATGTTTGAAGTCCACAATCAATTGGGGCCGGGATTCCCGGAAGAAGTGTATGAACGCGCTGCTGTCTTCGAATTCAAGACACAAGGGGTTCCTGTTGAGGAGCAGAAAACTGTACAGGTAAAGTTCAAAGGCCAATTGGTGGGTACTTTTCGTCTCGATCTGGTTGTGGATGCGAAAATTATTCTCGAACTTAAAGCAGTTTCTGCACTCAATGATGTTTATAGGCAACAATTGCTTTCGTATTTGAAAGCAACCGGGCTTAGGCTTGGGATTCTTGTCAATTTCGGCGCGGGTCGTGTTGAAGCTGTAGGAGTCGTTAATTAACCTATAAAATTCGCGTCATTCGTCCATTTGCGTCATTCGTGATCCCAGGAGTATTTTTATGCCAAAATACGTCGCCGCCATTGACCAGGGCACCACCAGCACGCGTTGCATTTTGTTCGACCATGGGGGGAATATCGTGGCCGTTGACCAGAAAGAGCACGAACAAATTTACCCGAAACCGGGCTGGGTGGAACACGACGCCCTCGAGATTTGGGAACGCACCCAGCGTGTGATCCGCGGCGCGCTCGAAAAATCCAGCGCGGACGTGGC
>VGNO01000112.1 GCA_016865985.1 Chloroflexota bacterium | reverse complement strand
GGTGGGGGGGGGGAGGGCGAGGGTCTGTGTGGGGCGGGTGGCAGAAGGGAGCGGGGTGAGGGCCTGCCCGGCGTGGGCGGTGGCGGTCAATACCGACCCGGTGATGAAGGCTTCCATGGTCTGGCTGGCGGAGACCAGGAAGGGATCGGGCGGGTTGGCGGTCTGGGCCCCCTGGGTCAGGACGGCGCTCATGGTCTGGGTGGCGAAGGCGCTGACGGGGGCGATGGTGGGGGTTGGTTGGGGGAAGGGGAGGGCGGCACAGGCCGGGATGGCCAGCAGGCTGGCTGCCAATAGAGCCGTGCGAACGAATGTTTTTCGGTACATGTTAGCCTGTCATCCGGTGGGGGTGGATGACTCCATGCCTTATTTTACTAGACCTTGCGCCTGAAACCACCAGGGACTGCCGGTTTTTGGCAGTCCCTGGGAATGCGCTCTCGAGTGGATGGGGGCGATTGGTTTTATCCTACCGGTTCCGGTTGGGCGCCGGCCATCCACAAGCCGAGTTGCTCGCGGGTCACGTTCTTGGCGTCCACGGTGGCGACGATCTGGCCGCGGTACATGACCGCGATCCGGTCGGAGAGCGCCATGATCTCGTCCAGTTCGGCCGAGACGAGCAGCACGCTCACGCCGCGGTCGCGCATGGCGACGATCTCCTTGTGGATGTATTCGATCGAACCGACATCGAGGCCGCGTGTCGGCTGGTTGGCGATCAACAGCCGCACCGGCCGGCTGAGTTCGCGCGCCACGATGATCTTCTGCTGGTTGCCGCCCGAGAGTTTGCTGGCCGGGACGTAGGCGGAGGGAGTCCGGACATCGAATTCCTTGATCAGCCGCTGGGCATTTTCATCGATCACCTTCGGCTGGAGGATGCCCCGCACCCCGAAAGGTTTCAGGTAATACGTGCACAGGACCAGGTTATCGGCCACGGGATAGGTAAGGACGAGCCCATGCCGCTGGCGGTCTTCGGGGATGTGCGCCACGCCGGTCTCGGTGATGGTGCGCGGCATCCGGTCGGTAATGTCCCGCCCGGTGATGCTGATCCTGCCGCCCCGGGTCGAACGCAGGCCGGTTAGCGCTTCCACCAGTTGGGTCTGGCCGTTGCCCTGGACGCCGGCAATCCCCAGCACCTCCCCGGCGCGGGTGGTGAAGGAGACCTGGTGTACCACCTCCAGGCCGCGGTCGTCTTGGACGGTCAATTTATCGACCTTGAGGATCTCGTCCTGCGGTTTGGCCTCCCCTTTGGTAACTTTGAGGATAACCTCCCGCCCGACCATCATGGCTGCCAGTTTGGCTTCACTCGTCTCCATGGGCCGCGCCGTGCCGACCACCTGCCCGGCGCGCATGACCGTGATGCGGTCGGCGACCGCCAGGACTTCCTTGAGTTTGTGGGTGATGAAGATGATCGAGACGCCGCGCTTGGTCAACTCGCGCATGATGTGGAATAGTTCATCGGCTTCCTGCGGGGTCAGCACGGCGGTCGGCTCGTCGAGGATCAGGATGTGGGCGTCGCGGTAGAGAGTCTTGACGATCTCCACCCGCTGCTGCACACCGACCGGTAGCTGGCTGACCAGGGCCAGCGGGTCGACATCCAGGCCGTATTGGTGCGACAGATCGCGCACCTTTTGCGCCACGCCCCGCCGGTCGAGAATGCCGGCCGATCTCTTGGTCGCCCGCCACCAATTGCCAGCGCTGCGCAAATTGTTCCTGATCTGCTCGAGGATGCCGTCCGCGTTCTGTATAAATTCGGAGCCGAGCATGATGTTCTCGGCTACGGTAAAGACCGGGATGAGCATGAAGTGCTGGTGGACCATGCCGATCCCGTGCCGGATGGAGTCTTTCGGCGAGTGGATGACCACATCCCCGTCATTGATGCGGATCTGGCCGGCATCCGGTCTATAGAGGCCATAGAGGATGTTCATCAGCGTGGTCTTGCCGGCGCCGTTCTCGCCCAGCAGGGCGTGGATCTCCCCCTGGCGCAGGTCGAAATCCACCCGGTCGTTCGCCAGCACGCCGGGGAAGTTCTTGGTGATGCCTTTGGCTTCGAGGACAACAACAGGTTTGGTCATGGCGCGGCTCCTATTTGTCGTATGGTTGTCCATCGGCGGCCGGCGGGGTGGTCTTGCCCACGATGCCGGTCAGGATGAGCATGGTCAGGAGATAGGGAGCCAGCCCGACCACGTAAGATATTTGCAGGATCGCCAACTGCGGAGGGATCACCTCCCGGAAGAATTGCAGGTTGATCTGCAGCGCTTGCGCCGCGCCGAAGACCAGCGCCGCCGACCAGGCGCCGAACGGCGACCAGTTGCCGAAGATCATGGCTGCCAGGGCGATGAAGCCGCGTCCGTTGGTCATGAGCGGTTCGAAGGATGGCACCGATTCGAGCGTGAAATAGGCCCCTCCCAAGCCGGCCATCATCCCACCGATGATGACATTGATATAACGCATCCGGACCACGTTGATGCCGACTGTGTCTGCGGCGCGCGGGTGCTCGCCGACGGCGCGGGTGCGCAATCCCCAACGGGTGCGGAACAATACGAAATGGGTAACGAAGACCAGGACGATCGCCAGGATGGTGACCGGCTGTTGGTCGAAGACACGCCCGATAACCGGCAGGTCTGCCAGGAGCGGAATGTGGATGGGGTCCAGGGTGCCGGGAGCGTGGGGCACCTGGCCGCCAAAGACGCTGCCTTTCTCGAAGAACATCTGGCGGTTGAGGAAGCCGGTGATGCCGATGGCCAGGATATTGATGACCGTCCCACCGATGATCTGATCCACTTTGAACGAGACCGACAGGATGGCGTGGAGCAGGGCCATCAGGCCGCCGGTCAGGAGGGCGACCACCACGCCGATCCACAGACTGGCCGTGTCCGGAACTTCGAAGATGGTGTTCAGGTAGATGGCAGAGAACCAGCCGAAGAAGGCAGCCGAGAGCATCATCCCTTCGATGCCGATGTTGACCACCCCGGCCCGCTCACAGTAGATGCCGGAAAGTGCGCCGAGGGTGAGCGGGGTTGCCACTGCGATCGTGGTCGCCAGCATACTGGCGATGATCACACCGGGGTCGACTTCCTCCTGCCCGATCAGCACCACGATCCCGAAGAGGACAAGGATGATGAGAGCGATGAAGCCGAAGCGTTTCCATTCCATGATGACCTCCTAGCCGCCCCAGCCGCGGGTCAGGGTGACGCGTTCTGCGCGGGCGCGGATGCGGTAAATGAAACGGATGATGGCATCCGCCGCCACGAAGAGCAGGATCAGCGCCTGGATGACCGAGATGACATCGACCGGGATCTGGGTCATGAACTGCATCCGGGTCGCCCCGTTGCGCATGGCGCCGAACAGGATGGACGCCAGCACCACCCCCAATGGGTGCGATTTGCCGAGCAGGGCGATGGCGATCGAGTCGAAACCATAGCCCATCGAGAAGCCCAGTTCATGGCGGTAGTTCAACCCTGTCACCTCCACCGCCCCGGCCATCCCGGCCAGCATGCCGGAAATTGCCATGGTGAGGACGACGGTACTCTGGACGTCGATCCCGGCGTATTTGGCAGAGTCCGGGTTGAGCCCAACAGTGCGGATATCGAAGCCTTTGGTGGTCTTCCAGAGCAGCAGCCAGACGAGCGCCGCGGCAACCAGCGCCAGGATGAAGCCCCAGTGGACGCGCAAACCTTCGAAGAGGGGCGGCAGGTGGGCGCTCTCAGCGATGTAGGGGGTGCGGGCCGATATGTTCAATGGCGAGGGATCCTTCATCGGTCCATTGAGCAGGTACTGGGTGATGTTGATGGCAATGTAGTTCATCATGATGGTGTTGATGACTTCATGCCCGCCCAGGTAGGCCTTGAGCCAGCCAGGGATGGCGGCCCACAAGGCGCCCATTGCCGCGCCCAGTCCCACTGCCAGGAGGATATGGATGTATGGCGGCAGGGAAATGCCCAGCAGGCCGGGCAGGGCGTAACCGACCCAGGCAGAGATGACCGCCCCCAGCGCCAGTTGTCCTTCGGCGCCGATATTGAACAAGCCGCCTTTGAAGGCCAGCGCCACCGCCAGGCCGGCGAAGATGTAGGGCGTGGCCCAGACTGCCGTCTCGCTCCAGGCGGCTGCCGATCCGAACGCGCCTTCGAAAAGCCCCCGGTAGGCGGCGATTGGGTTGCCGCCGGCGGCGGCGATGATGCCCCCACCGACAACCAGAGCCGTTACGATCGCCAGTACGGGCACCAGGGCGGCATTAAGGGCAGCGCGCAGGAGTTGCCTGATACCGCGCGGCTTTTCCTTTTCTCCAGGAATTTGCATCGTATGACTCCTTTATGAGATGCGATGATGCCAACCAGGGACGGGTATGAATGGTCGGGCGAGCGTGTCAGTGCGAGCCGCTGCAGGCGGCGAAAGACCGGGGATGGCCTCGCATTCAGGTTCTGGGCTCACAGCGGTAATGATTATGATACAGTGGCGCATCTGTTCATCGATTGGAGCAGACCTGGCAATTATACAACGAGTTGAGGGGCATCCAGATAAAGAAGTGCGGAAGTGAACATCACTTCCGCACTCTTGTTACCGCGCTTGCTTCCGGGTTACTTCTTCTTGCGTGAGACGAGGATCACGATCACCACCAGTACCACAACCACCGCCACAATGATGATGATGGTGGTGGCGCTCAGGCCGCCGGTTTCGGCAGCGGGCTTTGTAGGCGGGACGTTGGTGAGGATCGAGCCGTCCTGGATGCCAGCGTTGACGGTCTCCATGTTGGTCACGACTTCGGCGGGCACTTCGGCTTCCAGGTCATGGAAGGGAGCGTAGCCGACCGGGCCTTCATAGTCACCGCCGCCGGGGAATGAGCCTTCGAGGGTAGCGACGATCAGGGCATAGACGCCGGGCTTGATGTCCTTGAAGGCGCTGGAGAGCATCTGGGCTGCCGCATCAGGCAGGGCATAGTACTGGTCGACATCCACGCCGATGGCATAGACGCCGCGCGCAGCAGCCTGTTCGACTGCGCCATTGCCGGTCTTGCCGCCGGCGCCGAAGATGACATCGGCGCCCTTGTCGATCATGGAGTCAGCGGTTGCCGCGCCCCACTCAGGGTCGATGAAGGTCTTGTCGATGCCGACATCGTTGTGGTAGACCACATAGACGGTCGTCTCAGTGCCATACAGGGAGTCGGCATATGCCGCGCCGGCCTTGTAGCCTTCGCCGAATTTCCAAACGGGCGGAATGTCGTCCGTGCCGCAGACCGCGCCGATCTTGTGGGTGGCAGACATCTGCGCTGCCAGGGCGCCAACCAGGAAGCCAGCCTTGTCTTCGGCGAAGATCAGGCCGACGTAGTTGGCCGGGGTCTCGGTGTCAGCCGGGGTGAAGACCCACTTCGACTGGTCGACAGCGATGAACATCACATTGGGGTATGTCTGGGCGCCCAACATGCTGGCGGTGCCCAGGTTGAAACCGCTGGTGACGATGATATCGTAGCCGGCATCCGCGAAGGTGGCGATGTTCTTATCGTAGTCCTTCGAGTCGGTGGTCTCGATATACTGGGCCCAGTCAATGAGGCCTTCACTCAAAGCCTGCTGGATGCCTTCCCAGGAGGACTGGTTGAAGGACTTGTCGTCTATCTTGCCAACGTCGGTTACCAGGCCAACGCACCAGATATCAGGCTGGGTGCAGTCTGGGGCGGCATCCTGGGCTGCGACCGGTCGGGCCGGTACTAGCATGGCGACCAGCAGCAGCGCTGCCAACACAGCAAACATCTTCTTCATATTTCTTCTCCTCTAGTAGGTATGGGATTGGAAGTTTGGGATTCGAAAGATGAGTTTATGACCGGTTCATTTGATGATCTCTTACAGCCACCTCCTCGCCAGACACAGGGTTAGAGAACAACCATCGGGAACGTAGAGTCAGTATACAGCCTCTGAAACAGAATAGCAAGTGAGAAAAATCAGTTTGTCGGGATGAGCCCCGGAAGCAATGCGGTCAGGGGCGGTCGGAAGGCAGGTTCACTAGCAACTCGCCGTCCTGCAACGCCAGGCGGATCTCTTCCAGGCGGGCTCCGACCTCCCCCGGGATGTTCGCTTCGAGGTCGTGGAACGGGGCGATCTCCATCAGGCCGTAGTAGTTACCGGCGGGAAGCGGGGCGCCTTCATCCAGGGCGGTCACTGCCAGCCCTAGCAAGTCCCGCAGGCCGGGCGTGACGCCCTTGACCGCGCTGGATAACAGGCGGGGCGAGGCCTCCATCAACCGGGCGTATTGGTCGAAATCCGATCCGAGGCCGGACCCGCCAAGCCGGGCCGCCGTTGTCAGGGCGCTCTCGCCGGTCTCCCCGCCGACGCCGAAGAGCAGGTCCACGCCGCCATTGATAAGGGATGACGCTGCGCTGGCGCCCCAAGCCGGGTCGGAGAAGGCTGTCGCCATGTCCGCATCGTCGTGATAGGCGAACTCGACGACGATCTTCCGGTCGATGTAAATTGCACCGGCGCGGAACCCTTCGCAGTAGCGCCAGACCGGCAGGGAGGCGCTCGTGCTGCAGACCGCTCCCACCGTCCCGGTCTCTGTGACCAGGGCTGCCAGGGCGCCCATCAGGAAGCCGCCCTGTTCTTCGTGGAATACCAGCCCGGATAGGTTGGGCAGGTCATTTGCCGGGTCTTCGTCCAGTGACCAATCCTGGAACTGGTCGATGCCGATGAAATGGATGGCGGGATATTTCCCAGCCGCCGTGCCGGTGGCATCGGCCATCCCGCTGCCGGCTGTGACGATGATGTCGTATCCCATTTCGACGAAGGCGGCGATGTTCTTGGCGTAGTCGCGGCTGTCCCTGGTCTCGATGACCTGGGTCCAGGAGACCAACCGGTCGCTTTGCGCCAGTTGGAGGCCTTCCCAGGCAGCCTGGTTGTACGCCCGGTCGTCCAACCCGTCCGGGTTGGTCACTAGGCCGACGCATACGATGTCGGGGTCCGTACAATCCGGCTGCCTGGCAGTGCAAGCCGGGAGGAAGGCGCTGACCGCCAGCAGGGCGGCCACGAGGCGGGGGACTGGCCTGGTCATCGCGCTTCCAGGATGGATCGGTTCAGGCGGCAGCCTTCCTGGCTTCGCCGCGCCGGACGCCCCACATCAATAGGAGTGCGATGAGCATGAAGATGGGAGCCACCAGCATGATATTGTTGTAGTTCTTGCCGGTCAATTGGACGATCCAGCCGTTGATGTTCGGGCCGGCGATGGCTGCCAGGGTGGAGAACAAGTAATACAGACCGGTGTATGTGCCGATGCGCAGGTCCTCTACCATGTCCACGACCATCGGTAGTGAGTTGATATTGATCAGCGACCAGGCGATACCCGCCGCCATCAGAAACAGGCTGATGACGGGCACCGCGCCGAGGACCGGCAGTCTGGTGAGCTGAATGGACAGGGTCGAAGCCGGCAGGAAGAACATGGCAGCGATCAAGCCGCCCAACAGGATGATCCCGGTCATGATCGTGCGCCGGCGTCCCGCTTTCGCGCCGATGACCCCGGCAACCAGCGCGAACAGAACAAAGAACAGCGACATGTGTCCAAGCAGGCGGGCGCCGTCCGCTTCCTCCATGCCCAGGTGATTCACGGCGTAGAGGGTGAAGAATGCTTCGATGGCGTTGTACCCGACGAACCATGAGAAGATGGCCAGGAACAGGCGCAGGGCGCTCTTATCGGGATCGGTGAAGACATCCTTCAGGCTGGAGAGCAGGTTGGGTTTCTTCTCGCTGGCTTCGTATTCCTTCGGTTCCTTGATCAGGATGAAGACCAGGATGGCGGCCAGGATGACCAGGCCGGAGCCCATCCAGAAGGGGAAGGCCGGGTTCATCTTGTAAAGGGTCGAACCGACCAGGAAGGAGATGATCGCCCCAATGCCGCCCATGAAGTTGATGATGCCGTTGGCCTGCGAGCGCTTGTCGGATGGGGTGATGTCGGGCATCAGCGCCACCACCGGCGTGCGCCAGAAGGCCATGCTCAGCAGGAGGGTGCTGGTGCAGGCGACGAAGAGGGGCAGCGCTGCCGCCATTGGGATCAGGCCGAACGCGATCGCTCCGACCGGGGCCCCGATCAGGATGAAAGGCATACGGCGCCCGATTTTCGTCCGCAGGCGGTCGGACCAGGCGCCAACCGGCGGCTGGATGAACAGGGCGGCAATGTTGTCCAGCGTCATGAAGAAGCCGATCAGGGCCGGCTCCAGGTTGAACTTGTTGGCGAGGAAGATGGGTACGAAGGCGTTGTAGACGCCCCAGATGACGCTGACCCCAAAGAAACCAAAACCGAGCAGGAAGATCTTGCCGTACGAGAAGCGTTTATTCATTGTGGGTTCTCCTTGTACTGTGTGAAAGGGGTTGACGGGTTTCGTGCTAGTGTATCGAACATGGAACCGGCTTATGAGGCGCATCTTGCTGCTTCTTGCATAAACATCAGGACTTGATTTGACCGAATCGCTCGCAAATCACCGGTTTTTGGTTCAGAGAGTTAAGCAGCGCCCTGTAGTTTTTCGATGAACGATCGTTCGCTGCCGCTGAGTTCCACCTTTTCGAGCATATCAGGCCGTTTCTGGAGTGTGCGTGCCAGCGACTGCTCCCGCCGCCACTGGGCGATTTTGGCGTGGTCGCCGGAGAGCAGGATATCGGGGACGCACCAGCCGCGGAATTCGGGCGGGCGGGTGAAGTGCGGGTATTCGAGCAGGCCGGAGGCGTGCGAGTCGTCCGCCGCGCCGTCCGGGTCGCCGAGCGCATCCGGCAGCAGGCGCGTCAGGGCGTCGATCAGGACCAGGGCCGGGAGTTCGCCGCCGGTCAGGACGTAATCGCCGATGGAGATCTCGTCTGTGACGAGGTATTGGCGGATGCGTTCGTCCACACCTTCATACCGCCCGCAGACCAGCGCCAGGTGCGGCTGTTTGGATAACTCGGCGGCAATGCGCTGGTCGAAGACCCGCCCCTGCGGTGTGAGCAGGATGAGCGGGATTCCCGGCCGGGGACCGAGTACGCTCTCGACGGCGTTGAAGACCGGTTCGGGTTTCATCACCATCCCGCCGCCCCCGCCGTAGGGCACATCATCGGTGACCTTGTGCCGCCCGGCGGCGTAGTCGCGGATATTGTGGATGTGGATATCGAGCAGGCCGCGCTGCCGGGCGCGTTGAAGGATGCTGCTGTCGAGGTAGGGGGGAAAAACTTCCGGTAGGAGCGTGAAGACGTCGAACCGCATGGTCGGATTCTAGCATAGATTGCCGTGATAATTCCGCCTCCGGCCAGATTGGGTCCGGGCGGTTCTCAGGTCGCGGCAGTTGCCGTGCCTCGGCGGACTTGGGTGAGGCTGCCAGCCGGATCGGCAACTTGACGCTCTTTCCTTG
>VGNO01000111.1 GCA_016865985.1 Chloroflexota bacterium | reverse complement strand
CCGTGACTTCGCCCATGAAATCGTCGGCAGTGCGGCTTGCCAGCCGGCGGTCGAAGGTCAGCGTGACGACCTCGTCCACGCCGAGGCCAGCCAGCAGGGCGGCGCGTTCCACCGGGGGTGTCAGCAGTTTGAAATCGCTCAGCCCGCCCAGGACGACCGCCGGGTGCGGGTCGAAGGTCAACACGACGGCGGGAGAGCCCTGGGCATGCGCCCCGTCCGCCAGGCGCCGGATGATCGCCTGGTGGCCGCGGTGGACGCCGTCGAAGACGCCGATCGTCAGCCAGGCGTCTTGGGTATTGGTCTCGGCGAGGGAGCGGGAGTGAGACACGGTTCAGGGAAATGGAAAGGACACAAAGTAAACGCAGGGCCGACTTTGTGTCCTTCGGTGGTATGGGCGGTCGTCAGGAGAAGAAGACTTTCTTCGGCTGCCATTCCGGCGAACCGTCTTCACCCTGGGCCAGTTGCATCAGGGCGATCAATTCACCGGCCATGCTGACGCCGCGCACCATCTCGTGTGTGTTGGCCGGGTCGGCCTTGACGCGGTGGCCGTGCTTGACCTCCTCCACGTCATCCGGGTTCAGTTCCACTGCCGGCCAGTCGGCCAGGGCTTCGGCGGCTGGGATCAGGTACTGGTACCAGTTACCGGCCTGGAAGGCCTCCTGTAATTTCCGCAGCGGCACGGCGTCCCGCAGGCTGAAGCGCCCGCTCTTGGTGCGGCGCAGGCC
Source organism: Chloroflexota bacterium (assembly GCA_016865985.1). GTDB lineage: Bacteria > Chloroflexota > Anaerolineae > Anaerolineales > Villigracilaceae > VGNO01. The sequence goes on along the minus strand of VGNO01000111.1, from coordinate 8,705 downwards.
GACCAGGTACGCCCCGCAACCTAACTGGTTGCCGAGGTCGTTCGCCAGTGAGCGGACGTAGGTGCCGGACGAACAATGGACGTCGATCACGGCTTCCGGCGGCGCCCATTCCAGCACCTCCAGGTGGTAGACCTGGATCTTGCGCGGTTCGAGCGATACTTCCTCGCCCTCGCGCGCCATTTCATAGGCCTTGCGCCCATGCACCTTGACCGCCGAGTAGGGAGGGGGGGTCTGCTCGATCTCGCCGATAAAGGTCTTGAGGGTGCTCTCGAATTGTTCCTCGGTGATGTCCGCCGGGGAGGTCGGGTTCGGGTGGGTGAAGCGTCCGTCTGCGTCGTAGGTGTCGGTGGCGGCGCCCAGGCGGATGATGGCCTGGTAGCGCTTGTCGGAGGCCGAGACGAACTCGCTCAGCCGCACGGCCGGGCCGATCAGGATCACCAACACACCCGAGGCGCGCGGGTCGAGAGTCCCGGTGTGGCCGGCGCGGCGGATGTTGGTGCCGTTGCGGATGGCCTGCACCACGTCGTGCGAGGTCATCCCGACCGGCTTGTCCACGACCAGGATGCCTGATATGGCGTTCTTGATATCTTGACTTTCCATGTGAGGAATTCCTCCTGAGAATTACCGTGAAGGCCGGGGACCTCCCCGACCATCCGGGTTGGGGTTAGTTTACAACAAAAATGGGATTTTGACTACATCCTACGGGATGCCTGTTTGCCCTTTTATAACCCGGCGGGTGGCATCCAGGATGCGTTCCTGGACCTCGGCCAGTCCGCCGTCCACTTCGGCCCCGGCGGCCGCCTTGTGACCGCCGCCGCCGAACTGCAGGGCGACCTGCGAGACATCCACCTGCGGGTTCGATGCCCGCCAGGAGACCTTGACAGACCCATTCTTCTGTTCGACGAACATCAGGGTCACGTCGGAGCCTTCGATGGCCGAGACGATGTTGATCAGGTCGGCGTCGTCGTTGCCGCCATAGCCGGAATCCCGCCGCGCTTCCAGGGTCAGTGTGGCCCAGATGATGCCGTCCGCTTTTTGCAGGCTGGAGAGGCCGGCGCCCCAATAGCGGGCGGCGGGGAAAGTGCGCCGGATCATCGATCGGTAGTAGAGGTCGTGCATCTCGGCCCCGGTTTCCAGCAGGTCGGCCGCCTGGCGCAGGCATTCGGGGGTCGTGTTGGGCGTGCGGAAGCCGAGAGTGTCGGTGATCAGCCCGGTCAACAGGCCGGCGGCCATCTGCGGGGTGATGACCATCCCCCAGGCCGGCATGTGGCGCATCAGCGCCGAGGCGGTGGCGACAGCCTCCGGCTCGATCAGGTTCAGGTTTCCGAAGGCTTCGTTGGTGGCGTGGTGGTCGATCACCAGGTCGGGCTTGCGCCCACCGAGCGCCGGGCCGGCGCGCTTCAGGTCGGAGCAGTCCACCGTCACCACCAGGTCGAAGTCGCCTTCGCTTTTCTCCCGGATGAGATCGCTGCCGGGCAGGTGTTTGAACGAAGCCGGCAGGCCGTCGCTCAGCACCAACTGGACTTCCTTGCCCAGGTTGGCGAGCCCCAAGCCGAGCGCCAGCAGGGAACCGATGGCGTCGCCGTCCGGGCGGACATGGGAGGTGACCAGCACCCGGCGGGCTTCGTGCAGCCGCTTGCGGATCTGTGTCTGCAAGGCGCTCATGACTTCCCGGCCTTCAGGTCTGCGATCAGTTTTTCGATGTGGTCGGCGTTCTCCGGGGTCGGGTCCCAGTGGAAGCGCAGGCGGGGGAAGACCCGCAGGTCGACCCGCGCCGCCAGGGCGCGCCGCAGGAATCCGCTGGCATGTTCGAGACCGGCCAGCGCCTCCCCGGAGCGGGTTGCCCCTTCCACCGCCGAGACGTAGACATTGGCATAGGCCAGTTCCCGGTCGACGGTCACATCGGTGATGTAGATCTGGTCCAGGCGCGGGTCGCTGATCTCCCGGATGAGCATCTCAGAGAGTTCCTGGCGGATGCGGTCTGCAATGCGCTGGAGCCGTACTTTGGATGGCATATTTCCTTTTCCTGCCTTTTCGTCCTGTCCTGCGAGCCGCGCTTATTCCACGACCGTCTTTTCCAGGATGAAGCACTCGATCAGGTCGCCGGCGGCGAAATCGTGGAAATTGCGGACATTGATGCCGCACTCGAAACCGCTACGCACTTCACGCACGTCTTCCTTCTCGTGTTTGAGCGAGGCGATCTCGCCCTCGTAGACGATGTCGTTGCCGCGGTAGATGCGGATCCTGGCATTGCGCCGCACCTCGCCCTCCCGCACCCGGCAGCCGGCGATCTTGCCGACCTTCGAGATCGGGATGACCATCAGGATCTCGGCCTTGCCGGTCACCTTCTCGGTGAACTCCGGCGCCAGCATGCCCTTGAGAGCTTTTTCCACATCCTCGGTCAGGCGGTAGATGATGTCGTAGAGGCGGATGGAAATGCCCTCCGCTTCCGCCAGACGGCGGGCCGGAACTTCGGCCTGGACGTTGAACCCGACGATGATGGCTTGCGAAGCCGAGGCCAGCATGACATCGTTCTCGCCCACATTGCCGGTCTCGGCATGGAGTACGTTGATCTTGATGTCGCCCTTGCTCAGGTCGGTGAGCGAGTTGACGATCGGTTCCAGCGAACCCTGCACATCGGCCTTGACGATCAGGCGCAGGTCGCGTGTCTCGCCGCGCTGGTAACTGGCGAACAGTTCCTCGAGCGTGGCTTTCTTCTGCGGCCCTGCCTGTTGCCTGGCGGATTCGGCGTGTGCTTCCAATATCTGGCGCGCTTCCTTTTCCGAATCGACCACCCGGAAGGGGTCGCCGGCGGCCGGGACGCCATTCAGCCCCATGACGGAGACCGGCGCCGAAGGCCCGGCCTTCTGCACCTTGCGACCACGGTAATCGAAGAGGGCACGCAGGCGGCCATAGGCGTCGCCTGCGACGACGATATCGCCGGTCTCCAGCGTCCCGTTCTGTACCAGCAGGGTGGCGACTGCGCCCTTGGCCTTGTCCAGTTCGGCTTCGATCACAGTCCCGATCACATCCCCCTTCGGGTTGGCGCGGATGTCGGTGTTTTCAGCCACCAGCAGGATGGCTTCCAGCAGGTCGTCGATGCCCTGGCGCTGCTTGGCCGAGACCGGGACGACGATCGTGCTCCCGTCCCAGTCGTCGGGCACCAGTCCCTGCTCGGCCAGTTGGTTCTTGACCCGTTCCGGGTTGGCGTTGGCCTTGTCGACCTTGTTGAGGGCGACCAGGATCGGGACGCGGGCGGCCTTGGCATGGGCGATGGCTTCCTTGGTCTGTGGCATGACGCCGTCGTCGGCGGCCACCACCAGGACGACGATGTCCGCGCCCTGGGCGCCGCGGGCGCGCATGGCGGTGAAGGCGGCATGGCCGGGAGTGTCGAGGAAAGTGATCGGCCGCCCGTTGTGTTCCACCTGGTAGGCGCCGATGTGCTGGGTGATGCCGCCGGCCTCGCCTTCGGCCACATTGGCGTTGCGGATGGCGTCCAGCAGGGAGGTCTTGCCGTGGTCGACATGGCCGAGGATGGCGACAACCGGGGCGCGCGTCACCAGTGAATCCTGGGCTTCGTCGGCGATTACCTGCCGCCAGAGCGGGATCTCCCCGCTCTCTTTTTCCTGCGGCGCTTCCTGGGTCTCGAGCACGGCTTCGAATCCGAGTTCGGCGGCCACAATGGCAGCCGTGTCGAAATCGACCTGCTGGTTGATACTGGCCATGACGCCGTTGGTCATCAGGCTTTTGATGATCTGGATCGGGCTGATCTCCATCTGCTGTGCCAATTCACGCACGGAGAGGGTGCCCGGGATGGTGATTTTCTTTTGCCGGTTCTCGCTCATATGGCGCCTCCTAGAGGATGATGACTTTCCGCTCCCGCACGGAATGCGCGAGCGGGGCCGGATGAAAGGCCTGCCTGCCGAGCGATGGGCGTTCGTTTAGCCCATAAGCGACCGGGTCACTGTTCGACTCCTGTCCCGGCTGGTTCTTCCGGCAGGGTTTGCATATACCCAACCAATAGGTCCAGGTCGGCAGGCTTCAGGTTCGTTTTCAAAGCATGGGCCAGCGCCCCTTTCAGGCCCTTCTCCCAGCAGGTACGCTGGTCGTGCAGGTAAGCCCCGCGTCCAGCCCGCTTGCCGGTCGGGTCGACCTGCACCCCGTCCGGGCCGCGCGCTACGCGCACCAGGGAACGCTTGGGAAGGACTTGCCGGCAGCCCACGCAGGTCCGCTGGGGGATGTGTTTGGGTCGCTTGACGGTTTTTCCGGACACTGCGTTATGCATGGGGGGCGGAGGAGTGGGCCGCCCGGCAGGCGGTAGTTACCACTCTTCTTCCCATTCTCCGTCACCGCGCTTGTGTTTCTTGTGCGCGATGGTCTGGTCGAGGTCGGGATCGTAGACTACTTCCACGGATTTCTTCTTGCCTTTTTTCTTCTTCTTGCCGTCCTTGCCGGAGGCATCTTCCTCTTCCTCGGCGGCCGGCGCCGGCTGGAGCATGTCGGGCCGGACGGCGAAGATCTCATCGAGCGGTTTCTCTTCCGCCTCCCGGGCAGCATCCTGGCTGGCGGGTTGGGCGGAGGCTTCGGCTGTCACGGTCTCCCCTTCGGCAGGGACGGCCTCCGGTTTTCCGGCTTCGGCCTCCGCTTCGAGCGGGGTTGCCTCGGGCGCAGCGGCTTCGGCCTGGACCGGTTCGACTTCCACCACCGCCACCGGTTCGGGGAAGGTGACGGCCGCCAGCGCCTTTTCGATGGCCTGCATGGCCTTCGGCCCGATGCCCGCCAGACCCAGCACCTTGTCCGGGTTGAGATTCATCGCCAGCATCAGGCTGCCGATGGTGCGGTATTCGGCTTCGGTCAGGATGGTGTAGACGTGGTCGGGCAGGCCGAGAGTGTCGATGTCGGTCTCGAATGCCGCCGGCGGGATGGTGGAACGGGCTTCAGCAATGCGCTGCTCCTCGGCTTCCAGTTCGGCCCGTTTCTGTTCGACGCTGCGGCGCTCCACCCGGTCCACGAAGGCGGTCAGCGACATCAGTTCGTCAGCCATGATGGCCCGGCCTTCGCTCTTCTTCGCCAGGATGGTTTCGATGTTGGGGATGTGCCGCGCCTCAGTCTCGGCCAGGTTTGCCAGGGACGGGTCGCTTTGGAGTTTTACGATCGCATCGGCGGCTGCTTCGGCCAGGCTCTTGATGTCGATCCGCCAGTTGGTCAACTTGGCCGCCAGGCGGGCGTTCTGTCCGTCGCGGCCGATGGCCAGGCTCAACTGGTCTTCACTGACGACCACGGTGGCGGTCTTCCCGGCATCGTTCAGGTAGACGCCGGAGACCTTGGCCGGGCTGATGGCCTTCGAGATGTAGATGACCGGGTCGGGGTTCCATTCGATGATGTCGATCTTTTCGTCGTGCAGTTCCTTGACGATGGCCTGGATGCGGACGCCCTTGATGCCCACGCAGGCGCCCACCGGGTCGACGCCCGGCTGGGTGGCGGAGACAGCCACCTTGGCGCGCTGTCCGGGTTCGCGGGCAATGGCCCGGATCTCGACCACGCCGTGATAGATCTCGGGAACTTCGTTCTCGAGCAGGCGGCGCAGGAAATTGCGGTGGGCGCGCGAGAGGATGATCTGCGGCCCGCGCGGGCTGTCCTTGACCTCCAGCACGATGGCACGGATGCGGTCATGGACGCGCGGTTTTTCGGATGGGATCTTCTGGTTGGACGGCATGATCCCCTCGGCCTTCATGTCCAGTCCGATGGTCACGCCCTGGATGTTGTTGGTCGCCTGCACCACGCCGCTGATGATCTCGCCCACCTGGCGCTCGAAGTACTGCGCCTGGGCCGACCGTTCGGCTTCCCGGATGCGTTGCTGGATGACCTGCCGCGCCGTCTGGGCCGCGACCCGCCCGAAATCCTTGGGCGTGGTCTCCACGACCACCATCCCGCCGGGTTCGGCGTTCGGGTCCACCTTGCGCGCCTCCTCCAGGAGCACTTCGGTGCGTTCGTCCACAATGTCTTCCACGACTTCCTTTTCGGCGAAGATGCTCACCTTTCCGCTTTCCGGGTCGATCGTGGCTGCCACATGCTGGGCGCTGGAAGCGTTCACCGCCCGGCGGTAGGCCGAGACCATGGCCGATTCCAGGGCGGCCATGATGATCTCCTTGGGCAGTTGTTTTTCTTCCAGAACTTCATTGAAAGCCAGGGCAAATTCATTTTTCATACGTACCTGCTCCCCAGGAATGGTCATTCTCCTAATTACATGCAGAAAAGTGGGGGTTGCCCACTTTTCAGCGCTTGCGGTATCGGCATTACAACAGCCGGGATTTTAGCACACATGCAGCCGGGATGCAAGGTTTGGCGCTCGCCGCCAGTCGCATGTATAATCTACCGGATGACGATCCGCGACCTCGACAAAGCCGCCCTGCGGGGCGAACCATCCTATGTCTGGCGCGCCGGGCAGCAACGGCGGCTGGAGATGATCGTCCGCGCCGCCGGCGACCGGGTGGGGGGGCGGACGCTGGAGGACGGCTGCGGTGTGGGGATGTACAACACCCGCCTGGCGGAACTGGGAGGGACGGTCCTAGGCCTGGAATATGACTTCGAACGGGCCCGGGTGGCACACAGAATTTCACCGCTGGTGGTCTGCGCTGCCGGGGAGGGCATCCCGTTCCCGGCGGATTTCTTCGACCTGGCGCTCAGCCATGAGGTGCTCGAGCACGTGCGGGACGACCGCCAGGCGCTGGAGGAAATTGTCCGTTGTCTCAAGCCGGGCGGGCGGCTGGCGCTCTTTGTCCCCAACCGCGGCTACCCCTTCGAAACGCACGGCATCTACTGGAGCGGGGAGTACCGTTTTGGCAACATCCCGCTGGTCAACTACCTGCCCCGCCGCTGGCGGGACCGCCTGGCTCCGCACGTGCGCGTTTATTCCCGCCGGGACCTGGCGCGGCTGATGCGCGGCCTGCCGGTGAAGGTCCTCGAACGGACGGTCATTTTCGGCGCCTACGACAACCTGATCGCCCGTTTTGGCGCGGGCGGGCGGGTGTTGCGGTGGCTGCTGCAATCCCTCGAACGGACGCCACTAAAAGTGTTCGGCCTGTCCCATTTCTGGGTCGTAGAGAAGATCCGAACAACGGATCAAGGAGTGTACCTATGAAAGTACTGACCAGTCTGTGGCTCGTGACGATATTGACCCTGTCCGGTTGCGCCGCCGCCCCAGAACCGGCAGTGTTCGATGTCACCGGCATCTGGGAATACAGCCTGACAGCCAGCGACGGGAATACCTACGATGCCGGGTCGATCGTCTTCGATGGCAGCCCCGAAAGCGGGACCTACCTCCTGCTGAATATCTATAACATCGAGTACTCGGGGACTTACACTGTCAGCGGGATTAGGTTGCAACTGGCGGGGGATGAGAACTGGCAGGGGACCCTGCTTTCATCCGACCGCCTGGAAGGGACCTTCGAGTATTCGGACGCCTCCGGCGCCTGGACGGCGGTCAAACTGCCCTGAAATTCCCACCAATCCACTCCAAAAATCCTTGCTTTTTCGTCCCCGATTGGGGTACTATTGAGGAACTTATGGATATTTCCAGGCCGACCCCGACTTCCTCCCATCCCCCGGCGCAGACCCCACCCCAGCCCCGTTCCCAGCCTGCATCCCGTCCGCGCACCCAGGCCCGGTCGCGTCCCGGTAACTTGCGCATCCTGCAGAACGCCGTCAGCGTCGCCATCCTGATGGCAACCCTCTTCGTGGCTTTCCCGGCCGGCGCGCTTTCAACCGGCATCACCGACCGCCTGTCCCTGATGCTGACCCCCCAACCTGCTCAGGATGTCCAGGTTGCGCCGACCGAGCAAACCGTCCTGCGGATTGGCATCGTTGCCGGGCACTGGGGGTACGATTCCGGCGCCGTCTGCACCGATGGGACGACTGAGGTGGAGGTGAACCTGAACCTCGCCACCCTGGTGCAGCAAAAACTGACCGCCTTCGGATACAAGGTGGACCTGCTGGAGGAGTTCGATTCACGGTTGCAGGGATACCAGGCCGTCCTGCTGGTCTCGATCCATAACGATTCCTGCACGTACATCAACGACCAGGCGACCGGTTTCAAGGTGGCGGCCAGCATGAGCAGCCGCGATCCCAACCGCGCCAGCCGTCTGACCGCCTGCCTGCGTGACCGCTATGCCCAGGCCACCGGGCTTCCATTCCACCCCGGCAGCATCACGGTCGACATGACCCAGTACCACTCCTTCAACGAGATCGACCCGGTCACGACTGCCGCCATCATCGAGACCGGTTTCATGAACCTCGATTTCGCCATCCTGACCCGGGAACCTGTGCGGGTGGCGGACGGGATCGTGGCCGGGATCATCTGTTACCTGAACAACGAGAACGTCGCCTCGACTCCCATGCCATGAGCGATGAAACCCTGCACCGGTTGCTCGAAGAAGCTGAAGGGGCGATCCGGCGCGGCGACAAACTGACAGCCCGCCGCCTGGCGGAGACGGCTGCCGCAGCGGCGCCCGGATCGCGCGAACCCTGGCTGCTGCTGGCCCGCATTGCAGGCCCACGTGCCCGGGCGGCCTACCTGGAGCAGGCATCCCGCCGCCGCCCGAGCCGCAGCCGGCGGCGGAAAGCCATCCGTTCGCGCCAGCCAGCGGCGCAGCCTGCGGAACGCCAATTCCAGAATGAGGCCCCGGACGCGGCGCCATCCATCACTG
>VGNO01000110.1 GCA_016865985.1 Chloroflexota bacterium | reverse complement strand
AACATCATCACTTTCGGACTGACGCTCTTCACGACGGGTCAGCTTGTCTATTGGTTGAGTACCCCGCAAGAGGATACAGGTCCTTCTCCGGACCCGGCCTTGAATATTCCCGCCGGGCAGTCTCTTCCGGATATATACTATTTCATTGTCGATTCGTATGGCCGTTCGGATTTATTGGCTTCGGCCTACCATTACGACAATTCCGAGTTCATCGATCATCTCCGAGGTTTGGGTTTCTATGTGGCTGAGTGCAGCCAGTCCAACTATGTGCGTACGGATGTTTCCCTGGCCTCCTCGCTCAACATGGATTACCTGCAAAACATGGACGAAATGTTCACCGACATTGACAACACGAACCGCCGCCTGCTTTGGGAGGTGCTGAAACACAGCCAACTGCGCCAGGTTCTGGAGAGCATTGGATATGAGACCTTTGCCTTTGCAACCGGGTTCTCGTGGAGCGAAGTGGATGACGCCGATGTCTATCTGACCCCCTCCCCGTTGTGGTCCGGCCTTACCGAGTTCGAAATCCTGTTATTCGAGACCACCCCCCTTCGTCATTTGGAAGACTTGGATATAATCAGTCTCAAACAATTGGAAGGCCAACGGTTCCGCGAGCGGACGCTGTTTATCTTCGATAGCATGGATGGACTAGCCAGGATGCCGGGCCCGAAGTTCGTTTTTATCCACATCATCCCACCGCATCCGCCGTTTGTTTTCGGACCGAACGGCGAGGAACTCAATCCGCAGGATTTCCTCAACGAGCAGAACCAATACCCGGCCAGGGAATACGCTGAGGGTTACGTGTCCCAAGCCAAGTTCATCAACGCACAACTTGAATCCGCCGCGGCAACCCTGATCAACGAATCGGCAACTCCTCCGGTAATCATCATCCAGGGCGACCACGGGCCCTGGATGCAACCGGATAACAGACGTTTCTGGATACTTAATGCCTATAATCTGCCTGACCACCAGGATGCGCTCTACCAAACAATTTCTCCTGTTAACTCCTTTCGAGTCGTCCTTAACGCTTACCTGGGCGGAAGCTACGAACTACTTGAGGATATCAGTTATTTTTCTCCTGCCAAGAGACCTTACGACTTGAAAGCCATCCCCAATTTATGCACAGGACGATAGATGCCCACAGTTTTATTTTCCGCTCCCTATATGATCCCCTTCCTGGATCGCTTCAGGCCAGTTTTGGAAGGATATGGCTTGGAACTCATCCTTCCAGAAGTGCGCGAACGTTTGGAAGAAGCGGACATCTTGGAATATGCCGGCCGGTTCGACGGCGCCATCTGCGGCGATGACCGCTATACGGCGCGCGTGCTGGAGGCCTGCACCCCGCGCCTGAAGGTCATTTCGAAATGGGGCACTGGCATTGACTCCATTGATTTAGAAGCCGCGACCCGGCTTGGGATCCGCGTCTGCCGCACGCCGAATGCCTTCACCCTGCCGGTCGTGGACACGGTGATGGGCTACCTGCTGGCTTTTGCCCGCTGCCAGCCCTGGATGGACCGCGAGATGAAAGCCGGGCTGTGGGAGAAGATCCCCGGACGGGCGCTCCACGAATGCACCCTGGGCGTGGTCGGGGTGGGGACGATCGGCCGGACCCTCGTCCGGCGGGCGCGTGCTTTTGGGATGGAAGTGCTGGGCAACGATATCATCGAGATCGACCACGTATTCATAGCCGAGACCGGGATCAGGATGCTGCCGCTCGAGCAGTTGCTGGCGCAGTCTGATTTTGTCTCCCTCAATTGCGACTTGAATCCGACCTCCTTCCACCTGATGGATGCCCGCACCCTGGGCTTGATGAAACCCACGGCTGTGCTCGTCAATACCGCCCGCGGCCCAATCGTGGACGAGGCGGCGCTGGTGGCAGCGCTCCAGGAAGGAATAATCCTTGGCGCAGCGTTGGATGTGTTCGAGCAGGAGCCGCTACCCGCCGGCAGCCCGTTGCTGAAAATGGACCGTGTGCTCCTGGCGCCGCATAACGCCAATTCCAGCCCGGCAGCCTGGGAGCGGGTGCACAGGAACACGATCCGCAATCTACTGGAAGGTCTTGGAGTCCCATTCATCGATGATGACGGTTTCGCCCCCGTTCTTCCCGGGCAAAAAACGGAGAAACGCAGCGGTGGCGATCGCCCGGTCAAAGACAGCCTCCCATGAACGAGACCCATATCCGCAAACGCCTTTACCTGTCACTTCCTGGTATTCTGTTCCCCGAAGGGTAGATCCATGACAAAAACCGTTCTCATCACCGGCGCCGGGGGCGGGATTGGGCGCGCCACCGTCCAACTCTTTTCTGAAAAAGGCTGGCAGGTCATCGGCGTCGACCGTTCGGATTTCGGCCCCGGCTTCCCTGAAAACGGGCATTTTATCCGCGCCGATATTTCCCACGCCGAAGCCGCCGAGCAGATCTTCGCTGAAGTCCGCCGGTTCAGCCTCGGATTAGAGGCGCTGGTGAATAATGCCGCCGTCCAGGTGGCGAAACCCCTGGTCGAGACCAGCGTCGAAGAATGGGACGCGGTCATGGCTTCCAACCTGCGTTCGGTCTTCCTGTTCGTGAAACTGGCGCACCCCCTGTTGAAAGCCGCCGGGGGCGGGGCGATCGTCAATGTCTCTTCCGTCCATGCCGTGCAGACCTCCGCCAACATCGCCGCCTATGCCGCCAGCAAGGGCGGGTTGCTGGCGCTCACCCGCGCCCTGGCGATCGAGTTCGCCCCGGATGAGATCCGCGTCAACGCCATCCTGCCCGGCGCGGTGGATACACCCATGCTGCGCGCCGGCCTGGGGCGCGGCCATGCCGGGAGCGGTGACATGCAATCCCGGCTGGACAATCTGGCGCGCCGCACCGTCAACGGGCGCGTCGGCCAGCCATCCGAGATCGCCCACGCCATTTATTTCCTGGCTGATAATGAACAATCCTCCTTCATGACTGGTCAGGCCATGGTTGTGGACGGTGGCGCGACGGCTCGATTGAGCACCGAATGAAATCCTTATTGAAGCGCATCATCCCCGCCCCGCTCTGGGAATCGGCGCGTGAAACGCGCGACGCCCTGGCGCGCCTGCCCGAGGTCCCGGCGGCAACCTTCCACCCCTGGCGGCGAGAGAGCATCCGCCGCCTGGCCGCGCTCAAGGATATCCACCGCGGCCGGCGCTGCTTCATCATCGGCAACGGGCCAAGTTTGCGCCAGACCGACCTGGGAAAACTGCGGAACGAGTTCACCTTCGGCATGAACCGCTTCTACCTGGCTTTTCCCGAAATGGGCTTTTCCACCACCTACTTCGTCCTGGTCAACGACCTGGTGATCGAGCAATCGCAGGCCGAGGTGCTGGCGCTGGGGATGCCCAAGTTCCTCTGCTGGCGCGCCCGGCGTTTCTTCGACCCCGCCTTCGAACCGTCGGCGCATGATGTCAACTTCTTGTACACCAGTTACACCGGGCGGCGCTTCTCCGGTAATGCAGCAGGGCGCCTGTACGAAGGCGCAACGGTCACGTTCATCACCCTGCAACTGGCCTTCCACATGGGTTTCCAGGAGGTCATCCTGATCGGTGTGGACCACAACTACGTGACGAAAGGCGAGGCGCACAAGACGGTCACCTCCGAGGGCGACGATCCCAACCACTTCCATCCCGGCTACTTCGGAAAAGGTTTCAAGTGGCAACTGCCCGACCTGGAATCGTCCGAGATCTCCTACCGCATGGCCCGCCGGGCGTACGAGGCTGCCGGGCGCCGGGTACTGGACGCCACCGTTGACGGGAAATTGACTATCTTCCCGAAAGTGGACTACTCTTCGCTTATCACGCCATGAATAACGCCAAAGCATCCAGGAACCTCTTTACCCATCCCCTCCTGCGCCGCATCTGCCTGGCGATCCTCTTTGCGCTGGCGGTCGGGGTGCGCCTGATGGACCTGACCGACCTGCCGCTCGATACCAATCCCACCCGCCAGTTGCACTCCGCCCTGAAAGCGCGCGGTATGTACATGCAGGACGCCTCCGGCGTCCCGGATTGGCAGCGTCAGGTGGCGGTCAAACAATGGGAGAGGGGAGGCATCATCGAGCCGGAAATCCTGGAGAACCTTGTCGCCTGGACCTACCGCCTGACCGGTCCTCATCTGTGGGTGGCGCGTCTCTACTCGATCCTCTTCTGGACCCTGGGCGGGGCGGCCCTCTACGCCCTGGCGCGCCGTTTGACGGATTTCGACGGCGCCATACTGGCGCTCGCCTTCTATCTCTTCCTGCCCTACGGCATCATCGACAGCCGCAGTTTCCAGCCCGACCCATTGATGGTAGCGCTTTTGGTTGGTTTCCTGTGGGCTTTCGAACGCTGGGGCAGCCTGCGCAACTGGCGCTGGGCGCTGGCAGCCGGGTTACTGGGCGGCCTCTCCATTCTGGTTAAAAGCACCGCCGTCTTTTTTGTGGCAGGCGCCTGGCTGGGGGGCATCCTGGGCCTGGGACAATTGAAGAAGACCCTGCGCGATGGGCGCTTCTGGCTGCTCAACGGCTTGCTGGCCCTGCCGGCTGCCGCCTATACCATTTACGGGCTGTTTGTGGTGGATTATTTAGGCCAGCAGTTCTCCGGGCGTTTCATCCCATCCCTCTTTCTCTCGCTCAACTACTATATCAACTGGGAGGCGCAACTCGACCTGGTGATCGGGCATGTCCCGCTGGCTTTGGGGCTGGTGGGTCTGTTCTTCCTCCTGCGCGGCCCGCTGCGCGGCCTGGCGCCGGGCTTATGGGGCGGGTACCTGGTCTTCGGACTGGTCTTCAATTACCATATCTCTACCCATACCTACTACCAGTTGCCGTTCATCCCGGTTGTCGCCCTCTCCCTTGCGCCCCTGGCCGGGATCCTGACCGGCAGCCTGCTGGACCTGTGGAAGGGCAGCCGCTGGGTGCATGGGGCGCTCCTGGTCGCCCTGGCCTTCAGCCTGCTGGCCGTTTCCTGGGACGCGCGGCGCACCCTGCGCCGCGTGGATTACCGTCCGCAGGCTGAATTCTGGAGCGCCATTACTGCCATGGTGGGGAACGACGCCCTGGTGGTGGGCATCACGGAAGACTACGGTGTCCGGGCGGCTTACTGGGGCTGGCTCGATATCGGGATTTGGCCGTCTATCTCCGACCAGGCATACCATGTCCTGGCAGGGGGCTCGGGTAGCGCGTTCTCGGATCTGTTCGCAGAGCAGGTCTCGGGGCGCGAATACTTCCTGGTCACCGATTTCGAAGAATATGAGAAGCAGGACGAACTCGCAGCCTACCTGGCCGCCAATTTCCCGGTCTTTGCCAGCGGGGAAGGATACATCATTTACGATTTACGCGGGCACCCATGACAGGGAACCAGCCTTTGGTAACGGTTGTCACCCCGTCGTTCAACCAGGCCCAGTTCCTGGAGCAGGCCATCCTCTCCGTGCTCGAACAGGATTATCCGCAGGTCGAATACATGGTTGTGGATGGCGCTTCCACCGATGGCAGCGTGGAGATCATCCGCAAATACGCCGGTCGGCTGGCCTGGTGGGTTTCGGAGCAAGACTCCGGCCAGGCGGAGGCGATCAACAAGGGCCTGCGACGCGCCCGCGGCGCGGTGATAGCCTGGTTGAATTCTGATGATCTCTACCTGCCCGGCGCCATCCGGTCGGCTGTAGCGGCCCTGGAGGCCCGCCCCCGGGCCGGGCTGGTCTATGGGGAGACCGTCTCCATTGACGAACACGGACAGACCATCAACCTGCCCCGTTACCGCCAATTCACCATGCTCGACTTACTCTCGTTCAACATCATAGGTCAACCGGCGGTCTTCATGCGCCGCGCAGCGATGGGCCAGGCAGGTTACCTGGACCCTGATTATCACTATCTCCTCGACCACCAACTCTGGCTGCGCTTCGCCTCCATGACAGAGGTCTGCCATGTCCCGCAGCGCTGGGCGGCTGCCCGTTCGCATCCCGCCGCCAAGAACCGTGCCGGCGCCGCCAACTTTGGCGCGGAGGCTTTCCGCATCCTGGAATGGGCTGCCGGGCAACCCGCCATGACATCCATCCTGGAAAGCCATCACAGGCGGGTGCGGGCGGGAGCGTACCGCATCGACGGTTTCTACCAGGTCGAGGGAGGGCAGGTGGATGCCGGCCTGAAGGCCTACTGGCTCGGCTTGCTCCTTCACCCACCGACCGTGCTCAAGGATTGGCGGCGAATAACCTACGCCCTCGCCTGCAAGGTTGGCCTCGGTTCATTGCGCGAACGCTTCCTGTGCTGGAGACGTAAACATTTGCATAATTCCGATGGAGGCATGGTATGAGATTCGTGGTCATATCGACCGGCATCTTGCTGGTCCTGGCCGGGCTGCTGCTGGCGCTGGTTTTTCTACTGCCCTATGATATCTCCAGCAGCCTGTTGGATAACCTGGCTGCCGACGGCAGCCTGGAATTCTTCACCCCGGAACGGTATGTACAGTTCCGCCTGCTTTGGCTGGGCGGCGCGATCCTGGCTGGGGCGGGCGGCGCGGTATTGGTCTTCAGCCAGCGCCTGGCCTCGATCCTGGCGCGCTTCTGCCGCCAACTGGCGCTCGACAGGCGCGCCTTCTTTGCCCTGTTCGCCCGCCGACCGGACGAGCGTTGGGAACGCTGGACGGTAGCCGCCCTGACGGTCATCTCTGCTTTCCAGAAGATCGCCTGGCTCTCGCAGCCGATGAACCACGACGAATCGTACACGTTCATCGCTTTCGCCGCCCGCCCGTTTTTCAAAGTTATCAGCGACTACCATCTGCCGAACAACCATATCTTCCATACGATCCTGGTGTACATTTCCTACCACACGATCGGCGCTGAGCCGTGGATGGTGCGCCTGCCGGCATTCCTGGCGGGCGTGTTGTTCGTCCCGGCTGCTTATTTGGCGGCGCGCGGTTTATTCAGCCGCCCGGCGGCAGTGTTGAGTGCGGCCATCGTGGCCGTCCTGCCGGTGGTCACCCGCTATGCGGATACCGCCCGCGGCTATACCCTGGTCGGCTTGTTCTCCCTGCTGCTGGTCGGGCTCGCGGCATTCGTCCGCACCCGTCCCAACCGCTTTGCCTGGCTGTTGCTGGCAGGTTGCGCCGCGCTGGGCATGTATACCATCCCCATCATGCTCTACCCGTTCGGCGTAGTCATGACCTGGCTCTTCCTCTCCTGGCTGGCGAGGGATGTCGCGCCAGAATACAGCCGGATGGGTTTCCTGGCAGCCTTTTTCGCTTCCGGGGGATTGGCGCTCCTGCTGGCCGGGCTCTGCTATACTCCGGCGCTGGTATTCTCGGGCTTCGACAGCCTGGCCGGGAATGCCTTCGTCCGGGCGCAGGACTGGGGCTACTTCTACGAAAGCCTGTTCGCCCGCCTGGGTGTGACCTGGACAGAATGGACCCTGAACCTGCCCGGCATCATCGTGTGGGTCCTGGTCGCCGGTTCCGCGCTGGCGTTGGTCTTTCACCGCCGGGTGTCCAAGCATCGTGTACCGCTGTTGGCGGCGCTCCTGTCCTGGATGGCCGTCCTGCTGCTCATCCAGCGGGTGGCGCCCGAACCGCGCGTCTGGTTCTTCGCCCTGCCGCTGCTGGCGTTGTACCCCGCCGCAGGGCTGGCGTTGGCCTTGAGCGCGGTGGCCGGCCGCGGTCCGCGCCCTGCCTGGCTCCCCCGGGTCATCCTGGCAACCGCGCTGGTCATCGGGCTGTCCGGTCTGGCGCAGTCCTGGTCCCTGGCAGCAAAATACCGGCCCGGAGAGGCAGGCGCTGATGAACAGGCGGTCCTGTTCCTTGAACCGCTCCTGGCGCCGGGTGATGTGATCCTCACCGCTTTCGTGGACGGACCGATGCTACGTTATTACGCCCACCTGCATGACCTGCCGGAGGTTTATTTCGAGCCTGGCGAGTCGCTGGAAACCGCCTATGTATTGGTCAACACTGACGAGGCACAGAGCCTGGGAGGTGTAACCGCCGAGACGGGCCTGTCTGCCCTGCTCGACCTGGATTCCGCCGAACTGGTCGGCGAGGCGGGCTACCTTCTCATTTACCGCGTCCCGGCCCTCGAACCGTGAACCTCATGGAAACCATCCCGCTCGTCTCCATCGTCACCCCTTCCTTCAACCAGGCGCGCTTCCTGGAGGAGACCATGCGCTCGGTGCTGGGACAGGATTACCCGCGCATCGAGTATATGGTTGTGGATGGAGGATCCAGCGACGGCAGCGTGGACGTCATCCGCCGTCACGCCGACCGCCTTGCCTGGTGGGACTCATCCCCCGACCAGGGGCAGACGGATGCCATCAACAAAGGCTTTGCCCGGGCACAGGGCGATGTGCTGGCCTGGCTCAACTCGGACGACACCTACCAGCCCGGGATCGTGCGCCGGGCGGTGGAGTTCCTGCAGGCCAATCCCCGGGTTGGCATGGTCTACGGTGACGCAAATTTCATCGACGAGCATGGGGATGTGATCGGGCGTTTCCCGGCCGCCCAGACTGATTACCGCCGCCTGCGACAGGGGTATGTCCATGTGCCCCAGCAGGCAGCCTTTTTCCGGGCGGAATTGTGGCGGCAAGTCGGCCCGCTCGACCCGACCTTCTACTTCGCCATGGATTACGACCTGTGGGTGCGCCTGGCGCGGCTGGCCGAACTACGCTACCTCCCGCTGTTATGGGCAAATTTCCGGCTGCACAGCCAGGGCAAGACAGTCGCCGCCGACGACCGTTGCTGGCCGGAGATGATGCGCGTCCACTTCCGGGACGGCGGGAACTGGCTGGGGATCCTGCCGGCAAAGTACCTGCTGCGGAGGCTGGTCGCCCCGCTCTGGCGCAAGCGCCTGGGCCGGCGGATGAACCGGATCACGAAGGATAGACCGGAATCCCCGCAATAGGATATGATTGGGCTGTGCGCGCATACGATTCCCCCTACCTTGCGGATTGGTTCGTAATTTCCCTGCGCTGGGTGGCGCTGCTGGGACTGGTGATCTCACTGGCGCTGGGCGGGGCGCTCCTCACGCCGTCCAACCTGCTCCTGGCCGGTCTCGTGGTGTGGAATATCGCCCTGGCTGTCCTGGCGGTGCTCAACCGGCGCCTGCAATACCACCGGCAGGTCAGCCTGGCGGTCGACATCCTGCTAACCGCCATTTTCTTCTGGTTGCAGGGCGGCCCGGCTGGCCCGGCTTTTTGGGCGCCGGTCATCCCATTATTCTCGGCCTCCCTCTATTTCGACCTGCGCGGCGCGCTCATTACCGCCCTCATCCTGGCGCTGCTCGAAACCGGCCTGACCGTTCTCCCGCCCGGCAGACAGGCGCTCCTCCTGCCGGCAGTCGTGATCTCGGCCGGGACCCTGTTGCTAGGCGTAGGCTTGGGCGTCATCAGTCAGGGCGCCACCCGCGGCCTGCGCCAGGCGCGGGAGGAGACCCTCGAACAGCAGCGCCGCAAGCAGCGGGTGGACAATGAACGGCTGCATGCCATCTACAACTTGACCTCCACCCTGACCGGCACCCTCAATTACCAACGGGTGCTCGACAGCGTACTGGACCT
>VGNO01000109.1 GCA_016865985.1 Chloroflexota bacterium | reverse complement strand
AGCCGGCGACGGTGGCGATCGTCCCGGTCGGGGCGACCGTGGTCTGGGCGGCATTGCGGATGCCATGGCGGCGGATTCCATCCAGGATCCCATCCCAGTCCAGCGGCGGTCGTCCCCAGTCATGGGTATACGGCGCCAGGGGCGCGGGCGGCCGCCAGGTAACGGCCTGCGGGTCGTAGATGCTGCCCTTGATGGCCGGGAAGGCGCCGCGTTCACGCGCCAGTTCCACGCTGGTCTGCATGGCATGATACCGGACGAATTCCATCACCTGCGCCCCGAACTCCTGGCCTTCAGCAGAGCCGTAACGCACCCCGGCATGGTACATCAGGTCCGCCAGCCCCATGATCCCGAGGCCGATACGCCTCGCCTGGTGGGCGGCTTGCTTCAACTGCTGCACCGCCGGGACATAGGCATTGGCATCCACCACATCGTCCAGGAAGCGGGTCGAGAGTTCCACGCTCCTGCGCAGCCCGTCCCAGTCCACCATCCCATCCGGACCGAAGTGCTCGGCCAGATTGACCGAACCCAGGCAGCAGTTTTCGTAAGGGCCCAACCATTGTTCCCCGCACGGGTTTGTCGATTCGAGCGGGTAGAGGTGCGGCACCGGGTTGGAGCGGTTGGCGGCGTCCAGGAAGAGCACGCCCGGCTCGCCGTTATGGTGCGCCTGGCTGGCGATCTTTTCGAAGAGCTCACGGGCGCGCACCCTGCGGTAGGTGCGGATCGGGATGCCCTCGGCCTCGGCCTGCTCCAGCGTTCCGCGGAAACCACGGTAGCCAGGCGCAGCGATGTCCGGGAAGCGCAGTTCCCATTCGGCATCGTCCTTCACCGCCTGCATGAAAGCATCGGTGATGCCGACCGAAATGTTGAAATTGGTAATGGCGTTCTCGTCCGTCTTGCAGGTGATGAAGTCTTCGATATCGGGATGGTCGATCCGCAGCACGCCCATGTTGGCGCCGCGCCGCGTCCCACCCTGAGCGATCTCTCCGAAGGCATGGTCGTAGACCCGCAGGAAACCCACCGGACCGGTGGCCTGTCCGGCGGACGATTTGACCAACCCGCCCTTGGGACGCAGGCGCGAGAACGAGAAACCGTTCCCGCCGCCGGTCTGCTGGATCAAGGCCGCATCACGCAGGGTCTGGAAGATGCCGGAAGAGTCCCGCCCCATATCGTCCGAGATCGGCAGGACAAAACAGGCGGCCAACTGGCCGAGAGGGGTCCCCGCCCCGGTGAAGGTCGGCGAGTTCGGGAAGAATTTCTTACCGGTCAGAAGAAGGTAGAAATCCCTGGCGCGTGCCAATATGTCTGCTTCCCAGGTTTCCTCGACCCTGGCGATGTGGTAGGCCACCCGCCAGAACATTTCCTCCACGCTTTCCACCGGTTGCCCGTCGTCGCCGCGCCGAACATAACGCCGCACCAGTACGGCGCGGGCGTTTTCGGTCAACTCGATCCCCGGCAGGTCGGCCGGGAGGGGTGGGGTGGGTAGCATGGACTTTTTGTCTTGCGTGCGGATCGCGACACCCATTCGGTACATCCTCCAGTAAATTGGAATATCAAGAGACGGCCGGGCATCCCTGGGGAGGGATTACCAGCCGCCGGGGAATCAGCCGGCCAGCAGGCGGTTGATCTCGTTGCGCAGGGATTGCAGGTCGTCCAGACGCAGGTATACGATCGCATAGCGGATGTAGGCGATCTGGTCCAGTTCCTTCAGGCTTTTAATGACCATATCCCCCACCACCCGGGAAGAAACTTCGGCTTTGCCCATTTTTTGCAGGCCGGTTTCCACCTGTCCCAGCAGGCGGTCGATGTCGGCGGCCGAGACCGGGCGCTTGGCGCAGGCGATGCGCACGCCGCGCTCCAGTTTCTCGCGGTTGAACTCCTCGCGCGCCCCATCCGCCTTGACGATCAAGGGGGTGGAGAGGATCGGGCGTTCCAACGAACTGAAGCGCTGGCCGCATTTCAGGCACTCGCGCCGGCGCCGGATGCCGCCGTGACTGTCGTGGGAGGTATCGATCACCTTGGAGTCGTCAAACTGGCAGTATGGACACCGCATGTTGAAGCCGGACCTTTCTTCCTGCTGCTTGCCGTAGGCATTACCTGGAACCTTGCCCTTCAAATCAACCAGTGATTCTCCCATATATAGCCGGAAACATCCTAGAACAAATGTAGCCGCCATATATGGTGGCGCCTTCTTTGTTCCCCCGTATATTTGGGGAGTGTGGAGGAAATTCTAACATAATTGCAAGGCCAATTCAAGGGAACGGAGGGTGAATCTCCTTAAATTATTGCCGGCGATCATTAAACAATCCAACCGGGCACGTGGGAAAAGAAAACCTCCCGCCGGTTTTCGTTGGCGGGAGGTGGGTGGCCGGGAGGTGGGTCAGGGCATCGGGTTGTTGGCGGCCCAGTCATCGCCCAGGTTGATCACCACGTCTGCTTCGGCCGCCGGGTTGAATTCGACCCGGAGACGGGCATTGGTCAGGTTCATCAGGGTCATCAGGTATTTGACGGTATACGGCTTGCCGGTATGGTCGATGACCAGCGTGTATCCTGGCCGTTCGGCCGGGTTGCCGGTGCCGGTGACATTCATCCCCAGGGAAATGAGGAACTCCTGGGTGGTGGTGGCCAGGCCATCGGTGAATGTCCCATTAAGCACCTGGACGCGCGCCGCCTCGGCCTTCATCAGGTCGAGCGGGTCGCCGCTGGCAAGCGGTGTGAGTCCGCTGCCGCTGGTGAAGATCTCGTCCCGCAGGGTGCGGATCAGGTCGGGGTTGGGGACCAGGATCTCGAGGCCGTCGGGGGAAATGCCAGGCGAGGCCATGTTGAAGTCGAAGACGCCGCGCTCGATATTCTCCAGGTCGATCTGTGAAGCCAGGACCGCCAGGCGCAGGGCGTCGTCAAGGGGCAGGTTGGTCTTGATGCCGGCTGAAAGTTCCTGGTAGAGGGCCGGCGCCCTTGCGACCAGGTTTGGCAGGTTGCCGGGTTGCAGCAGGCGGTCGCGGATGGCAAGGATGACCTGCTGCTGGCGGCGGGCGCGTCCCACGTCGTAATCGGGCGGGATGCGCAGGCGGGCGTAGGCCAGCGCCAGGTCGCCGGGCAGGGCGTATACGCCCGGTTCGACGGTGACATGGTCATAGCCGTGCCCGACCGGGTCGAGTTCGAGCGTCTCGGTGACCTCGATCACCACCCCGCCGATCTCGTCGATCATGCGTTCGAAGGCCGAGAAATCGATCTGGGCATAGTAATGGATCTCGATCCCCAGCAGGCTTTCGATGGTCTGCTCCGCCAGGCCTCGCCCCAAGCCGGGCAGTTTGTATGCTTCGCCCAGGGCATAGGCGGTATTGATCTTGCCATACTCGAAGCCGGGGATGTTCACCCACAGGTCGCGCGGGATGGATAGCATCCCGGCGGTCTTGCTGAGCGGGTCGATGGTCAGCAGGATCATCGTATCCGAGCGGATCGTGTCCCGCTCGGCCGACCAGTCGCCGTAGTCGAGGCCGATGATGAGAATGGTGACGCGGCTGGCGCCATCCCACGGTTCCGGCATCGGCAGTTCGGGGGCTGCGAGTTCCGGTGTGGCGCCGGTTGCATCCGGAGTGGCGCCGGTTCCCGCTCCCGGCGTTCCCGAAGGCTGCGCGGCCTGGGCAGCGCACTCGGGTAATGGGATGCCCTGTAATGGGGTCAGGCTCCAGCAGCCAATGAAACCCCTGGCCGCCGTGAAGAGCGCCACCGACAGGACGAGCGCCACGCTCCAGAAGACGATCTGGCGGATGGAAGGGCGTCCTTTGATGGGAAGTTTTTGCAGGATGTTCATTTTCTTTCCAGGTTGGTGTGCGGGTCGTTCAATCTGGTTCCAGGTAAACCATGCCCAGTCCGAGCGTTTCCAGTCCCTGCTCGGCCCAGTACTGCATCGCAGGCGAATCGGTTTCCAGGGCGGCCGTCAGGCTGGGGATGGCGCGGGCATCCTTCAGGGTCGCCAGGGCGCGAATGGCTTCCAGGCGCGCCAGGTGGGGCGGGTGGGTCTCCAGGAATGCCAGCAGGGGCGGGACCGCCGGCGCGCCGGCGGCGGCGAGGGCGGTGGCGGCCAGGTTGGCGCCGACCGGTTCCGCTTCGGCCAGCAGGCGGATCAGTCCCGGAAGGGCGGCTTCGCTAGGGTGGAGCGCCAGCGCCAGGGCGGCGCACTGCTGTACTTCGTCCGCCTCGTCATCCAGGGCTTGCGCCAACCAGTCCAGGGGAGGATGCGCCATCTGCGCCAGGCTGCGCACCGCCCACCAGCGGAAGTCCGGGTTGGCGGCATGCAGCAGCGTTTCCAGAGGCGCGAGGGCCTGGGGACCGCGGGCTGCCAGTTGCAGGGCGGCCGCCTCGGCGCGCGGGTCGTCCCCGCTGGTCAGGTCCGACAGCAGGGCTTCCAGTCCATCCGCCATTATTTCATTGGGGGCGGCGGCACGGGCAGGTCGGTTTCGGCCACCTTGACCCACTTGTCGCCTTCATCGATCAGCATGACCGGGATGTCATCCACGACCGGGTATTTACGGCCGCAGTCCTGGCAGATCAGCCAGGTTTCGCGGTGGAATTCGAGCAGCCCGTCCTTTTCACGGACGCAGGCCGGGCAGCGCAGGATTTCTAGCAGGTCTTTCGAGATCATGGTCGCTCCATCTGGTTCCAAATAGACGGCAATTGTACCATGCCTACGGCTGGCACAATCTGAGGGCGGCGGCCAGCGCGGAGGGGTCCTCGACGCCGGGGCCGTATTCGCAGACGGCTTCCCATTCCTGGTAGTGGGCGCTGTAGTCGCGCTCTTCGATCAATGACCCGCCGCGCCAGACGGAGCGGGTGACGGTCACATCGGCGCCGTCGGCGAACCAGTCCACCTGGCGCATCTCGTTCGGCTGCAGGTCGCTGTTCTCGACGAAGACTGCCGGCGGGGCCGGGATGACATTCTGGATACCGGTCGTCTCCCATTCCACGCTGCGGCCATCGTTGGTGGAATAGAACTTGAATTCCAGCAGGAAGTCTTTTGGGTAGACCCAGGCTTCGATCAACAGCCAGTAGGGCGAGTCGTTGGTGAACTTCAGATCCACCAGCGGGATGTAAACAGTGGCATCCAGCCCGGCCAGGCGGGTATCGTAGCCGGTGAGAGACTGCTCATAGTATTTCACCCGGTAGGCGTGGGTGTGGCGTTCGACGATCGGATAACCGGCGAAGAAGGCGGAGCGGAAGAGGGTGGTGCTGACCTGGCAGACGCCGCCGCCGATGCCCTTGATCGTCTGCCCGCCGAAGATGATGAGCGCTTCGGCATAGCCGTTCTCCAGGCTGATGTCGCCCATGGCATCAGACATCGAAAAGGTCGCGCCCGGCGCCACCAGGAAACCGGTCAACTGGTCGGCGGCGGCCTGGATGTTCTGCACCCGTTCCGGTTTGGAGCCGCGGAAGAAGGTCCATTGCTTGGAACTGGAAACCAGTTCGGTGATGCCGAGCGCAGCGCCGGTGGCGTCATCCTCGACCGCCGGGCGGGTGAGCCCGAATACCAGCGGGACGCTGTGCGCGCCCTGCAACAGGCCCTCGGCGATGGCCGCCAGGGACGCTTCCGGGTCCAGGGTGCGCCCGACGACCGCCGGGCGGTGCAGTTCGAGCAGTTTGCTCTCATCGTTGAATATGAAGCGGGCGTTCTCCGGCTGGCGGTTGGCAGCGGCGGCGATCTCGTCCATCAGGGGGGTGAGCGCCTGCACGTCCACGCCCAGGCGGTAGGAGGCGCTGCCGCCGTCATCCACCCGTTCGATGCGCAGCAGTCCGGCCAGGGTTCCCACACCCACCGTCCACGGGCCGGGGTCGCCCGTCCCCGCTCCCGGCAGGGCCAGGGTCAGGGGGGCGTCCAGGATGGCCTGCGCCTGGGCGGCCTGGGCGCCGACATCCAGGATGAGGGGCGGCTGCTCAGCGATCACCAGCGGCGCCTCGCCGTCGCGGAACATCTGCAACTGGGTCGTCAGGTAGACCAGGGTGGCATCCACATCGAGCAGCCGGCCGACCTGTCCCGAAACTGCCACCACTTGTGTCCCGTTGACACTCAAATGCGCCTCCTGCACTGGACGGTCTATCTGGCTGGCCAGGTTTTGCAGGTAGGCATGTGCGATTCGCTGGTCGAAGATCAGCACCGGCGGCAGGTCCACCCCGCCCTGCCAGGCATTGACTTGACCTGAGAGGCTGCCGAACAGGCCGCCGGAGCGTCCTAGGCGGAAGGCCTGCAGGGTGCTCCCCCCGGGATCGAAGACCAGCCCCAGTTCCGCCGGGCGCGCCAGCCAGACCTGTTCGCCGTCCCGGAACATGATCTGGCCGGTGATGGGATAGGTCAGGGAGCGGCTGAGGGCCAGGGAGGCGTCTTCGGGCGTCAGGCCGGAGAGGTCCACCCCCGCCACCGAAACGCCGGGGAAGATGCGGCCATGGTTGGCCACCTGGTACCCGCCAGTCAGGGCGGCCGTGGCAGCCATGAAGAGCAATACGCCTCCGGTCAGGGAGGCCAGGACCTGGAGGATGATCGGATTGCGGGGCGTGGTTGGGACCCGGACGAATGTCATGGACGCGATTATACCTTTTCGTTGAAGGATTTTCCTTGAGACGTCCCCCGGCCTTATTTGTTCCGGCGGAAACGCAGGAAGGGGATGAACATCGGCGTGGCGTGTTGATAGTCGGTATATACCTGGCCGAACTCACGGCGCAGTTTGCGTTCCTCGAAGACAGCCCCAACGATGACGTAGATTGTCAGTGCGGCGTTGATGGCGAGCACATTGGCGGTCATCAATGGCATCAGCCAGATGAATGCGATCCCGGCCGAATACAGCGGGTGTCGGACGTAGCGGTAAAGCCCGCTGGTGACGAGCGTCCCACCCCGCGTTTCCAGCGGACCGTTCGCCTGCCTCAGCCCGAGGAACTCCCACGCGTCTGTCTGGAGGAACCCCGCCACCAGCGCGGCGACGGCAAGGGCCATGCCGAGGACCATCAGCGCCGACCACGGCAACGGGACGAGGTAGAGCGCCCGGTCGGGGGCGATGGCGGTCAGCGCCAGCACGGGCAGAAAACTGAGGCAGGCGAAGATGTTGTAGCCGAGGCGGTAGAAGCGCGCCGCCCGGTCTCCGAGCCAGCGCTGGGCCAGTTCTTTGGCGGTGCGGGATGCGAGGAGTGAATGGAGTAATCCCCACAGGAGCAACGATAAGATGAGCCAGGTCATTCTTTCTCCATAGCAAGCATTAAAGGGAGTGATGAAACGCCGTTACCCTGGCGTCTGTTCGCCGGTAATCCGGAATTTTACCGCGCCATCCGGGCAGAGGAATGTCATCTCCGCGGGTCCATTTCCGCCGAGGTTGCGCAAGTCGCCGCCGCAGCGGACCGCTTCGATGGACGGGAAAATCTTGATGAACGAGGTGGGGCAAAATCCCGCCGGGGTCTCGAACCGGCAGGTGAACGTATCGCCTGCTTCCAGACCCAGGCGGCACTCTTCGGCTCTGTTTTCTTTTCCCACTTGGAGCGCCTCAATGGTAAATAGCCAATCTTCAGGATACCATTTTTTCATGGGCATCCTCCTTGTCAGGGGGCGGCGCCCAAGCCGCCCCTACATTCCAAATGCCGGGACCTCCACCGTCCCGCCGCCAGCCTGCACCAGGTAGACCGGCAGCCAGGCCACGCCGAAGATTTCCGGGAAAACGTCCGTCTTCTTGGGCGAGAGGGCGATCTCGCTGATCTCATTCACCGAAAGCGACCAACGGTCGTGGATCTCTTTCACCGCCGCTTCGCGGTTCTGCTCCAGTTCAGCCAGTTGCGCCTCGAATTGTTTGATCGCATCCTCCGATTCTTCCACTTCGGATTTGGCCTGCTCGGTCATGCGGCGCTTGGTCAGCGATGTGGACAGGCGGCGGCCGGACTTGCGCCCGCCGAACACGCCCAGCAGGTTCTCGGCGTGGGTCGCCACCTCCTCGCCCTTGCGCTGGCTGAGTTCGGCCTCGTCCATCCGCAGTTCGCGTTCCTCGCGCGTCTTTTTATCCTTGAGGGTCTTGATCTGGCGGTCATAGGCGGCGGCGGCTTTGGCGGCCTCTGTATCCCGCGCCTGGCGGGCGGCCTCGGCGCAGGCTTTCATGAACTCGGCCTGGCTGACATCCGGGGTGGCATACAGCCCAAGCGCCTCATTCGTCCGCACGGACAGGCGGCTGGTGCGGTGCACCCAATCGGAAAAGTCGCGCTGGAGGGTCGCCATCAGGCGGGCATCGGAGAGCGGCGCCTCCAGGGGCATGAAACGCGCTTGGGGTGTGGGGGTTGGGTCCATCTCACCGATTTCGGGGATGGCTGCTGTGAACTCGTCCCAACGCACCACCCCGCGCCGGTCTGGCGCGACCACCAATGCCGAGCGTTCCACTTCCGTGTCCACGCTGTACTTGCGGTCCAGGAAGCGCACCCGGGCCGAGGCGGCCAGCGCCGGGCGGTAGACCAGGCCGGACTGGGTCGCGTCCGGCGGCAGGCTCTGGCCGGCGGCTGCGAAGGCTTTCGGCAGGCTCAGGTTGACCGGCAGGAAGTATTCCCCGATCCCGGCCGGGACCGGAGGGCGGGTGAGGCTGCTTTCTGCAGACGATGGACCGTGGGTCATGGACGCTGGCGTCGCGGGGACCGGTACGGGAGCCGCCGTCGGGATGGGTTCAAAACCATCGGGAACAGCAGCCGTTGCGGGCTGACTGTCGAGCGCTGATGGCTGGTAGGTCGCCCCCACCAGTTCGTTCAAGGCCGGGATCTGTGCCCTGGTCAACGGTCCGGCCAGGAAGTTCATCGCCCAACGGGTTTGGAAAAGCGTGGCCCCCCCTCTCCCCCCCATTTTCCCCGAAGATGAGGGGGAAATAGGGTGGGCGTGGACATTGTGCATGATGAAGACCCGCTTGCCCAGGGCCGAGATCAGGCGGTCGAGGGCGGCGCGGTTCAGGTTGCCGTCGGCGCTCTGGAGGCCGTCCAGCAGGCGGGCCTTGTCCTGTTCGGTCTGGAGTTTGCCAATGAACCACGTCCCGGCATTGGATAGCGCCTTGTAATCCACATCCACCGGGTTCTGGGTGGCCAGCAGCAGGCCGAGGCCAAAGGCGCGCGCCTGCTTGAGCATCCGCAGCAGCGGTTGTTTCGAGGGCGGGTTGGCCTGCGGTGGCAGGTAGCCGTAGATCTCGTCGAAGTAGAGCAGGGCGCGCAGGGAGGCGGCGCCGGCCTGGGTGCGCATCCAGGTCTCGACTGAAGAAAGCAGGAGGGTGGTGAAGAACATGCGCTCGGCGTCGCTCAGGTGCGCCAGGTAGAAGACGCTGTGGCGCGGGCGGCCATCCGGGGCGAAGAGCAGGTCGGGGATGTCGAGCGGCTGGCCGTCGCGCCAGATCTCGAAGGCCGGGGCAGCCAGGATGTTGTTGAGCGTCAACGCCAGTTCCATGCGTTCTTTGGCCGGGAAGAAGGTTTCCACCGGGAATGCGCCCAGTTTCTCGAAGGGCGGGTTCTGGGTCTGCAAAATGAGCTCGGTCA
>VGNO01000108.1 GCA_016865985.1 Chloroflexota bacterium | reverse complement strand
GGTCTTCGATCATCTTTTGTCGTAAAATAGACATGGCTATATCTCCTGTGTGAAGTGGATTTCTACACAGGAAATATAGCCTGTTTTGATGATAAGAGACGCTGTTTCAGAATTTCGCCCCGCTATCAGACAGCCCCCTGCGCGAAGCGCTTAGTTCAACTCGCGTATAAGCGGATTGCATAACGGCTTATAGGCGATCCGGATAAAAGGCGAAACGATTCGGCCTTTATACGGTCTTGGGTTAGAATACGCTGATAAAATTATAGCATAAACCCCCCCGGAGATATGATCCAACGGAAGATCCCCTGTGCCAGGAGCGACACCCAGGCACAGGGGATCGTTTATTCCCCTTTGGCGGTAATCAATAAACCTCCGGAGCCGGGCAGGCTCCGGAGATCATTCATCTGAAAACAGGCGTAAGCGGAATGACCGGCAGGATATGCCCGCTCAGGGCGAAGTCCGATAACTAACGTAGATGTCCGCTTCCAGCATGGTGGCCAGGTCGGCCGAAAAATAGTGGTGGACGAAATAGAGCGTCCTCCCATCGGGGCTCAGGGTGGGTTCCCCGGCGAAGGTGGTGACGATCTCCTCCGCCGCTCCCCAGGCGCCGTCCGCCTGGCGCAGGGCGCGGAAGATGGCCGGGCCGGGCTGGCCCTTCGCGCTCTGCCCGCAGTACCATAGTTCCTGTCCGTCAGGGCTGAGGTACGGCCAGCCTTCCCAGTTGGGCGTATTGACGGATGGCCCGAGGTTCTCCGGTCCGCCCCAGCCGCCGGGGGTCAGGCGGGAGACCCAGATATCGAGGTCGCCGTGTCCGCCGGGGCGCGCCGAGTGGAAGTAGAGTTCCTGCCCGTCGCCGCTGATGTGCAGTTCGCCCACTTCGTATTCATCCTGTTTCAATTCATCCCCGGCGTAACGCCAGTCCTGCCAGCGCCCGCTCACCAGGACGGCGCGGAACCACTGGATGCCGGTATAGCCTTCGCGGGCGCTGCAGAAGTACAACAGGTCGCCCATGATGAATTCACAGCCGTCCAGCGCCAGTTCATCGGGACCGGCCAACAGGACGCGCTCCGGTTCGCTCCAGGTCTCCCCGGAGCGGCGCGTGACCCAGATGCCGGTCACGCCGTCGAAGAGTTGTTGCTCCGCCGGGATGCCGACATCGGGGGTGAAAAAGTAGTAAAGGGTCTCCCCATCAGGCAGGAGGAAGGGGCCGTCCTCCCCGCCCGCCGTATTGACCGGGTGGGGGAGCGGCACGGGCTGGCTCCAGCCTTCGATGGCGGTTGGCGGCCAGGCGTCGGACTCCGGGCCGTATTTCACTCCCGGCAGGAGCGCATAGCGGTCGACCTGCGGGGGGACGGGGGCTGTCCCCCCGCAGGCGGGGAGGGACAGGGCAATCATGCAGGCTGCGATCATGAAATTTCTCATTATGGGTTCCTTCCTAATGCATTCATGCGGCTGTCCCTATTCTGGAGCGCCTTATTAGTGGGTTTCTTCGGGTTTTTTTACCGCAGAGTACGCAACCCCCACAGTTCGGGGGCGGGCAAGCGTAGAAAAATCCTTTGTTTTTTCTCCGCGAACTCCGCGCTCTCTGCTGTTGGAAAGGGTGCGGGTCATTCCCCCGCTTCATCGACCCCGGACTCGGATCTTTTCTGGAACAACGCCAGCAGCGATCCGCCCAACGCCAGGGACAGGACGAAGGGGGCGAAAAGGCACCAGCCGATGTAGGGCGTCAGGCAGGCCAGGAGCAGCAGCAAGCCGCCGCGGGCGTGACCCCAGAAGGGGGATTTGGCCGCGCCGATACGTTCGCCGAGCAGGGAGGCCAGGGCAACCAGTCCGTTCAGGGCAAGGATGGATAACAAGATGGCGATGACCAGCGCCAGGAATCCCAGCAGCACAGCGAGCAGCGCCGACAATCCCGACCAGGTATCGCGGATCAACCCGCCCAGCCAGAGCAGGATCACGCCTAGCGCCCCGAAGAAGACCAGGTTGACCAACCCCAGCAGGAAGGGCTTGCCGAGTGACGTTTCGAGTTTAAGGCGCGCTTTTTCCACCGGAGCGGGGAAGAGCAGGCGGATGACGGCGAGCATGGCGATCAATGCCACGGCGCCGAATGCGATGAGCAGTACAAAACCGAGTATTTCCATTTTTTGATCTCCTTATTTCGATGGTTGGGTTACCCTCCCGCAGATTCGGATCCTTCGTTCAGGACAGGCCCTGCGGGAGGATGACGGTTATTTACGGTACGAATCCCACACCTCCAGCGCCGGTTTTGGCGTGCGGTCGGCTTCTGTCAGGCCGACAGAGGCGAATATGCCCAGGGTGCCGATATCGTCTGCCTGGTCGCTGTCCATGTAGCGGGCGTACGAGTCCAGGTTGAAGTCGTTGATGAGCAGGTAGATCCAGAAGGCCAGGCGGTCGCCGCCGAGCTGCGAGTGGATGGCATTGATGTAATCCACCTGCGACTGCGGGTCGCCTGGGAAAGCGCCCACCGGCTCGGACGTGTACCCACCCTCGGCCACGGCCACCGGTTTATCGGTCCGCGCCAGGAGCGGGGCGTAGTAGTCCGTCGGGATGTCGCTCCCGGATTGGAAGACCGCGAACGGGTACGAGGAAATGACCCACAGGTCCAGGTTTGGCTCGAACTGTTCCACCTGTTCCCAGTTCGGCTCGTAAGGGGCGCCGTTGGCGACGGTTGGGAACAGGTTGCTTAGCTCCTCCCATTGGAAGGTGACGAAGACCTGCGTTTCCGGCGCTTCGGCCTTCACCAGGGCATAGACCTCGTTGTAAAGGCTCAGGTAATACTGGAAATCCTCGGGGTGGAAATCCTGGTAGGTATTGATCTCGGAGGCCAGGCCGAGGTATTTGGGGCGGAACTCGCGCACGATGCGCAGGGTGTAGTTGCGGAAGGCGACGCGCACATCCGGGTTGGCGAAACTGGCATCCCAGCCCTCCGGTAGCCCCTGGAACTCGCGGCGGTTGAGACCGTTGAGCGGGTCCACTACGAAGATCACCTCCAGTCCGTTCTGGTGCGCCAGCACATACTGGTTGTGGATGTCGGTGATGGCGGCGCTTTCTGCTTCGGCGCTGGCGGTGAACTCTTCCCAGGGGATGTTCTGCTGGAGCAGGACAACGTCCCCGTGCTGACCAATGGCTGCGTAGGTGTCCATCACGCTCTGCAGGCTGACCTCAGGCGGGGTGGGGAAAAACCCGTAGAGGGTACGCCCCAGGTCGTAGGGCGAACTCTCCAGCGTGGGGATGGGGACGGGTGTGCCCTGTGTGCCGCACGCCAGGCTGACGAGCAGCAGGGCGAACAAGGCGGCGGGTAGTTTGGGGTTCATTTTCGGATCCTTCGACAGGCTCATGATGACGCTCCGTTCCTGCGGCGCAGGAGAACGGCATTTCCCACGCCCCAGAGCAGGAGGGCAGAAAGGGCGAAGAAGACAAGGTTGGCGGTGCTGGCTTGAATAGCCGATGAGTGAATGGTGAATGGTGAATGGTGAACGGTAAAAAGTGATGCCGGGAGGGAAGGAATCTTTATCGCAGCGAGTGTTGTGACGGCCTGCGCCAGCCATTCTTGAGGCTCGAAGCGGACCTGCCAATCGGCGAGGACGGACAGAATTACGCCAATGCCGGTCCCGGCTTGCGCTGCCAGGGCCAGTTTCCAACCCAGGGCGAGGCGCGGCCGGGGCAGCGCCGCTAGCACGGAGGGGACCAGGTTGCGGGTCAACGGCTCGTCGGGGAGGGCGGCCAGGCTGGAGGTGAGACTTTCCAGGTCCGCCAGCGCCCGGCGGCAGGAGTCACACGCGGACAGGTGCGCGTCCGCGGCGGCGCGGGCGGGGGGAGCGAGGGCGTTGTCGAGATATTCGTTGCGTTGGGAGTCGGTCAGATGGTTCATGCGAGTTCTTTCAGTTTTTCGGCCAACAGTTTTCGGGCGCGGAACAGGTCGGATTTCACGTCACTCATGGGGCGGTTCAATGCTTCAGCCATCTCGGCGTAGGTCAACTCCTCGAAGTGCCGGAGTTCGAGCGCAGCCCGGTACCGCGGCGGAAGGGTCAGGAGAGCCAGGCGGATCTGGCGGCTGCGTTCCCTTGCGATGGTCTGCGGTTCCGGCAAAGGCTCCGGGGCCGGGAGACCGGACTCGTCGTCCAGCGGCAGGGGTTCGCGCCGCTCCAGCCGGTTCAGGCAGACGTTGACGGCGATCCTGCGCAGCCAGGGTCCCGCCGGGCGGGACGGGTCGAGCGTGTGGATGGACCGGAAGGCGCGCAGGAAGGCTTCCTGGGCGGCATCTTCGGCCTCCTGGCGGTTGCCGGTCATGCGGTAGGCGGCGTTGAACACTCCGGCCTGATGCAATTGCACCAGTTCACCGAAGGCTTCCCGGTCGCCTTGGGCGGCGCGAAGGGCCAGGGTGCGCTCGTCCATGTCTACTATGAATACAGGGATCGTACGGGAAAAGTTGCAAAAAAAGCCGGACGGACCCGGTACAGGCCGGGCCATTCGGCATACCTGGCAGGGGGATTACCTGCCGGCCAGGAGCAGTACGGCGGCGAACAGGCAGATCCCGCCCAGCCCGAGAGCCAGGCCGGCGATGGCGGTGGCGCGGGCGTGTTCCTTCCCGAAAATGCCGGCCAGGCCGAGGATGGCGCCGATGAATCCCAGGAAGGCGCTCGAACCGCCGCAGACGAAGAGCGGGGCGCCAACCAGTTGGATCCACTGCTGGGTGACGCCGGTCAGGGCGCACAAGCCGATGCCGAAGACCAGCGCCAGGGATGCGATCCCCAGTCCCAGGCTGGCATTGCCGAGGGGGTTGGGTTGCCGAGGATGTTCGGACATGGGACCTCCTTCCTTACGTCTCTGCCTCACCTTGCGCCGGGGCCGGTCCATCCTCCATTCGCTTGGGGAGGAAGGCCGATCCGACCAGGCCGCCGAGGGAGACGAGCGCCAGGATAACGCTCTGGAGCACGACCGGTTCCGAGATATTGTGGACGAAGGCTGTGGCCACCTGGTATCCCAGTTCTCCCAGGGAAGGACTCAGGTACGGTGGGAGTTGCACATATGCCGTCCAGGCCATCTCGAAGAACGGGACGACCAGGACGCCGATCGTAGAACCAAGACAGGAAAAAACGAAGACCGGGATCCCCCACCAGCGCAGCCATCCCTTTGCCGAGCGGACCGCGAACAAGGTGATCGCCAGCAGGAAACCCAGCGGCAGCAACGGGCTAAGGCGCAGCAGGATGCGCGCCGACAGGATGGCTCCCAGGAGGTCCCCTCCGAATGGGGAATCGGTCGTGACATCCGCCCCCGCTCCCGGCGGGGCGATCAGGATGGCTTCGTCCTGGAGACTGGCTGCCACCAGGTCCAGTTGTTCCCGGATCTGCGGCATGACCACATCCAGGACATCGTCCGGCGGGCTGCAAAAGATGATCTCGCCCATGGCAACGGCGCTCTCGAATTGGGACACTTCCTCTTCCGTGCAGGGGGGCTGGTTCTTGAGCAGGGCGACGATGGCGTGCATCCCTTCATCGCTGGTCAGCGCCTGTTTCAACCGTTCCAGCGGGACGGCGACCGTCTCGCGCTTGCCGTCCAGGTATTCCGCCAACTGGTCGAGGGCGCTTTCCGCCATGTACCTCAGGTCGGCGGGCGGCAGGACGGCGCCCAGGATGGCTTCCCAGGTCTCGGCGGTCAGGTTCTCCAGGTAGGGCGGCATCCCGCCCTCGGCCGGCAGCGCGCCGGTATCGGCGGCCGGGTCCGGGCCGAACTGGTCGAGGCAGGACTGCATGGCCTGGCCCTCCGCTTCGGTGGGCGCATCCTCGCCGCCAGCCAGCGCCAGGTAGCGTTCCAGGCCATATGCCTGCTGGTAGCAGGCCCGCAGTTCGGGTGAGATCTCTTCACAGACGAGCGGGTTCTCCAGGCAGGGATTGTAGGAGATGCTCATTGTAAGGGTCTCCGCAATGAGCGCCGGGAATTTTTCGTAGAGTTGGACCTCGGCCAGGATCTCCTTGAAGGTTTTGACGTTGAACAACGTCTGTCCGAGGTTGAAGAGCAGCAGCGCCAGCAGGGCGGTGACGACGAACAGGATTGCACAGACGACGGCGATCAACCGGGAGATGAACCAGAGGAATATTTTCATGGGGGATCCCTTTCTCCTTCCTGGCGGAGGAAACCTACAGATCGATGTAATCCTGGAGGACGGTATTGTCCTGCGAGCAACCGAGCACGGCCAGCAACTCTATTGCCTGACACGCCTTGCGTTCGGCGTCCATCCGGCTCCAGGTGGCGCTCTTGATCTCCAGGTAATGCCCCAGGTCGGGATGTTCGACCCGATCGAGGTTGACGAAGAATTCCGTCTCCCGGAAGCGCACCAGCCAGCGGCGGCGGTCCTTTTGCAGTTCCCGTTCCGCTTTGGGCCTGAAGTATTCCCGGTAGAAGCGCAGGGTCTGGAGCGCCGGGGCCAGGAAGCGGCTGCGCGAGAGCAGCACTTCGTGTTCGAAAGCGCCTTCGCGCGCCTGGCCGACCAGCGTCAGGCGGGAGCGGACGCTGGCGATCCGGCCTTCATCGTCGAGGAACTCATCCTCCCGGTATCTCAAACGGCCCTGGGCCGGGTCGTCGAAGAGGAAGTAGGTATCGTGCTGGCTGTAATGACGCTGGCGGATGATCTCTATCTGCGGGCTGGAAAGCCCGTCCAACGCCGGTTGCGGGTCCTGGATCCGGACCTTGACCTGCACTTCGAAACTTTCCTGTTCGCTGGAACCGCCGAGGGCGATCAGTTTCGACAGCACCGACTGTTCGCGCGCCATCAGGAAGGTATCGATCCTCCGGGCATAATCCTGCGCTGCGACTGCCAGGGCGCTTTCGTCCAAGGTCAACAACTCCCGCTTTGTCATCAGCCATTTCCCGTTGACCATCACGTCGGTCACGTCGCTTGCCTTGCCGGCATAGACGATCTGGGCATAGATGTTGGCCGGGTCGCGGCGGAAGTGGGGGGAGTTATGCAGGGTGCGCAGGTCCACCAGGATCAGGTCGGCGCGTTTACCGGGTTCCAGGCTACCGGCCAGGTCGCCGATGTGCAGGGCGCGCGCCCCGAGCCGGGTTGCCATGGCTAAAGCCTGCCCGGCGGGGACGACGGTTGGGTCGCCGGTGGTGGCTTTGGCGACGAGGGATGCCAGCCGCGCCTCCTCGAACATGTCCAGGTCGTTGTTGGAGGCCGGGCCATCGGTGCCGATCCCCACATTCAGTCCCATTTCGAGCATTTTCGCCACCGGGGCGAAGCCGGAGGACAACTTGAGGTTGGAGGATGGGTTATGCGCCACGCCGGCGCGGTAATGCTGGAGGGTATGCATCTCGCCGACATCGACATGGACGCAGTGCGCGGCGAGCAGTTTGGCTTCCAGCAGGCCCTGTTTCTTGATGTATGGGATGACCGGCATCCCGGTCTCCGTGCGCATGTTTTCCACTTCGAGCGCCGTTTCGGAGAGGTGGGTATGGAGCGGGATATCGAATTCCATGGCCAATTGGGCGGTGGCCTTCAGGATCTCGGGGGTGCAGGTGTACGGCGCATGCGGCGCCACCGAAGGGACGATCAGGGGATGCCCCTTCCATTTTTCGATGAAGGCGCGCGCCGCGGCCAGCGAATCTTCGAAGGAGGCGGCATCCGGGGCGGGGAACTTCAACACGGTCTGCGAACAGACGGCGCGCATCCCGGCCTCGGCTGTGGCGCGGGCGACATCCTCCTCGAAATAATACATATCGGCGAAGGCGGTCACGCCGGATCGGATCAGTTCGGCGCAGGCCAGTTGCGTGCCGAGACGGACAAAGTCCGGCGAGACGAACTCGCGCTCGACCGGCATCATGTAGCCCATCAGCCAAACATCCAGCCTCAGGTCGTCGGCCAGGCCGCGCAGCAGGGTCATCGGGACGTGGGTATGGGCGTCGATCAAGCCGGGCATGAGAACTTTCCCGCCGCAATCTACCGCCTGCCCGGCCTGGCAGGCAGCCCGCACTTCGGCTTCTGGTCCCGCGGCCAGGATCGAGTCGCCGCGGATGGCAAGCGCGCCGGGTGAAAAGATCTCCATCCGGTCGTTCATGGTCAACAGGATGGCATTGGTCAGGATGAGATCGGCTTTTGGTGGCATGGATGGCTCCTTGCTTGATTGTACCTGAAAAGGATGGCGGGGATGTTCACGGTCTCCAGTTCAGGAAAGCCTCCAACACCCGCAGGTTCTGGTGGAAGTCGGTGTGGGTATGGTCGGTCAGTTCGATATCCACGGCGGCAATGCCCTGGGCGGCGGCCCAATCGGTCAGGTTGCCGGTATAGAGGCAGCCGGTATGGAGCGGCGGGTACGGGTAGTCGCTGACGGCTGCCATGGATTCTGCCAGGGATTCGGACGGCGCAAAGGGCGGGACGCCGCCGGCGAAGATGCCGAGGGCGGCGCTGTGGTAACTGATGAGCGCGTCCAGGCGGTGGTAGCGGATGAACATCATCAGCGCCACGGTCTCGGGTTCCGAGGCGGGAGTCTCCCCGGCGCTGGTCGGGATTTCGTACCAGCAGCCAATCTTGGGCCACTCGGCCTGCCAGTTGTAAGGCCAGTTGCGGTTGAGGTCGACGCCGTTGTCGTTCAGCCTCCCGGTTGCGCCGCGCCCGCGCGCTTCCCCGTCCGGGTTCAGGTTGGGGAGGATGAACAGGGTGGTATCGGCAGGGATGACATGCGGGTTCTCGAAGATATGTGCCATTAATTCGTGCGCCAGGGCGATGGTGTTGGCTTCGCCCCCGCCATGGATGCCGGCAACGATCATCCGTTCGACCGGTCCGGCGCCAAAGCGGTAGACTTCGACCGGTCGCTGGGAGACCGAGAATCCTATAATATACGGCCCCTCGGCAAAAGGCTGGGGCGTGGGCGTCGGGCTGTTATAAGGTTGGATCGTGGGATTGACTCGCAGGGACGGGCCGGTTGTTGCAGCCGGCGGGAATCCCTCCGCTGTTGCTGTCGTTACTGGCAATGCCGGAGTCGCGCTGGCGCCAGCCTGGACCGGCGGCAGCGGGTCGATATCCGCCAGCAGCGGCATCCCGGCGCCGAGGCAACCCCCCAGGAGGGCAGAGGCCAGCAGTCCGCCTGCCAGGATGGTCGCCGTTCTCACCGTCAATGATCCCCAATTTCCCGCCGCAGGAAATCGAGCGCCAGGTTGGCTGCCCAACGCGGGGCATTGGCTGGATGCCCGCCGTAGGTCAGGTCACGTTGCCGGGGACCCGTCGCGCCCGCCAGGATCACCGTGATCTCCTGCCGGTTCCCGGCGGCGCGGTTCCGTACGCCCAGCGCCAGGTCCACCCGCTGGGAGGCAAGGAGGGCCTCGACCTGTCCGGCGAATGTCTCGCAGTCTTCTTTTGCGGAGCGTACCCCGCCGACCGCCGGCGAAGCCAGTTGGGAGATGCGCCGGGTGAGTTCCCCGTCCATGCCGCACTCGAGGAAGGCGATCTTCCAACCCCTGCCGGCGACCAGGTCCACTACGACCGCCTCCAACCTGTCGTCGTCCACGCCAA
>VGNO01000107.1 GCA_016865985.1 Chloroflexota bacterium | reverse complement strand
GTTACCGATGGCTGCCAGGACACTGATATCGACTTTGATCCGCTCCGGCAGGTCCTGCGGGAAGCACTCCACTTCCAGGCTGTCCAGGCCGGCGACCAGGACGGCGTTGAAGTCCTTGACCGCCGGGGAGACGCCGAACAGTTCGATGCTGACATTGGCGCGCAGTTTCTCGGTGGTCGAGACGGTCTGGAAATCGACGTGCAGCAGCACATTCTTGACGAAGTTGCGCTGTTTCTCGCGCACCAGCGCCGGGTATTCCTTGCCTTCCAGTTCGATAGTCACCAGGCTGGAGGAGGTCAACTTCGCCAGGGTCCTGGTCGCATTGTGGGCGTCCATCGAGATCGGGGTCGGCTCCATATTACTGCCATACAGGATGCCGGGCAACTGGCCGGAGCGGCGCAGGGCGCGCACTTGCTTGCCGATCACACTCCGGGGGCTTGCTTGTAGAACGACTTTATCCATCTTTACCTTCCTCGAGCGCCTCTCACCCCGCGCCTGATGGGCGGGATTACCTTCGCTCTGATTAATTTACCGGCCTGGGCCGGGGGAACACTATTTCCTGCGCCGGAATAGCGCCTGGCCCAGCAGCGCCATGCCTCCGGCTGCGATGCCGGCCACCACGCTGGCCAGCAACACCCGGCGGGTGTCCAGCACGGTCTCCACCGGGCCTTCCACTTTGCCGGCCAGCAGCACCACGGTGCGCAGCCTTTCGGCTTTGACTTCACGGGCAGCCACCACTGCGGCAGTGGCGTCCCCGCTCATCTGCACTGTCCCAGCCTGCACCAGCCCGGCGGGACTGTCCGTCAGCGCGGCCTGTTCGGCCTGGAGCGCAAGGGCGCCGCCTCTTTCCAGGGTCACCGTCCCGCCTCTCACCATCCCGATCCAGGACTGGTGGGCGTTGACCGTCTCACCGGTCACTCCGACCGATCCGCTGCGGCTCAGTTCGGCCTCGGTGGCATGGAGTTCATTGACCAGGCTGTGGTCGATACGGGCCAGTTCCGCCTGCACCAGGTCCACCTGGACGCGTGACAGGTTGGCCACCTCCGGCGGGACCGGGTCTGCAACGGGAGCGGGGGTTTTCTGGCGGGTCATGCTCTCTCCTGTCCGTCTGCAAAAAGTACGCCTCCCGTGCGGAGGCGTCTTCGGCAACGCCGCTGATTCTAGCCCCGCCGGCTGGTTTAGTCAAGTGAGTCGCAAGGTATAATGCCCCCATTCTAGGAAAGGAAAGCATGATGCGTCGTTACCTGTACTTCACCGTTTTTGTCTCCGGCATGACCACCCTGGCGGGTGAGTTCGCGGCTTCGCGCCTGCTGGGCAACGTCTTCGGAACCAGCAACCTGGTATGGGCCGCCATCATCGGCCTGATCCTGATCTTCCTGACCGCCGGCTATATGATTGGCGGGCGCTGGGCCGACCGCTCGCCTTCGCCCCGCACCATGTACCAAGCGCTGGCCTGGGGGGCGTTCACCCTCGGACTGGCGCCGTACATCTCCGGTCCCATCCTGCGCCTGGCGGCAGGCGCTTTCGACAACCTGGAGGTCGGCATCCTGGCCGGTTCCTTCCTGGCGGTCATCCTGCTCTTCAGCATCCCCATCACCCTGCTGGGCGCTATTTCGCCCTTCGCAATCCGCCTGAGCATGGACGACGCCCGGCGCGCCGGCAATGTCTCGGGCACGATCTACGCCATCTCGACCCTCGGCTCCTTCATTGGGACCTACCTGCCGGTTCTTGTCACCATCCCGACCATCGGCACCACCCGCACCTTCCTGGTCTTCAGCCTGCTGCTGCTGGCGGTGGCCATCGCAGGCCTGGCATTGGGCGGGGCGAAAAAACTGTCCCTGCTTTACCTGCTGATGGTGGCCGCCCTGGCCGCCCTGGCGCTCTTTGCCGGTGGGGGCGGGATCAAGGCCACCGCCGGGCAGGTCTTCGAGATCGAATCAGCCTATAACTACATCGAGGTCCTGGAAATGGACGGGACCTTTCACCTGCGCCTGAACGAGGGGCAGGGCGTCCATTCCATCTACCGCCCGGATGAATTGAATTACGGCGGGCCCTGGCAGCAATTCCTGGCCGGCCCCTTCTTCTACCCGGACCGGGAACCGGCGTCAGTGACCCGCATCGCCATCGTCGGCCTGGCCGCCGGGACTACCGCCCGCCAGGCGGCGGCGGTCTTCCCGGGTGTGGTCATCGACGGTTTCGAGATCGACCCGCGCATCGTGGAAGTGGGCCGGGAATACTTCGGCATGGACGAAATCCCCGGCCTGAACATCCTCGTCCAGGACGGACGCTGGGGGTTGGAACACAGCCCGGAGCGCTATGACCTGGTCGCGGTGGACGCCTACCGCCCACCCTACATCCCACCGCACCTGACGACAGTCGAATTCTTCCAGGTCGCAGCAGGCCGCCTCCAGCCGGACGGCGTGCTGGTGATCAACGTTGCCCGTACACCAGGTGACCGGCGGTTGATCGACGGCCTGGCCACCACCATCGGCCAGGTCTTCGCGTCGATTTATGTGATGGACATCCCCGGCACTTTCAATTCCATGATCTACGCCACTCTCCAGCCCACCCTGGCCGGGGACCTGAATGCCAACATCTACCGCCTGGTGGAAAGCGGCGGGACCCATCCGTTACTGGTCGAGGCGATGTACCTGGCCTACGCCAACCTGGAACCGGCCCCGCAGCAGTCGATGGTCTTCACCGACGACCTGGCGCCGATCGAGTGGATCACCAACGACATGGTGTTGCATTTCATCCTTGGCGGCGAACTGGAGACGCTCGAATGAATGCCGCCTCCCGCCTCGTCCCCTGGCTGGCGGCGCCTCTGGCGCCCCTGGCGCTGGTCTTCCTCGGCCTGCGTCTGCTGTTGACGCCGGTCTTCCTGCAAGTGGAATACCGGATGCCGGGCTTCCCGGCCGATTCCTACGGCTTCACCCTGTCCGACCGGCTGCGCTGGTCGCCCTACGCCGTCGAATTCCTCGTCACCGATGCCGGGATCGAATATCTTGGCGGCCTTACATTCGATGACGGCGCGGCCCTCTTCAACGAACGCGAACTGAGCCACATGCAGGATGTCAAGGATATCGTCCGGCCAGCCCTGTGGGTCGGGACTGGCTCCTGGCTGGCGCTGGCCGGGTTGGGACTCTGGTCACGCCTTGCGGAGCGGGGGTGGGGCTTCCGCCGCGGCCTGCGCGCCGGCGGCTGGCTGACGGTCGGGCTGGCAGCCGGGGCGGCGCTCTTCGCCGCGATCGGTTTCACGCAGTTCTTCACCGCATTCCACAGCCTGTTCTTCGAAGGCGATTCCTGGTTGTTCCTGTACTCGGATACCCTCATCAGGCTCTTCCCGGTGCGTTTCTGGCAGGACTGTTTCCTGTACATCGGCCTGATCGCCGTGGGTGGCGGATTGGCCCTGGGACTGGCCTGCCGTGAACCCCGCAGCCGGCAGGCCTGAACTCCGGTCCGCAGCCGCGACAAGGCAGGCACGCGGCTGGATAAACCTCCTCGAGGCTTGCGGTGTTATTGAGTGTATAATTCCAACTCAGGAGCAGACCCTTGACAGAGCAAACCTTCAAAGACCGGGTGGCGCTTGTGACCGGCGCCGGGCGCGGCATCGGCCGGGCCGTCGCCCTGGAACTGGCCCGGCGCGGGGCGGCCGTGGTGGTCAATTACCAGAAATCCGCCCAGGCCGCCCGGGAGGTGGTGCAACAGATCGAGGCCGGCGGTGGGCGGGGGGCAGCCTTCCAGGCCGACGTTTCCGAGGCGGGACAGGCCCAGGCGCTGGTCAAATTCACCCTGGAGACCTTCGGCGGTCTGGATATCCTGGTCAACAATGCCGGCATCACCCGCGATACCCTGTTGCTGACGATGTCCGATGATGACTGGGATATCGTGCTAAAGACCAACCTGAAAAGCACTTTCAACTGTTCCCGGGCGGCAGTCAAAGCCATGGTCCGCAAGCGCTACGGGCGGATCGTCAATATCGCCTCCGTCGCCGGGCAGATGGGCAACCCCGGGCAGGCCAATTACTCGGCCTCCAAGGCCGGGCAGATCGGCTTCACCAAGGCCCTGGCGCGCGAAGTGGCATCCCGCAATATTACCGTCAACGCGGTCGCCCCCGGTTTCGTGGAGACCGAGATCCTGGCCGGCATCCCGGCGGAAACGCTCGAAGCGGCATTGAAGATGGTTCCGCTTGGACGAAAGGGGCAGCCGGAGGAGGTCGCCTGGGCCGTCGCCTTCCTGGCCTCGGAACAGGCGGGTTACATCACCGGCCAGGTGCTTGGCATCGACGGCGGCATGGCAATGATGTAGGTTGATCATCCAAAGGAGATTAGAATGACCGATTATCCACACGAAGGCAAGACGACCATGACGCTGGAGGTCCTGATGACGATCGCCTCCATGACCGCCCTGGGCGTGGACGGGGTGGCCGGTATGGCGCGGGTGCGGGGCGCCAAGGGACTGTTCAAGAGCAACCCGGAAGGCGTCCTGGTGCAGGTCGAGGACGGGGTCGTGCTGGTCGACCTCTACCTGCTGGTCAATGAGAATGTCAATATCCGGGAGGTCGGGCGCGAGGTGCAGCAGCATGTGGCGCGCGCCATTACCGAGATGACCGGCCTGGAGGTCGGCCACGTCAACATCCATGTCGAGGATATCGTTTTTTGACAGGTGACAACGGCCTATGAAAGCACGCACCAGGGCGCGCAGCATTG
Organism: Chloroflexota bacterium; assembly: GCA_016865985.1. Taxonomy (GTDB): domain Bacteria; phylum Chloroflexota; class Anaerolineae; order Anaerolineales; family Villigracilaceae; genus VGNO01. The sequence continues at coordinate 4,995 of VGNO01000107.1, read as the reverse complement.
CCCTGCAGGCGCTTTACGAAATTGACATGGTCGAACACCCGGCGGTCCAGGTCCTGGCCGAACGGCTGGATGAGTCGCCCATGGAACCGGAACTGGCGGAGTTTGCCCGCCAGATCCTGTTCGGCGTTTTCCCCCTGCGTTCCAGGCTGGATGCGGTGATCGCCCGTTTCGCACCCGAATGGCCGCTCGACCAGATCGCGGCCGTCGACCGCAACATCCTGCGGGTGGCGCTCTGGGAATTCGCCGTGGCGGGCTGCACTCCGGTCAAGGTGGCCATCAACGAAGCGGTCGAACTGGCCAAGGCCTTCGGCTCGGACAGCGCCCCACGCTTCGTCAACGGAGTGCTCGGCAGCCTGGCGGAACGCCGCAACGAGATTTCCCAGGCCCTGGTCAGGAAAGGCGAGTAATGGAATTATTCGGCATCGGCGGGTGGGAGTTCGTCCTGGTGGTGGCGCTGGCGCTCATCCTCTTCGGTCCCAAGGACCTGGAAAAGGCAGGCCGGATAATCGGGCGGGGATTGAACAAACTCATCCATTCGGATACCTGGCAGGCCTTGACCCAGACCTCGAAACGCCTGCGCAGCCTGCCGACCGACCTGATGCGCGAGGCCAACCTGGAGGAGTTCAAGCAATCCGGCCAGCCCCCCGGGAGCGCCAACCCGGCCAATCCCTACCAGGGGTGGCAGGCGCCGACCATCCTGCCCGCGCCGGATGTCGCCCCGCAGGCTGACCCGCATTCCGCCCCCCGCAAAACGCCTCCCGAGTAAGCCATGCGGAAGTTCCTGCATCTCGTCTGGCGCATTGTCACCTTCCCGTTCCGGGCTGCCTCCTGGCTGCTGGCGCTGCCTTTGCGGGGCTTGAAGAGATTCCGCCGTTTCCTGACTGCCGAACCCGGCGACCGCCCGCTGACCGATGCCTTCGCCGATACGCTCAAATCGCCCGGCTCCCTCCTGGAACATATCCAGGCTCTGCGCAAGCACCTCTTCCGCATGTTGGTCGCCACGGCGCTCGCCATCGGGCTGGCATCGGTCTTCACCGCCCAGGTCATCGATTTTCTTTCATCGCCCATCGGCGGGATCGCCACCCTGAAGGCGATCGATGTTACCGAATCGGTCTCGGTCTTCATGCGGGTGGCGTTGCTGGGAGGCATCGCCATCGCTTCTCCCTACCTGGCTTTCGAACTGTGGCTCTTCGCCGCCCCTGGCCTGCGTCCCCGCTCCCGCATCCTGGGGATGGTCGGAATCCCGCTGGCAACCCTCCTGCTCCTGTGCGGGATGGCTTTCGCCTTCTACATCATGCTGCCGGTCGCCATGCCCTTCCTGCTCGACTTCATGGGCATCGAGACCATCCCGCGTCCGTCCTCCTACATCAATTTTGTCTCCGGCGTCATGTTCTGGATCGGTGTGGCTTTCGAATTCCCGCTGGTGGTCTTCGTCCTGGCCCTGATGGGACTGGTCGAGCCGCGCTTCCTCATGCAGCAGTGGCGCATCGCAGTGGTGGTGATCGCCATCATCTCCGCCGCCATCACGCCCACCGTGGACCCGGTCAACATGGCGCTGGTGATGGGCCCGATGGCGCTGCTCTATTTCCTGGGCATCGGGCTCGGTTACCTGGCTTCGCTCGGCCGCCGGGGGAGGTCCGATGAAGCCTGAGATTTCCATTCCGTACTCCCTTCCAAGGAGGGATATGAACGCCCATCCTGTCCGGTTTTCCTTCATCCGCCTGCTGGTGCAGGGGTTGCTGGCCTTCATCCTGTTGAATGCCTGTTCGTTCACCTTGTTCGATTCGATCGACATCTTCCCGCCGACCGCCACGCCATCCTACCCGCTGCCGCCCGCCTCCACTCCCCTGCCGGTGGCGCAGGTGACCTTCGAGGCCGCCCTGCCGGCTCCCCTGGCAGCCGGCGAGACGCTCTACCTGAGCCTGGTCGACGAAGTGACTGGCCTGGCGCTCAACCCGGCCAACCATGCCATGACGGGCAGGGACGCGCTCCACTACACCATCTCCCTGCCGCTGCCGATGTACAGCGTGGTAAAGTACCGCTACCTCCGCCAGAGCGGGGGACTGCCGGCGCTGGAGGACGACTCTTCGGGTAATCCCGTCCGGTACCGTATGTTCCACGTCACCGGGCAGGGCGGGACATCCGACGTGGTCGCCAGCTGGTCGGACGGTCCCTTCTCCGGGCAGACTGGCCGCCTGGCGGGCGTGGTCACAGATTCCTCCGGCGGCACGCCGCTCGTCAACATCCTGGTGACGGCCGGCGGCATCCAGGTCCTGACCGATTCGACCGGCTCCTTCGCCCTCGAAGGCCTGCCGGCCGGGACGCACACCCTGACTGCCTATGCCCTGGACGGCGCCTACCGCACGTACCAGCAGGGCGCGGAAGTGGCGGCCGGGCACAAGACTCCGGTGGACATCTCGCTCCAGCCGGCTCCGCTGGTCCAGGTCACCTTCACCCTGGTTGTCCCCCATGGCACGATCCCTTCCGTCCCCATCCGCATGGCAGGGAGTCTTTTGCAACTGGGCAACACCTTCGGCGACCTGCGCGGCGGGGTCAGCACGGTCGCCAGCCGGATGCCGGAACTCCAACCCCTGGCGGACGGCCGTTACAGCCTGTCGCTCGACCTGCCGGCAGGCGCCGACCTGCGCTACAAGTACACCCTCGGCGACGGGTTCTGGAACGCCGAACACGCCTCCGATGGCGCCTTTGTCGTCCGCCAGTTGATCGTCCCGGAGGCGGGCGGCCAGGTGCAGGACCAGGTCGCCACCTGGCAGGCCGGGCCGTCGTCGCCGATCCTGTTCGAGGTCACCGTCCCGGCCAATACCCCGCTCGGCGAGACGGTCTCGCTCCAGATCAACCCCTACGGCTGGACCGAGCCGGCGCCGATGTGGGCGATGGGGAATTCACGCTGGGCGTATACCCTGTACAGCCCATTGAACATGATCGGTTCCTTCGAATACCGTTACTGCCGCAACGAGCAATGCGGCAGCGCCGACGACCTCCAGACTGCCGACGGGCGCCGCGGCCGGCCGGCGGCCACCAGCCTGACCCCCCAGAACTTGCAGGATACGGTCGGCGCCTGGAAGTGGCTGCCGGAGGCAACCCCCGGCCAGGTGTTGGGGGTGCTGGTCCAGCCCCGCACGTCCGCCTTCGTGGCCGGGATCGAATTCCAACCCGGTTACCATCCCACCTGGCAGGCGCACCTCCCGGAGGCGTTGCAGAACGTCCAGGCGGTATGGGCGAACTGGGTCGTGCTTTCGCCGACCTGGACCGTCAGCCGCACCTCGCCGCTGGTCTTCAATGTATCGCCCGGCCGCGACCCACTCTGGCTCGATACGGTTGAAACCATTTCAGCCGCACGGGCGCTCGACCTCGATGTGGCGCTCTTCCCGGCCCCGCAGTTCCCGACCGATGCCGCTGCCTGGTGGCAGTCGGCGCCGCGCAGCGACCCGGCCTGGTGGGATGCATGGTTCGACCGGTACCGCGCCTTCGCCCTCTACCATGCCGACCTGGCCGCCCGCAACGGCGGTGGGATGCTGGCGCTGGGCGGCGACTGGATCGGCCCGGCGTTGCCCGGCGGGAAACTGTCGGATGGCAGCGCTTCGGGCGTCCCGGCCGATGCCGAGGCGCGCTGGCGCGCCCTGCTGGCCGATGTGCGCGCCCATTTCAGCGGACCAGTGTATTGGGCGCTGGCCTACCCCGGCGGGTTGGAGGAGGCGCCGAATTTCCTCTCCGACCTGGATGGCATCTACCTGCTCTGGCAGGCGCCCCTGGGCAGCGCCGCCAGCCCGACCCTGGAGGAGATGCAGGCCGAGGCCGGGCGGTTGCTGGATGGCGAGGTGTCCGCTTTCCGGCAGGCCTTGAACAAACCGCTCGTGCTGGCGGTTGCCTATCCATCCGTGAGCGGGACGGCTGCCGGCTGCCTGCCCGATGGTTCAGGCGGTTGCCTGCACTGGATGGAACTCAGCCGGCCGAATGCCGACAATCCGGCCTTCACCGTCGACCTGAAAACACAATTGGATATCTACCAGGCGTTGCTGGGGGCGGTCAACACCCGTTCCTGGGTGGGCGGTTTCGTCAGCCGGGGGTACTACCCGGCGGCAGTGGCGCAGGACCAATCGGCGTCGGTGCGCGCCAAACCTGCCGCCGATGCCCTCTGGTACTGGTTCCCACGTCTGACGGGACTCATCCAGTAAACTGCGGGAGGGGATTCCCCTGCGCCATACCGGCAGGGGTTGAAAGATCAGGTTCGAGTTCTTTCGTTTCCATCCACATCGCCAAATGGAGGAGCCATGTCGAAAAAAGTTTCCCGTTTCCTGGTCCGCTTCGCCAGCGGGTTGCTCATCGTGGCAATCCTGCTGGCCGTCCTGGGGGTGGTCGCCGTCCGCCGTTCCTTCCCACAAGTGAATGGGGAGGCGCTGCTCACCGGCCTGGAGGATAACGTCACCATCCACTGGGACGGGCAGGGCATCCCGCACATCTATGCTTCCAACCTGCACGACCTGTTCTATGCCCAGGGCTATGTCCACGCCCAGGACCGTTTCTGGCAGATGGATTTCTGGCGTCATACCGGTTCCGGGCGGCTGGCCGAGATGTTCGGCGAGTCGCTGGTGGAGACCGATGCCTTCCTGCGCACCCTCGGTTGGGCTGAGATTGCCAAAGTCGAGATCGCCTCCTCCAGCCCGGAGGCGATGGAAATCCTGGAGGCATATTCCGAAGGCGTCAATGCCTACCTGGCCGACCATTCCGGGGCGGCGCTCAGCCTGGAATATGCCATCCTCGGCCTGCTGACCCCCGACTACGAGATCGAACCCTGGACCCCGCTGCACAGCATGACCTGGGCCAAAGCCATGGCCTGGGACCTGGGCGGCAACATGAGCGCCGAGATCGAGCGCGCCATCCTGCTCAAAACGCTTTCGCCCGAACTCCTGGCCGACCTCTACCCCCCGTACCCGCAGGACCACCCGGTCATCGTGCCGGAGATCGGCGGGATGG
>VGNO01000106.1 GCA_016865985.1 Chloroflexota bacterium | reverse complement strand
CTTTCGAGCGCAAGCTGGCTTCCAACTTCTGTCGTTCATCTTCCATTAGTGAGCGTACAAATATCGGTTTCCTCATGCCGCCTACTATACCACTTCCCCCAATATCCATCTCGGAGTTACACTAGCGCCAGGCGAACCACAACGCCTGGGTGACGATGATGCCTAGCAGGATGCCTCCTGCCACCTCCAGCGGGGAATGTCCAAGCACTTCGCGCAGGTCCTTTTCCGAGATGGGATGCCCGGTAAATAGTTCCTTGACCATCAGGTTGATCTTGTGAGCCTGGATGCCGGCCTGGCGGCGGATGCCGGCGGCGTCGTAAGTGATGACCATTGTCAAGGCCAGCGCCAGGGCGAACAACGGGCTGTCCCAGCCGACATAGAGTCCGATGGCGTGGGTGGCGCTCACGATCAGCGCCGAGTGGGACGAGGGCATCCCGCCGGTGCTGAACATGATGCTCCAGTTCCACTCGCGGTTTACCAGGTAATCGAGCGGCGGCTTGATCAGTTGCGCCAGTCCCCAGGCGGCCAGGGCGCTCCAGAGGACGTGGTTATCGAATACGGCCAGGATGTCCATTTCAGGCTTCTTCGAAGTCCTGTAACGAATCCCCGCTCAACTGCCGCACCTTCAACTCCGCTTTTTCGAGCAGTTCGCCGCAGCGCCTGGCCAGCGCCTGGCCGCGCTCGAACAATGCCAGCGACTCCTCCAGCGGGTTCTGTTCCGATTCAAGGGCGGCAACCACTTTTTCCAATTCCAGGAACGCCGCTTCATAATCTAATTCTTGCACTGCTTTCAAGACTGTTGTTCTACTCATCCTGCCTCCTCTAACCGGTTGACCTGCACGCCGAATTGGCCGTCGCGGACGCGCACCTGCAGGTCGTCGCCCTGCGCCACCTGGCCCCGGCTGGTAATGAGTTTGCCGTTGCGGGTGACGACGGCGTAGCCGCGCTCGAGCACCGAGAGCGGGTCGAGCGCCCCGAGGCGCGCTTTCAAGCCCTGGATGGTGGCGCGGGCCAGCGCGAGACGGTGGGCCTGGGCCGTGTCCCCGCGCCGGATGAGGTCATCCAGCCGTTGACCTTCGGTTTGCAGTCGGCGCAGCGGGGAATGGAAGCGCAGTTGGCCGTCTATGGTGTCCAGCCGTGACCGCAATTTCCCGACGATGCCCGTCACATAACCTGCCAGCCGGGTGGTTGTATCCAGCAAATAGGCCTGCAGGTCCGGCCGCGTGACCGGGGTCGCCAGTTCGGCGGCGGCGGTCGGGGTGGGGGCGCGCCGGTCGGCGGCAAAATCGACCAGGGTGAAGTCGGTCTCATGGCCGACGCCGGTGATGACCGGGCAGCCGCAGGCCGCCACCGCCCGTACGACCCGCTCGTCGTTGAAAGCCCACAGGTCTTCGATCGAGCCGCCGCCGCGCGCCAGCAGGATCACGTCCGGGCGGGCCAGCCGTTCCAGGTCCCGCAGGGCGGCTGCCAGTCCCGCCGGGGCTTCGGCGCCCTGCACCGGGGACGGCGCCAGGATGACATCCGCCAGCGGGTAACGCCGCCGCAGGGTATCGAGCATGTCCCGCAGGGCGGCGCCGGTGGGCGAGGTGACGATCCCGATCCGGCGCGGCAGTTCCGGCAACGGGCGTTTGCGGGCCGGGTCGAACAGGCCTTCGGCTTCCAGCAGGGCCTTCAGGCGCAGGAACTCCTGGTAGAGGGCGCCCTCCCCGACCGGCAGCACCCGGTCGACGTACAACTGGTACTGTCCCTGCGGCTCATAGACGCCGATGCCGCCATGCACTTCTACCTCCAGGCCGTCCTGCAGGGACAGGTCCAGCCGGGCGGCAGCCGTGCGCCAGATGACACAGCGCAGCGCCGCGCCGGGGTCCTTGAGGGTGAAGTAGATATGCCCGGAGGAGGGGCGCGATAGGTTGGAGATCTCGCCCTGGACGCGCACATCTTTCAGGGTGGCATCCGCCTCCAGCAACTGGCGCAGGTAGCGGGTCAGCTCGGAGACGGTCCAGCGGGAGAGCGTGGCGAGGAATGATATTTGCTCCATGTGTCCACAGAATACTCTGGTTCTATGGGACTGTCAACTATTCCACCCGTTCCAATTCTTTGCTACAATACAACCAAATTTCATAACTGGCAGGAGTGCATGGAACATCTCTGGTCGCCGTGGCGGATGGACTACTTCTCGAAGAAGGAGAAGGGTTGCGCCCTATGCAAGGTGTTGAAGATGCCCGATGGCCCGGAAAACCTGGTGGTCTTCCGCGGCGGTCGGGCATATGTCATCCTGAACCGTTATCCCTACACCAGCGGGGCGCTGATGGTCGTCGCCATGCAGCACCAGGCCACGCTCGAGGATCTGGATGCCGAGACCCGGGCAGAGATGATGGAGTTAGCCACCCGTGCCGTGGAGGCGCTGCGCCGCGTCTACCAGCCGCAGGGTTTCAATGTCGGGATCAATATCGGCGAGGCAGCCGGGGCGGGGATCGTCGGACACATCCACATCCATGTCGTCCCGCGCTGGAACGGGGATACTAACTTTATGACCAGTTTGGGTGGGACGCGCGTCCTTCCGGAGGCGCTCGCCGAAACATGGCGCAGGCTGGCGGGAGCATGGTCGTAGGGGTCGTAGGGGTCGTAGGGGATGAGGGTACCACTCAAGTAAGACTTCGAGGAAAGAGGCGACAAGGAGACACCCGTATGAGCAAAGCATCCGAAATTGTCATTCTATCCGCGGTCCGCACCCCGAGCGGACGGTTCCAGGGCAGCCTGGCTGGTTTCCCGGCCCCCAAACTGGGTGCGCTGGCGATCAAAGCGGCGGTGGAACGCGCCGGGCTCCCCGACCCGGCGGAGATCGACGAGGCGTTCATGGGGAACGTGGTCTCGGCCGGGCTGGGACAGGCCCCGGCGCGCCAGGCAGTCGTCCAGGCCGGGCTGCCGGCTTCGGTCGGGGCAACCGCCCTGAACAAGGTCTGCGGTTCGGGCCTGAAGGCGGTCATGCTGGCGGCGGCTTCCATCCGCGCCGGGGATGGGCAGTTGTACATTGCAGGTGGTTTCGAGTCGATGAGCGGCGCGCCCTACCTGGTGCGCGGCCGCTCCGGCGAACTGCGTTTCGGCCACACCCAGTTGACCGATGCCCTGCTGCACGACGGCCTGTGGTGTTCCATCGCCAACTGGGGAATGGGGGATGCGGCGGAGTTCATTGCCAGTGAATACAAAGTGACCCGCGAGGCCATGGATAAGTTTTCTTATGAGAGCCACCAGAAGGCGCTGGCTGCCAGTGACGAAGGCCGCTTCAAGGACGAGATCGTCCCGGTGGAACTGGTCAGCAGGAAAGGCGTCACCATTTTCGATACCGATGAGGCGCCGCGCCGCGAGACCACCCTGGAAGGCCTGGCGGCTTTGAAACCGGCTTTCCAGAAGGACGGCAAGGTGACGGCTGGCAATGCCCCCGGACTGAACGACGGGGCGGCTGCGGTGGTGGTCGCCAGCCAGGCCTACGCAGATAAGCGCGGCCTGGCTCCCCTGGCGCGCATTACGGGTTATGCCCAGGCTGCGGACGAGCCGAAGTATCTCTTCCGCGCCCCGGCGCTGGCCATCCCGAAACTGCTCGAGCAAGTGGGCTGGAAACTCCAGGATGTGGACCTGATCGAACTGAATGAAGCCTTTGCCGCCCAGGCGCTGGCGGATGGATACATCCTGGAAAAAGACGGTTGGGATTGGAGCAAGGTCAACGTCAACGGCGGGGCGGTGGCGCTCGGGCACCCGATCGGGGCTTCTGGGGCGCGCGTCCTGGCGACCCTCATCCATGCCCTGCGGCAACGCGGGCTGAAACGCGGCCTGGCTTCGCTCTGCCTGGGCGGGGCGGAAGCGGTGGCCGTGGCGGTGGAGGTGTGAAATTATGAGAACCGAACTGCGTGAAATGACCCTGGAGGATTACCAGGAGATCTACGCCCTCTGGCAGGAAAGCGAGGGCCTGAAGTTGACGGACGACGACTCACGCGAGAGCATCCGTCATTTCCTGGAGCGCAATCCCCACCTGAGTTTTGTCACGGTCGAGAACGGGAAGATCGTGGCGGCGGCGCTGTGCGGACACGACGGGCGGCACGGTTACATCCATAACCTGGCTGTGCGCAAATCGCACCGCAAGCAGGGGATCGGGAAATCGCTGGTCGGGCGCTGCATGTTCGCCCTGACCGGCATCGGCATCAGCCGCTGCCACCTCTACGTCGAAGGAGACAACCAGGCCGGGATCGCGTTCTGGAAGCAACTCGGCTGGGAGCAGCGTGTGGAACTGATCACCATGTCCCAGCCATTGAGGCAGTGAGCAGAAAGCATAGGCAGTCAGCGAGAAAGAATGATCCTTGCTCCAGGCCCGCGATCCGGGATTCCTGTACCTGGAAGAATGCGAGGTTTTGGATTCTGCCGCACCGAGGTGAACAAGACGCTTGCATCCCTCCTCCGGACCATTCGGAGCGCCTCTCCCGCCAAAAAGTCTGATGGTTGATTGCTAAACACAGACCGCTGATCTCCAATTGCACCCTCGCCAAAGGAGCAAGTTATGGATCAATCCGTGTACGACTACATCATTATCGGTTCCGGCTTCGGCGGGTCCGTATCTGCCATGCGTTTGACCGAGAAGGGCTATTCCGTGCTGGTGCTGGAGCGCGGCAAACGCTACCGGAACGAGGATTTCCCCAAATCCAACTGGAACATCTGGAAGTTCCTCTGGCTGCCTGCCCTGGGCTGCCACGGCATCTTCGAGATGACCTTCATGAACGGACTGCTGGCCTTGCACGGGGCGGGTGTGGGCGGCGGCAGCCTGATGTATGGCAACGTACTGCTCGAACCGGACGACCGGCTGTTCGCCGCGCCTTCCTGGAAGCGCTTCAACGACTGGAAAAAGGAACTCCGCCCACACTACGAGACAGCCCGAAAAATGCTCGGCGTGGCCCCCAACCCGCGCCTGTGGAAAGCCGACGAGACTTGCCAGGCCATCGCCACAGAACTCGGTCATGGCGAGAGTTTCCGTCCCACCGAGGTCGGCGTTTTCTTCGGGGAGGAAGATGTGACCGTCCCCGACCCATATTTCGGCGGCGCAGGCCCGGCGCGAACGGGATGCAACTATTGCGGCGGCTGCATGGTCGGCTGCCGCTACAACAGCAAGAACACGCTGGACAAGAACTATCTTTACTTTGCAGAGAAACAAGGGGCGGAAGTGATTGCCGGGGCGAAAGTCATTGACATCCGACCATTGACGATGGACCATGGACGACAAAACATGGTCAATGGTCCATCGTCCAAGGTCGGGGATGCGCGCTATGAGGTCATTTACCGCAGTTCGACAATGCCGTTAAGCGGCCGGAAGTCCATCCGCGCCCGCAATGTCATCGTTTCGGCCGGCACGATTGGCACGCTGGAACTCCTGTTCCGCTGCCGGGATGTCAGCCGTTCCCTGCCGCGCCTTTCGCCGCGCCTCGGCGACCGCGCCCGCACCAACAGCGAGAACATCCTGGGCGTCACCGCCCGCGGCCGCCAGGTGGATTATTCCAAAGGCGTTGCCATTACCTCCATTTGCAGCCTGGACGAGGTGACCTGCGTCGAGCCGGTGCGTTACTCCGACGGGGCGTCCTTCATCCGGGTGCTGACCGCCCCGCTGATCGATGGCGGGGGCTCGATTCCGCTGCGCATTGGAAAAACGCTCTGGGAAGTCGTGCGCCGCCCGTGGGATTTCCTCTACAGCAAGTTCTTCTCACGTTGGGCGCGCTTCACCACCATCCTGCTGGTGATGCAGACCGAGGAGAACCTGACCAATGTGCGCTTGGGGCACAGTCTCTTCACCTTTGGCCGCCGCGGGCTGGTCATCCGCCATGAGAAGGAACATGTCGCCAGCGGCCTGACCCTCGCCAGCCGCGTCACGCGCGCCTTCGGCGATAAGGTGGACGGCATCCCGGCCACGGCTTTCACCGACAGCCTGTTCAACTTCCCGACCACGGCGCACTTCATGGGCGGGGTGCCCTTTGGCCGCGACGACCGGGAGGGCGTGATCGGGCTCGACTACCAGGTGCACAACTATCCCGGCCTGTATGTGGTGGATGGCTCGGTCATGCCCGCCAACCCGGGCGTCAACCCGAGCCTCACCATTACCGCCCTGGCCGAGTATGCAATGAGCAAGGTGCCGGCCAGGATTGAAGGCTAGAGTCGGATAACTCAGGCCTGGTGAAACGAGGCGGTACAGTCCACCAGACAAGGAGATGGATATGATCGAACCCTCTGCCCCACACGCCGTCCAGACCCTGGACGATCAGGAGAGACAGCCCAGCCTGCTACTGGGCGTCATTGCCGGCGGGATTGCCATGCTGATCGGGGCTGTCCTGTGGGGCGTCATTACCTATGCCACCGAGTACCAGGTCAGTTACATGGCGATCGGCCTGGGTGCATTAGTGGGAGTTGCCATGCACAAACTCGGCCGAGGTGGATCTCTGACCGCCGGCATCATCGCCGCTCTTCTCTCCCTGGCTGGCTGCCTGCTCGGTAATTTTTTCTTTTACACCGGCGCGATATCCAAGAGTGAGGGGATGCCTTTCCTGGATGTGTTGTTTGCGCTGGTCATCGATCCTTCCATCGTGATGGAGATTTTTTCGGCTGCTTTCGAGATCATGGATCTGCTTTTCTATGCAATTGCCATGTATGTTGGTTTCTCGGTAGCCAGGAAATAACTACCCCGCGAGGATCGAAGAAAGAAAAGGAGCCTGCGAAAAATGCCCGGCTCTTTTTTTCGCTTTACTTTTTATTTCCTACGTACACCTTCACTGCCTCCAGCATGAACCCTGCCAGCCGCGGGTCGATCTTGTCGAAGTTGGCCTTGAAACGCGGGTCAACGTTGTACATCTCAGCGAGGCCGAGCAACTGATCCGGGTCTGGCGTCCAGAAGTAGTCCATATGTTTGCGCCAAAGTTCAACACCTGCCTGCGCCTCAGGGCTGGAAGCGCCTTTGGGCATTGCAGCCAGGATGGCCTCATAGGCGGCATTGCCTTCTTCCCCGATGCGCTGCTTCTCGGCGGTGCTGTACGCTTTCCACTTGCGGTTGGAGGCGCGGACGGTCTCCGCGTCGTACATCTGTTCCGCTTCTCGGGCGTACTCTTCCTGTTGTTCTTCCGAGAATGCTTCGAAAAGTTGTTTCTGACTTATGTTCTTGATTCCTTTCAAATGCAGGATGGTGTCGTCCACCGTTTGGATGAGGCGGTTGGTGCGCTCCAGGCGATGTTCCAGAGCCTTGCGGTGACTCTCCAGCGCGGCCGGCACTTCGAAGCCTGGACGGCTCATGATCCGCTTGATATCCTCCAGCGGCAAGTCCAGCTCGCGGTACAAAAGGATCTGCTGCAGGCGCAGGAGGGACTCCTCGCCGTAATAACGGTAGCCGTTGGCGCCGGTGGACTCCGGTTTTAGCAAGCCGATGGCGTCATAGTGGCGCAGGGTGCGCGGGGTGATGCCGGCGAGCGAGGCCAGTTGTTTGACGGTGTACATGGGTTTGTTCCGGTGTCAGGCGTAACTTGCCCCGATGATAAACCATGACGCAACGTTAATGTCAAGGGTAATTGGCGGCGGCCCCGGATGGTAAAATACCCGGCATGAACCTACCGCCTGAATTCCTTACCGGACTGGGCAACTGCCTGCCGTCGAACCTGTTCAGCCTCCGACCTTCCGAACTAGAAGCCTACTCCCGCGACGAATCATCCCAGCCGGCGCAATTGCCGCTGGCGGTTGTGTGGGTGGAGACGGCAGAACAGACAGCGGCTGTACTTGGACTTTGCAACCGGTTCCGGGTCCCGGTGACAGCGCGCGGCGGCGGCTCCAGCCTGGAGGGGAACTCCGTCCCATCCCCCGGCAGTGTGGCGCTCTCGCTCGAACGCATGAACAAAGTCCTGGAAATCCTGCCGCAGGACTTCCAGTGCCGCCTCCAGCCGGGTGTGGTCTACGACAACCTGAACCGGCAACTGGCGCGGCATGGCCTGTTCTTTGCCCCCGGCCCTTCCTCCGGCGATGTTGCCACCATCGGCGGGATGGTCGGCAACAATGCCGGCGGGCTGAACGCCCTGCGCTATGGCGTGACCCGCAACCACATCCTGCGTTTGCAGGTTGTTTTGGCCGATGGCTCCATCGTCTGGTTCGGCACGCAGGCGATGAAGACCTCCTCCGGCTTCGACCTGGTGCAGTTGATGACCGGCTCGGAGGGACTGCTGGGCATCGTGACCGAGATCATCCTGCGCCTGCACGGCCTGCCGGAACGCAAGACGGCGCTAGCGCAGTTCGCCGACCTGGACGCCGCCGCGCAGGTCGTGTACGAGGTCATGTCTTCGGGCATCCTCCCCGGCGCGCTGGAACTGGTGGACGCCGCCAGCATCCGTCACATCAACCGCTACAAGGGCTGGGACTGGCCGGAGGTCCCAACGCTCATTTTTGAATTCCACGGAACGCCATCCGGCATCGCCGAGGAAGTGGAGATCGTGAGGGAGATCTGCGTACACCTGGGCGCGGTCCGGTTCGAGATCGCGGAAACGCCTGCCAGGCGTGACCAACTGTGGGCCGGGCGCAAGGAGATCACGAACGCCGAGAAATCGCTCTATCCCGGTTTCATCATGCTCAAAGGCGATATCGCCGTGCCGCTTTCGCAGTACGCATCTACTGTCCGTTATGCCGGGGCGCTCGGTAAAAAGCACAGTCTGGCCATTTCCATCTTTGGCCATGCCGGCGATGGCAACATCCACTGGCACACGCTCGTTCCACCGGGCGACCCCGCTGCGCTGGCGAACGGTGAACTGGCATCTGCCGAACTCATCCGCCATGCCATCTCCCTCGGCGGGACTGTCACTGCCGAGCACGGCATCGGCCTTGCAAAACGCGAGTTTCTCGTCGAGGAGCACGGCGCGGCGGTGGATGTGATGAAGAAGATCAAGCAGGCGCTCGACCCGAATGGGATTTTGAATCCCGGCAAGATGTTTTTGGAGAAGGATTGACCGTTGAGGCCGCAAAGGAGGCGGAGAAGGACAGAAAAACCTCTGCGCTCTCCGCGTGCTCCGCGGCAAAAAAACATGGAATTAAACCAGATCTACGTTGACGAAAATTTCCTTGCTGTGAACAAGCCCGCCGGCCTGGCTGCTGTCCCCGGCGGGTGGGAGGCGGACGTGCCCGCGCTGGTCAAACTGCTGGAAGCGGATTTCGGGCGCGTCTGGACCGTCCACCGGTTGGATAAAGGCACAAGCGGGGTCGTGCTCTTTGCCCGCACCGCCGCGGCGCACAGGACCCTGAGCCTGCTCTTCGAGACCCACGCCGTCCGAAAGACTTATCTTGCCATCGTCGTCGGCATCCCCCAGTGGGATGAGCACACCGCCCGCCATCCACTGCGCATCAACGTAGGGCACAGCCACCGCACGGTGGTGGACCATGCCAAAGGCAAACCGTCCGAGACGGCCTTTCGTGTGCTGGAGCGTTTCACGGATCACAGCCTGTTGGAGGCGCGCCCGGCAACGGGACGCACGCACCAGGTGCGTGTCCATGCTTACGCGTTAGGCTTTCCGCTGCTAGGGGATGAGTTGTACGGCCAGCCGAGCATAGAGCGGGATGCCAAAGTACCCCGAAGGGGTGTCCCGCTCCACCGCCCCGCGCTGCACGCGGTTTCGCTGGAATTCGAATTCGAGGGGAAACCATTTTCTTTCACCGCCCCTCACCCGAAA
>VGNO01000105.1 GCA_016865985.1 Chloroflexota bacterium | reverse complement strand
CATGATTGGGGGCGAGAGGACCATCCCGGCTTCGGCCACGATCGGGCCGGGGACGCCGACCCCAATCGCCAGCACCTGATCCAGGGACAGGCCTGCCCGGTGGAGCAGTCCCCGGAGCAGGCGGTCGGCTTCGGCCAGGCATTCCTGTGGACCGCGGCTGATCTCCAGGTCTACTTCCAGGTCATCCAGAACCTGGGCGCCCATGTTCGCCAGCAGCAGGCTGAGGTGGGTGGCGCCAAAATCTACCCCGACCACATAGCCGCGCGCTGGATTGATTTCCAGAACAATCGGTGGGCGCCCACTCTGGCCGATCCGGCTTTCCGCTTCCCTGATGGTGGCGGTCTCCAGCAGGTCGCTGACAATCGATGTAACGGCCGCCCGGCTCAAATCGAGGGTACGGGCAATCTCCACCCGGGAGATCCCGCCCGGCGTGAACCGGATTAAATCCAGCACGGCGTGTTTGTTAGTATTTTTTACATTGTGGACCGAAGATGAGCCAAGATAAATGCTCACACGCCGCCATCCGCTTGAAATCAGGTTTATTTGCTACAAATATAATAGCACGTAAAAAAGGTTTGTCAAGTTATCTAACTAAGTATATTCCTTAAAATTTTTTCACCAGGTAGAAGAAATGCCGGGTAGCAGAAGGGTTACCCGGCAGCGGTACACATAAATATGATCAGTCGATTGCACGACCCGAATCTATGCCTTCAATGCTCCCCAGCCGGCGTAACGGGCGGTATCGCCCAGTTCTGCTTCGATCCGCAGC
This sequence comes from Chloroflexota bacterium, assembly GCA_016865985.1. Taxonomy (GTDB): domain Bacteria; phylum Chloroflexota; class Anaerolineae; order Anaerolineales; family Villigracilaceae; genus VGNO01. Next base: position 8,982 of record VGNO01000105.1, on the reverse strand, counting down.
AATTGGTTGAATTTAGCAACCCGGTCGGAACGGGCAGGGGCTCCGGTCTTGATCTGTCCGGTATTCAGGGCGACTGCCAGGTCGGCGATGGTGGCATCCTCGGTCTCGCCCGAGCGGTGGGAGGCGACCGCCCGCCAGCCGGCGCGGTGGCAGGCCTCCACGGCCTCGATGGTTTCGGTCAATGTGCCGATCTGGTTCACCTTGACCAGGAGCGCGTTGGCAGCCTTCTCTTCGATGCCGCGGCGGACACGTTCGGGATTGGTAACAAAAATATCGTCTCCAACGATCTGGATCTTGTCACCCAACTCCTTCGTCATCAGCATCCATGAATCCCAGTCGTCCTGCGCCAGGCCATCTTCGATGGATACGATCGGGTAATCCTTGACCCATTTCGCCCAGAAGGCGACCATTTCTACGCCGGTCAGTTTCCTGCCTTCCTTGCGCAAGTTGTAGGTGCATTCCTTCTCATCGAACAACTCCGACGCGGCTGGATCCAGGGCAATGGCGACATCCGCGCCGCGTCCGGCTTTGAAGCCTGCCTTCTCGATGGCGGACAGGATGACCTCCACGGCTTCGTTGTTGGCCTTGAGCGCCGGTGCATACCCGCCTTCGTCGCCAACCAGGGTGACATATCCTTTTTCCTTGAGCGCTGCCTTCAGGGCGTGATAGATCTCCGCGCCCCAGCGCAAGCCCTCCGCGAAACTTCCCGCGCCGAACGGCATCACCATGAACTCCTGCATGTCTGTCGACTGCCAGGCGGTATGCGCTCCGCCGTTCAGGATGTTCATCATCGGGACGGGCAGAACGTGGGCATAGACCCCGCCGATGTAGCGGTAGAGCGGCAAGCCGAGGCTTTCGGCGGCCGCTTTTGCCACCGCCAGGCTGACGCCCAGGATTGCATTGGCGCCAAGTTTCGATTTATTCGGTGTGCCATCCAGCGCCAGCAGGGCGGCGTCGATCCCGCGCTGGTCGGTGGCGTCCCAGCCGAAGAGTTCATCGTCGATGGCGCCGTTGACATTGTCCACAGCCTGAGAAACGCCTTTGCCGTTATAACGTTCCCTGTCGCCGTCGCGCAGTTCGAGGGCTTCATGGATGCCGGTGGATGCTCCCGAGGGGACGGCCGCCCGGCCCCAGGTCCCATCGGCCAGCGCAACTTCCACTTCGACTGTCGGGTTGCCGCGTGAGTCGAGGATCTCCAGGGCGGATATGGCTTCGATTGTCGTGTCCATTTTCAACTCCTGTGTTATTACAAATAGATTCTGCGGAGCCAAGTATAATCTGAAATGGATATGAGCACAGATACCAGTTTCCCCAACCCGGCGCTCGCCGTCCCAGACCGGCGCGACAGCCTCGACTACCCCCTTCACAAGACCAGGCTGCATGGTTTTGCCATCGGCCTGGTGCGCGCCGCCTTCCGCCTCCTGATGGCGTTGGAGGTGGAAGGCCTGGAAAACCTGCCTGCCTCTGGCGGGGCGGTGGTGGCTGCCAACCATCTGACTACTTTCGACATCTTTCCCTTGCAGATCGCCCTGCCGCGGCCGATCTTCTATATGGGCAAGGCCGAACTCTTCAATAACCCGCTGATCCATTTCTTCTTCCGCAACATGGGAGCATTCCCGGTCTTCCGCGGCGAGCGGGACGAGTGGGCCATCCGCCACGCCCAGCGCGTCCTCGAGGCGGGACAGGTGCTGGGTATGTTCCCGGAGGGGACCCGCAGCCACGGGCGCGGCCTGAAAGTCGCCAAGACCGGGGCGGCGCGCCTGGCAATCGCGGCCGGCTGCCCGATCATCCCGGTGGCAGTCGACGGGCGGGAGCCTTTCTTCAAGCGCTTCCCGCGCCGCACCCGCGTCCGGATCCGCGTCTGTGCCCCGATCCACCCCGCGCCGGACGAACTTCCGCTGGCATTGACCGACCGCCTGATGTTGACCCTGTCCGAAAACCTGCCGTCCGAACTGCGCGGGGTTTACACCCAGGCGCCGGCAGATTTCCGTTGATCCCTTTTCCAGGGAAACACCCCTGCCGGGATTGGGCAGGAGGTTCATCTTTCAGTTCTTCCTGTTCCGTTCCTTGGCCGCTTTCACCAGGCCGACGAACAGCGGGTGCGGGCGGTTGGGTCGGGAGAGGAACTCGGGGTGGAACTGGCTGCCGACCATATATGGGTGGTCTTTAAGTTCAGCGATCTCGACCAGTTTGCCATCCGGTGAAATGCCGGAGAAGACCATACCCCTGGCTTCAAATTCTTCCAGGAACTGGTTGTTGAATTCGAACCGGTGTCGGTGGCGTTCTTCGACTTGGGCCTGGTTGTATGCAGCGGCGGCTTTCGTCCCTTTTTGCAAAACACATGGATATAATCCCAGGCGCATTGTCCCTCCCAGGTCGGTGATGGCGCGTTGTTCGAGCATCAGGTCGATCACCGGGTGGGCCGTGCTGCGGTCGAATTCGGAGGAGTTGGCATCCTCATACCCAAGTACATTCCGGGCGAACTCGATGCACATCAGTTGCATTCCGAGGCAGAGTCCCAGGTAAGGGATTCTGTGCTCACGGGCATAGCGGGCGGCCTGGATCTTGCCTTCCGTGCCGCGCGAGCCGAATCCGCCGGGCACAAGGATGGCGGCCGCCTCGCGCACCAGGTCCCAGCCCTTGCCTTTCTCCAGTTCGGCCGAATGGACCCACAAGATCTCCAGTTCGACATCCTGCGCCAGGGCGGCATGTTTCAGGGATTCGCGCACCGACATATAGGCATCATGCAGTTCCACGTATTTCCCGACCAGGGCGACTTTTAGCGTCGGTTTCGGCTTGCGCACATCCTCCACCAGGCGTTTCCAGGGTTTCCAGTCCGGTTTCCTGGTTGGGACGAGTTTCAGGTTTTGCACCAGGTAATCTCCCACCCCGGCTTCCTCCAGAAGGAGAGGGACTTCATAAAGGACGGGTGTCGTCACCATCGGGACGACGGCATTCTTGTCCACATCACAGAAGAGGGCGATCTTGTCCCGCAGGCTTTCATCGAAAGGTGTGTCGGAACGGGCGATGATCATGTTTGGCGAGATGCCGATCGAACGCAAGGCAGCGACCGAGTGCTGGGTGGGTTTTGTTTTCAATTCCGCGGTGGCGCCGATATAGGGCAACCAGGTGACATGGATGAAGAAGACATTCTCACGCCCGACCTCGTTCCGCAACTGGCGCATGGCTTCCAGGAAAGGCTGCGACTCGATATCGCCGACCGTCCCCCCGACTTCTACCAGTACGATATCAGCCCCGGTGCTCTTCGCAACCAGGGCGATGCGCCTCTTGATCTCGTTCGTGATGTGCGGGATGACCTGGATCGTCCCGCCCAGGTAGTCCCCCCGCCGCTCCTTGCCGATGACCTCGGCGTAGACCTGGCCGGTGGTGAAATTGCTGACCCGCGACAGACGGATATCGATGAACCGCTCATAGTGGCCCAGGTCGAGGTCTGTCTCGGCGCCGTCGTCGAGCACGAACACCTCGCCATGCTGGTAGGGACTCATCGTGCCGGGATCGACATTGATGTAAGGGTCCAGTTTCTGGACAACGACCTTGAAACCGCGCTGCTTGAGCAGCAGGCCCATGGCCGCGGCTGTTACGCCCTTGCCGACCGAACTGACGACGCCGCCGGTAAAGAATAAGTATTTGGTGGTCATTATGAGCCTCCCTGGGCAAAGGAAGTGGGGAGGGCCGTTACCCGGCAGCCTCCCCACGAGGGTGTCAGAAGGTGGATGAAAGACCCTGGTTTCATCCGACCAGTTTCACCAGGTCTTCAGCCGCCCGGCGCATTTCCAGGAAGATCAAACCAAGTTTGGCTTCCTGGCGCGCCAGGGCAGTCAGGACAGCCTCGGCCCCGACCGAGGTGAGGACGATAAAACCAGCGCCGCCCTTGATGTAGACCTGGTCCAGGCCGCCGCGCCCGAGTTCACCGGAGATGCGTTCACCGAGGCTGAGCATGGCAGCCGACATGGCGGAGACGCGGTCCTCTTCCACGTCAGCCGGCAGGGCCGAGGCCATGATCAGGCCGTCGACCGAGACGACTGCCGAGGCTTCGATATCCGGCGCTGCGGCTTGCATGGAGCGCAGGCGGTTAACCATTTGTTCGCTGCGGGACTTGGTCATGGGCAACCCCTCGCAAGGGTTTGGGGATGAATTTCAGGCCACAGTTTACCATAAAACGCAGGGCGGAAAAAAGGGCTAATCTGGCGACAGCTGGTAGTTGGGCGCTTCCTTGGTGATGATCACATCATGCGGATGGCTTTCGACCAGCCCGGCGTTGGTGATGCGCGCCAGGCGTGTCCGTTGGCGCAGGTCGTCCAGGGAACGGGCGCCGGCATATCCCATCCCGGATCGGATTCCACCCGCCAGTTGGTATATGAAATCATGCAAGGTACCTTTGTATGGGACGCGGCCTTCGATGCCTTCCGGGACGGACTTCCCCGAGCCGGATTGCCCGCTGCCGTAGCGGTCACGGCCATAGCCCTGCATGGCGCCCAGGCTGCCCATGCCGCGGTATTCCTTGAACCGGCGGCCTTCGAACAGGACCACCTCGCCGGGGGACTCCTCCAGGCCCGCCATCAGGCTGCCGAGCATGACCGTGTCGGCGCCGGCGGTGAAGGCTTTGACGATATCGCCGCTGTACTTGATGCCGCCGTCGGCAATGACCGGCGTATGGAACGGACGGGCGGCCTGCGAACAGGCATGGATGGCGGACAGTTGCGGCATCCCGGCCCCGGCCACGACGCGGGTGGTGCAGATCGATCCAGCCCCAACCCCGACCTTTACCGCCGCCGCGCCCGCCTCGATCAGCGCCTTTGTGCCTTCGGCTGTGACCACATTCCCGCCCACCACCGGCATCTTCGGCCACTGCCGGTGGATGCGTTGGATGGCTTGCAGGACACCCCGGCTGTGGCCGTGGGCGGTATCCACGACCAGGAGGTCGACCCCGGCCTCCACCAGCAGGCCGGCGCGCTGTTCCAGGTCGGCGCCCACGCCAACTGCCGCTCCGCACAATAGCCGGCCGCGGCTGTCACGTGCCGCGGCGGGATAATCGCGTTCCTTCTGGATATCCTTGACGGTCAGTAATCCCTTCAAGCGCCCTTCTCCATCCACCAGTGGGAGTTTTTCGATCCGGTGTTGGTGGAGTAACTGGACGGCAGCCTCACGCTCGATACCCACCGGGGCTGTCACCAGCGGTTGGGGGGTCATGAAATCGCTGACAGGCTTGCTGTAATCCCTGCTTTCCACGAAGCGGATATCGCGGTTGGTCAGGATGCCCTGCAACCGCCCGTCCCGGTCCACGATGGGCACACCGCTGATGCGGTAGTTCGACATGATCTCTTCCGCCTGTTGCAGGCTGGCATCCGGCGGCAGGGTCAACGGGTCGCTGATCATGCCGGACTGCGAACGTTTGACCTTGTCCACTTCCCCGGCCTGCGCTTCAGGGGACATGTTGCGGTGCAGGATGCCGATCCCGCCCTCGCGCGCCAGGGCAATCGCCAGCCGAGCCTCGCTGACCGTGTCCATGGCGGCGGACAGGATGGGGATGTTGAGGCTGATCTCGCGGGTCAGGCGCGCCTGCAGGTCGACATCGGCCGGGAGTACTTCCGAATATCCGGGGACGACCAGGACATCGTCGAAAGTCAGGGCTTCGGCGGATTGGAATAACTCCTTGTTCGCATCCATTCTATTCTCCTGGGAATATCGATAGTTGGTGTTGCGTGCCATGCAGGTGGACAGGCTGTGGATCAACCGTTCCCGGTTTTGGTGAACCAGAACCAGGCTGAGGGACGGGTCTTTCTATCCAGACCATCCCGGCGTTGATCGAGGCGCAGGTGCAGTTCCGCCAGTTCGATATCCGCAGCCTGTAAACCCGGCCCGGGACTGGCATCCGGTTTGAAGAAACCGTACATCATCCAGGTCCCGCCCGGCGCGAGCAAGGAATCCAGCCGGTGGAGATAATCCACCCGCTGGGTGATGCCCAGGCTGTGGAAACAGCCAATGTCGAGCGCCAGGTCGAAGGGTCCGGAGAGGCCGCGCAGATGGAGTACATCCATGGTGCGGAAATCCACCATGACACCGGCTTTCCCGGCTTTATAACGGGCGAGGCGGATGGCGCGCGGGGCAAAGTCCACCCCGGTAACATGCCAGCCGGCCTGCGCGAGGGCAATGCTGCTTGTCCCGCTGCCGCAGCCGAGGTCGAGGGCGCGACCGGCTGGGTGGGTGGATACGTAGGCTTCCACTTCGGGGGGGACGATTCCGTGATCCCAGGGTGGGCGGCGGAAGTACCAGAGACTAAAGGTCAGGCGCTTGAATACAGACATGCAGGCGGATTTTTACGATACTTCCAATTAAGGTATAATCAGGCGGCTGGAATCATCCCAATACTTGTCTACGAGGTTCTCAATGAAAGAGTATACCACCGAGTTCATTCGCAATATCGCCCTGGTATCGCATGGTTCTGGCGGCAAGACCATGCTGGCGGAGGCTTTCCTGCATACAACCGGGGGGACAACCCGCATGGGCAAGATCGAAGACGGGACGACCGTCTCTGACTTCGAAGATGAAGAGATCCGCAGAAAGCTTTCCCTATCCACCAGCATTATCCCGGTTGAATACAAGAACCATAAGGTCAATTTCCTCGACACTCCCGGCTACACTGACTTCGTGGGGGAGGTCATCTCGGCTTTGCGTGTAGCGGACGGGGCGATCGTACTGGTCGATTCCGTGGCCGGGATGGAAGTGGGGACCGAGATCGCCTGGGGTCACTGCGATACATTCAAGTTGCCCCGGTTGGTGCTGATCAACAAGATGGACCGCGACAATGCCGATTTCAAGAAAGCGCTGGCCTCGGTGCAGGAATTCTCGCCGGTGCGCCTGGTTCCGTTCCAGTTGCCATGGGGCGAGAAGGCGGCTTTCAAGGGTGTGATCGATCTCGTGACCATGAAAGCCTATGCCAATGAGGGCAAGGCGGCCGAGGAGATCCCGGCCGAGTTCAAGGGGGCGGCAGAGGAGTCCCGTAAAGCCTTGATGGAGGCAGCCGCTGAAGGCGACGACGGCCTGATGGAGAAATACTTCGAGAACGGGACCTTGACAGAGGAGGAACTTGCAAAGGGACTCAAAGCCATCGTCCGTTCCGGGGCCTACTATCCTGTCTTCGTGGCGGCCGGTTCGCACGGAAAAGGCGTCCTGCCCCTGTTGGATGCCGTTCTCAACCTGCTTCCCTCGCCGGCTGATGCCCCGGCGACTGTCGCCGAAGGCAGGGAAGGAGAAGTCCAACTGGCTGCAGCGGACACCAGTCCGCTGGCGATCTTCATCTGGAAGACGACCGCCGACCCGTTCGTGGGCAAGTTGACTTATTTCCGGGTCTATTCCGGTTCGCTCCAGGCCGACGCCCGCATCTGGAACAATGTGAAAGGCTCGGAGGAACGGATGGCGTCGCTGTCTGTCCTGCGCGGCAAGGAAGGTATTCCGCAGAAGGCACTCCACGCAGGCGATATCGGCATCGTGGCGAAACTCTCGGCCACCAGCACCGGGGATACCCTGTGCGACAAGAACCACCCGCTGACCCTGCAGAAGGCGCAGTATCCGAAAGCGCTCTACCGGGTGGCGATCGTCCCCAAGACCCAGGCCGACGCCGCCAAGATCTCCCCGACCCTCACCCGCTTGTGCGAAGAGGATATGACCCTCTCCTGGAACCAGGAACCGTCCACGTCGCAGACCATCCTGCAAGGAATGGGCGACCAGCATATCGATGTAGCCATCCGCCGCGCCGAGGGCAAGTTGCAGGTAGGTCTGACCACCATCGAACCGAAAGTCCCTTACCGCGAAGGCATCACCAAGAAGGGCGACGCCATGTACCGTCACAAGAAACAGACCGGCGGGGCGGGCCAGTTCGGTGAAGTATGGTTGAAGATCGAGCCCCTGCCGGATGCAGATTTCGAGTTCACCGACGAGTTGGTGGGCATGAACCTTTCGAAATCCTACCTCACCCCCATCGAAAAAGGCATCCGGGCAACATTGCAGCAGGGCGTTATTGCCGGATTCCCGATGAGCAATGTCAAGGTGATCGTCTATGACGGCAAGGAACACCCGGTAGACTCCAAGCCGGTCGCCTTCGAAATCGCCGGGCGGGAGGCCTTCAAACTGGCGGTTGCGGAAGCAGGCCCGGTCCTGTTCGAACCGATCATGAACGTGCGCGTCACCGTCCCCGATTCATACATGGGTGACATCATGAGCGATATGAACACCCGCCGCGGGCGGGTTCAGGGCACCGAATCCGAACGCGGGCGGACGGTGGTTGTGGCGCACGTCCCCCTGGCGGAAATGCTGCGCTATACCACCCACCTGCGCTCCCTGACCGGCGGGCGGGGCGTCTTTGCGATGGAGTTCGACCATTACGAAACTGTCCCGGCGCATATTGCCGGCGTGATCATCGAGGCTCACAAGAAGGAACTGGCCGAGAAGAAGGAAGAATAATCCCTGCTGTCCGGGATACCAGGCGGCGGGAAAGCCCCGCCGCCTTTTGATTCCTTGACATCCGGTCGTATATTTGATAAGATTTGTCATAATTATGGCAACCCATCTTAAGAATCAGAACCATTCTTGCATGTGTCCGGGGCGGGGCTCCTAGCCGCCGTCCCTGGATTAACGCCAGCAGGTAAAAGACGGCCGCAGGACCCCGCGAGCATGATGCATCGTGAGGCGCACTGCGCCGTCTTTTTGTTTGCCTGCTGGTTGTAACAGGAGAACTTCCATGAAAATCGCATCGGATATAACAGAACTGATTGGCAACACCCCCCTTGTACGCCTCAACCGGCTCGCTTCCGGGACCCGGGCCGAGTTGGTTGCGAAACTGGAATTTTTCAACCCCGCGCACAGCGTCAAGGACCGCATTGGCTTCGCCATGATCGCGGCCGCCGAAAAGAATGGCGACCTGGGCCCGGGGCGGACCATCGTCGAACCGACCAGCGGCAATAC
>VGNO01000104.1 GCA_016865985.1 Chloroflexota bacterium | reverse complement strand
GCGTCAGCCATCCTGCCTCATTTCGATCTTTCGGCGTAGCATTCCTGCAAACGCGACAGGGTCTTGCGCTTCGGGATAGCCCGCCCACATTCCGAAGGCGGAGTGTTTGCGTGATTTTTTTCGGCGCTCAGGCGGCTGCGTTTGGAATTGCAGGAATTCGATGAACTGGGCCACTTCCAATAAACGGTTGGGCGGTAGCGTCTCCAACTGGCGAAAAACGAACTCTTTTGTCACTGGTTGATTCAACATGGCAGCCTCCGAATGAGATTTTAGCACACTTCTCTATGCCCACCGAATACACCCCCTACAACCTCCTGCCCCTCTCAGGCATCCAGCATTTCCTGTTTTGCCGCAAGCAGTGGGCGCTGATCCACGTCGAAATGCAGTGGAAGGAAAACGCGCTTACCGCCGAGGCGCGGATCATGCACAAGCGTGTGGACGCCCCGTTCTTCACACGCGGAACTGGGTCGTCACGTCGCTCTCCCCCCGGAGAGCGTGGATCGAAACCAGGCAGGTTACGCTAATACCCTCCCGCAGGCTCTGAGCCTGCGGGAGGGTTGCTTACCCAATTCCCTCGCACGCCTCCACCGTCTCCCGGAAGGCGGCATCCAGGTCGTCCAGTTCATAGCCCAGCGCCTGGCTGGAAAATACCGGGTCGATGAAGGTTTCCGTCGTTTGCAGGGCGGCGAAATGGCGCAGGTTGAGTCCCCCCTCCCGGCCTTCGAGCCGGTGTGAAAGGGCAACGCCCTGCAGGGCGAGGCGGACCAGGCCGGTGGGCAGGCGTTTCACCCGCACCCGGCGGCCATCAGCGGCGGCCAATCGTTCCAGCATCTGCGTCCAGGAAAGGTTCTCCTGCCCGATGGGATAACAAGTACCGGCCCGGCCGCGTTCGACCGCTGCCAGTACGGCCCGCCCCACCGTCCGGGCAGAGATGCAGGCTGTCCCGCCGTGCATGTAGAACAAAACCTTGGATGAACGGAGATAACGGATGAGCGGCGTCCAGAGCGGCCTCCAGCCGGGGAGCGGTAACCTGCCGAAAATATATGGCAGTTCCAGCGCCATCCCGTCCAGGCCGGGCATTGAAAAGGCTGCCTGTTCCTGCTCCACCCGTGAGCGGATATAGACGTGGCGTTCCGCCAGGCGCATCCCCGGCCACAGGCGGTTGAAATGGGCGAAGTAGGAACCCAGCGCCACCAGCCGCCCCACCCCGGCCTGCCTGGCCAGGTTCATCAGCCTCAGCAGGTCTTCCACGTTGGCTTTATGGAACTTGGGATAGGCCGGTTTGCGCGGTGTGTGGCGGTCGTCCAGCCCGGCGGCGAAGACCAGCGCCGCGTGCCCGGCCAACAGCGTCCGCAGTTCGGCATCGGGAGCCGCGTTCAGGTCCCGGACGACCACTTTAACGGCAGCCGGGAACAGGTCACGCGGCGGGGCGGGCGGCAGGCCAAGGACCGTCACGCCCCAACCATGCGCCAGGAATTCCAGCGCGGCATGGTAGCCCAGAAAACCGGTTCCGCCGACGATAAAGGCGTTCACGGGTCATCTCCCGGTCACCCGGTCGCTGGCTTCGTCCAGCGCCTGCATTTGTTCCGGCGTCAGCCGCCAGCCGAGGGCGCCGAGGTTCTCGATAGCCTGGGCGGCGTTCTTGGCGCCGGGGATCGGCAGCGTACCCTTGCAGACCGTCCAATTGAGCGCCACCTGGGAGGGGGTCCTGCCGCCGTGCGCCTGCCCGATCTCAGCCAGCAGGTCGATCAGGGGCTGGAGGCGGGGCAGGATGGAGGCGAACAGCCGCCCGCGCAGGCTGGGGGGTGGGTTATGGGTGGAATACTTGCCAGTCAGGAGGCCTTTGGCAAGCGGGGAATAGGCAATCACCCGTACGCCCAGTTCCTGGCAGCGCGCCAGCAGGCCGCTCTTTTCGACCTGGCGGTTGAGCAGGTGGTATTCGACCTGGTTGGAAGCCAGCGGGACATTGCGCCGGGCGAGGATGGTGTAGGCGCGCTGGACCTGGTTCCGGTCATAGTTGGAGACGCCCACCGCCCGCGCCAGCCCGGCCTGGACGGCATCGGCCAGCGCTTCTGCCAGCCCCTCCACCGTCCCGACCACCGGCGGCCAGTGGATCTGGTACAGGTCCACCCGTTCCAGCCCGGTCCGTTCCAGGCTGTGACGCAGGGCGCGCAGCAGGGCCGGTCTCCCGAACCGCCAGGGGAAGGGGAAGTACTTGGTAGCGACCCGCACCGGGGTCTGGGTGGTTTTCAGGAACTGGCCGAGCAGGCGTTCGGAACGTCCGGAACCATAGATCTCAGCTGTGTCCACCAGGTTGATGCCGGCTTCCAGTGCGGCGCGAAAACCGGCTTCGATATCCTGGTCGGTGTAACCGCGGCCGTAGTCCCAGTAGAGGCGGTCGCCCCAGGCCCAGGCGCCCAGGCCCATTTCTGTGTTGTGCAGGAAAGCGGTGGTCTTGTCGGGTAATGGCATGTTGGTTCCTATCGGTAGGATGGCAGGGATTTTAACACAGGAGGTGGTCATTCTACCGAAAACGGGTTAGAATCGGGGCATCCATATTATGGAACACATGGACCGCCAGCCGCTTGACCCTGTGAGGCGGCTGGCGTTCCCTGAGTTCCGGGAGGTGTGCATGAACACGCTGCCGGATGGGGAAGCCCTCGAATCCCCCGCCGAACTGGCCAAACGACTCGGACTACCGTTCTCGAACCTGCTGCTCCTGACCCGCGCCCTGACCCATCGCTCATACGTCAACGAGCGCCCGGAGGCGCTGGAGGACAACGAGCGGCTCGAATTCCTGGGCGATGCCGTGCTGGATTTTGCGGTCGGCGCCTGGCTCTTCAACCACTACCCGGAACTGGCCGAAGGCCCCCTGACCCGAATGAGGTCGGCGCTGGTGCGCACCGACCAGTTGGCGGAATTCGCCCGCCAGTTGGACCTGGGTCGGGCGATGCGCCTCGGGCGGGGAGAATCCCAGGCCGGTGGGCGCGACCGGGCAGTGTTGTTGTGCGACACCTTCGAATCGCTGATCGGCGCCCTCTACCTGCAAACGGACATCGAATATGTAATGCATTACCTGCTGCCGCTGCTGGAGAACGCTTCGACCCTGGTTGAATTGCAACCGGACCTGCATGACGCCAAGAGCCGCTTGCAGGAATGGTCGCAGTCGCGCGGCCTGGGCATCCCGCATTACGAAACGGTGTGCGCCAGCGGTCCCGACCACGACCGGTTGTTCCAGGTCGAGGTGCGCATCGACGGGGAGTCGAAAGGGCGCGGTTCGGGCCACAGCAAGCAGATCGCCGCCCAACTGGCCGCCCAGAACGCCCTCAACCTGCTAGAAAAATCCTGAAACTGGAATCCTTCCTCCATGCCACTCCGATTGAAATCACTCGAACTGCAAGGATACAAGACTTTCGCCGCCCGCACCGAATTCCAATTCTCGGGTGGGATCACCGCCATTGTCGGACCGAACGGCTCCGGCAAATCCAATATCGCCGATTCCCTGCGCTGGGTGCTGGGCGAACAGTCCTACAGCCTGCTGCGCGCCAAGAGGACCGAGGATATGATCTTTGCCGGGTCTGAACAGCGGACGCGGGCCGGGATGGCCTCGGCGACGGTCGTCTTCGACAACAGCAATGGCTGGCTGCCGGTCGATTTCACGGAAGTGGCGCTCTCGCGCCGCGCCTACCGCGATGGGCGGAACGAGTACCTGCTGAACGGCCAGCATGTCCGCCTGCGCGACATCTACGAACTGCTGGCGCAATCCGGGCTTTCCGAGCGCACCTATACCATCCTGGGGCAGGGACTGGTGGATGCATCGCTGGCGCTGAAGGCCGACGAACGCCGCCGCCTGTTCGAGGAGGCAGCCGGGGTGGGGTTGTACCGCTCCCGCCGCGAGGAGGCCCTGCGACGGCTGGAGACCACCCTGCGCAACCTGGAAAGGGTGAAGGACATCCTGTCCGAACTGGAGCCGCGCCTGCGCAGCCTGGAAAGGCAGGCGCGCCGGGCGCAGGAATTCGCCCAGGCCCAGGCCGACCTGCGCCTGCTGCTCCGTGATTTGTACGGTTACCACTGGCATCACGCCCAGAAGGAGTTGACCGAGGGGCGTGAGTTGTTGCGCCAGCAGGAAGGCCGGACCCATGAAGCGCGCCAGGCAAGCCAGTCCGCCCAGGGGGAGTACCTCGGTTTCCGCGAACACTTGCAGGGGCTTCGCGCCCGGTTGAATGCCTGGCACCGCGAATCAGCGCAACTCCATACCAGCCGCGAGACCATCAGCCGCGACCTGGCGGTGCTGGAGGAGCGCCAGCGTTCCCTGGCGCAAGCCCGGCTGGAGACCGCCTCCGAGCAGGCGCGTCTCGAGGATGAACTGGCCCAGGCGCAAGGGCGCCTGGCTGAGGCTTCCGCCGGGGAAGAATCGTTGCAGGCCGAGTACGAGGAAGCCCGGCTGGAGGCCGGACAGGCGCGCCAGGCGTTGCAGGCGCGCCAGGCCGAGCGCGCCGGGGTGGAACAATCGCTCCAGGCGGAACGCCAGTCCTATGAGGCGCAAAGCAACCGCCGCGCCGAACTCTCCGCCCGGTTGGATGAACTGACGACCCGGCTGGACGGCTATCGCTCCCGCCTGGGGACCTTCGAAACCGCAATTGCCGGGGCGGGGAAGGCTGCCGCCAAGGCTGATTCCGCCCTGCGCCAGGCGCAGGCTGCGCATGCCAAAACCGCCAAAGCCCACCGCCGGGCGGATGAAGACTTGCAGGAAGCGCGCCAATCGCTGGCGGACCTGGAGCAGGAGCAGCGCCTGAAAGCCGAGCAGCGCGCCGGGCAGGACGCACAGCGCACGCGGGTCATCGCCCAACTGGAGGTGCTCGACCAGGCGGAAACCACCCTCAGCGGGTATGCCGAAGGGGCGCGCACCCTGCTGGAGGCCGCCCGCCAGTCCCGCCTGAAGACGCACGGCGCCCTGGGCGCCCTGCTCGATATCCCGGCAGAATTGGAGACGGCGATTTCGGCCGCCCTCGGCGAGGCGCTGGACGCGGTTGTCCTGGCCTCCGGGGAGGAGACCGAAGCCGCCCTGCGCCTGCTGGAGAACGAGGATTCCGGGCGGGCCGTGTTGCTGCCGATCCACTCCCTGGCCTGCCCGGTGCCGGTCGCCTGCGGGGACGCCGATTGCCTGGGGGTCGCCTCGGACCTGGTGCAGGCTGCCCCCGGGATCCGCCCGGCGCTGGACCTGCTGCTGGGGCAGACCCTGGTGGCGCGTGACCGCGCCGCTGCCAGGAGGCTGCTTGGCGGGCAACCGCAGACAGCCCGGGTTGTCACCCTGCGCGGCGAGGTATTCCGCGCCGACGGAGCCATCCTGGCCGGGAAGCCGCCCCGTTCCGGCAGCCTCGGGCGGCCGCGCCAGCGGCGGGAATTGCAGTCTGCGCTGGAAACCGCGGAAGATCGCCTGGCCGCACTGGACAGCGGGTTGCAGCAATTGGGGCGGAGCCTGGAAGACGCGCGCCGCATGGTCGGCCAGCGCGAGGCAGTCCTGCACAAGGCGCGGCTTGAGATGGAGCAGGCGGCGGCGGCGGAACAACAGGCATCCTTGCAGTCCGAGTCCGCCCGGCGCAATGAAGAGTGGCAGAAAGCGCAGCGGCAGGCGCTCCAGGCGGAGATCGACCAGGCCGGGGACGAGACCCGGCAGGCTGGCGAGGCGCGTAGCCTGGCGGAAGGCAACGCCCGCGCCGCTGCCGAACACGTGCGCGAACTGGACATACGCCTGGCCGCCTTGACTCTCGAAGAGACGCAGGAACAGGTCGCTTACTGGAGCACCCGCGTGGCCGTGGCCGGGCGCGCCATCGAGGACGCCCGGACGCGCCAGGCCGAACGCCAGCAGGCGTTGCAACGGCTGGAAATTGGACGGGCAGACCAGGTGCGCCGCCAGCAGGAGGCGGAACAAACCTTGTCCGCATCCGAAACCCGCAAGGCCGAACTCCACAGCCAGGAAGGGACATTCCAGGAGGAACTGGCCGCCCTGCAGGCGCAGATCGAACCGGCCGAGAGCGAACTGGAGGCAGCCGAGAAGCAGGAGGAGCAATTACAGGAACGGGAGTCCGCCGCCCAGCGCGCCCTGGCGGCTGCGGAACGCCTCCATGCGCAATACCAGATGGACCTCACCCGCCGCCAGGAAACGCTCGATAACCTGCGCCAGAAAGTGGAGGACGATTTCGGCCTGGTGCAATTCAACTATGCCGCCGATGTCCAGGGTCCGGTGCCGCTGCCTTTCGACGGCATGGTCGAGCAACTGGCGGCATTGACCGAACTGCCTCCCAACCTGGAGGAACAGGTCACCCAGCAACGCGCCATGCTGCGCCGGATGGGTCCCGTCAACCCGGAAGCCAGGCAGGAGTTCGACTCGGAGACCGAACGCCACCACTTCCTGGTGGGGCAGGTGGCCGACCTGCACAAGGCCGAAGCCGACCTGCGGGAGGTGATCGCCGAGTTGGATGGGTTGACACAGCGCGAGTTCCGCAAGACCTTCGAGGCGGTGGCGCACGAGTTCCGCGAGATCTTCGTCCGCCTCTTCGGCGGCGGTTCGGCGCGGTTGGTCCTGACCGACCCGGATAACCTGGTCGAGACCGGGATCGACATCGAAGCCCGCCTGCCCGGCCGGCGGGAACAGGGCCTGGCGCTCCTGTCGGGCGGCGAGCGCAGCCTGACCGCCATCGCCCTGGTGTTCGCCCTGCTGCGCGTATCCCCGACCCCGGTCTGTGTGATGGACGAAGTGGACGCCATGCTTGACGAGGCCAATGTCGGCCGCTTCCGCGAGATGCTGCTCGACTTGAGCCGGGATACCCAGTTCATCATCGTGACCCACAACCGCAACACGGTCCAGGTGGCCGACATCATCTACGGTGTGACCATGGGACGCGACTCGGCCAGCCAGATCATCAGCCTGAGACTGGACGAGGTCAGCGACCAAGTGCTCGGCAACCGCTGACCGGACGGATGGCATAAAAAACAACTTCTTCCTGTCGCTTGGGAAGAAGTTGTTTTATCTTACTGTTGGCTGGAGTATTCCAGCAGGGCGTCTGCGAGGGTGGGATCTTCCGGCATCCGGCTGATCCAGTATTCGTGGATGGTGATCGTGTAGTCTTCCTTCACCTGTTCCAGCCAGGCATTGAAAAATACCTGGCGCGCCTGTTCGTACTCGGAGGCCGCCAGCGCCCGGTCTTCGTGGCCGAGGACCTGGATGATGTGGTAACCGTGGGAAGTCATCACCGGCTGGCTGATCTCGCCGATCTCCAACCCAAAGGCAGCCGCTTCGAACTCGGCGACCATTGCCCCGCTCCCGAACCAGCCCAGGTCGCCGCCGTTGGCGCTATTGCTGGTATCGGTCGAATACTGGAGGGCCAGGGCGGCGAAGTCGCCGCCGCCATCGAGCAGGCCGCGCACCAGCACGGCTGTCGGTTCATCGGCTACCAGGATATGGCGCGCCCAGACCTGTTCCTGTGTCAGGGGAACATCGACCGTGACCAGGTCGAAAACCTTCTGGCGGAGGAGGATCGTGGCGTAGATGGCGCGGTAATCCGCCTCGGACATGCCGATGCTGGCGAACGATTCGAGGTTGGTCTGGTACCCGGACTGGAAGCCCTCGAGCGTATACGGTGTCGCCGTTGGGGGGATGCTGGTCGGGGTGGGGGTCACGGCCGGCGTCGGGCTGACGTTCGCCTCCGCAGTGGAGGTCGGGGATAGGGTGGCGGTCGGCTGCGGTTCCAAGGTTGGGGTGGCCGTCACCAGCGCCAGTTGGGTGGCGGAAAGGGGCGGGTACGTGACCGAGGTCGGTGTGACGGTCGGTGTGGGCGTCCCGCCAGGGTAGTAGGAGAAATCCGCCCGGATGGAGGCTTCGACTTCTTCTTCAGTGACCGTGATGCCCAGTTTATCCGCTTCGGCCTGGATGACGATTTCATTGATAATGGTCTCGATCACGCCGCTGCCGAGGGTGAAGGGGTTGTTCAACTGGTTTTCGATGTCGGTCATGTACTGGGTGAAGTAATTGTCCGTGTTCAAGTCCATGCCGAACATCTGGGCGAACTGGGCGTACTGGATGTACTGGTTGATAAGTTGCTGCCGTTCGAGACGGATGCGCGCCTGGAACTGGCGGGTGGTCACCACTTCGTCGTTCACTTCCACGATCGGCTGGCGCGCCTGCAATACCGTCTGGTTCAGGATGCCATAACCGATCAGGACGATGATGATGGCGATGACCGCAATGGCGCTGTAGGTAATGGCTTTCACCTGGCGGCGTTCGCGTTCGAGCCGCGCCAGGTGTTTCTTGGTGACGATCTTGGTTTGTTTGAGTTTTGCCATGTTTGCCTCACAAGACAGGCCGGTGGGGCAGGGAAGGGTTTTCCATGCCCCGGTTGCCTGCCAGGGTCCTAGCGGTCGCTTTCCATCTGGTCGCCGGTGTAGGGTAACAGGGCGATATTTCGGGCGCGCTTGATCTCCTGCGCCAGGATGCGCTGGTGCTTGGCGCAAGTGCCGGTCTGGCGGCGGGGACGGATGCGGCCGTTATCGGAGACCAGGCGGCGCATGACCTCGATCTGTTTGTAGTCGATGGCGATGTTCTTGTCTGCGCAGAACTGGCAGAACTTGGGACGGGCGTAGAAATGGCGCTCGCCCCCCTGCTCTTCGCGTTCATAGGATTCCATAGTTTTCTTACTCCAATCTTCAGAGCCTGGTTAGAATGGGAACTCATCCTCTTCTGCCGGGCTTTCGATTTCACTTCCACCTTCTTCTTCACTGGTAGGGTGGGAGGTTTCACGCCGCTCGCCGAGCATCATCATCTCGGTGGCGACTATTTCGGTGGTGTTGTGTTGTCTGCCTTCCTTGTCTTCCCAGCGCCGGGTTTGCAGGCGGCCTTCGATGTAGACCTGCTGGCCTTTGGTCAGGTACTGCTTGCAGATCTCGGCCAGGTTGCCCCAGGTCACGATGTTGAACCATTCCGTCTCGGTGTGCCGTTCGCCGTCCGCCGATTTCCAACCGCGGCTGGTGGCGATGATATATGTGGTCACGGGACGCCCGGAAGGGGTGTAGCGCATCTCGGGGTCTCGGCCCAGGTTGCCGATGATCATTACTTTGTTCAATCCTCTACTCATCGTGTTTCTCCTTCGGAACGGAAAAGACAAACAAGGCAGGCAGAAGTCAAACTAATCCACAGCAACGATCATGTGGCGGAGAACGGGTTCAAGGAACCGCAGGTTCTGGTCGAGGGTGGGGTTGGCAGTGGGGGCGGTGGTGATGTTCATCAGGACGTATTGCCCTTCACGTTGCTTGCGGATCAGGTAAGCCATCTTGCGACGGCCCCAGATATCCACTTTATCAACGCTGCCGCCGGTTTCCGTCACCCAGCCCCGCACCTTTTCGATGACGCCGCTGAAGGCCGTCTCATCCAGGTCGGGATGGACAATGAATACCAACTCATATTTGCGCATTAGGGACCTCCTTTCCTCGGGATTGCTCCCGGATCCTGCCGTGGGCAGGCCGGGGGCGGAAAGCCAGCGCGCGCGCCGGCGCAACTGGAACGGGGCGTAGTTTACTACAATCCGCCGGTTTCCGTAAGGGCGGTCATCGGATATAGATCGGGTTGCTGAAGATCCAGCCGCGCCGGCGACCCAGGAAGTTGTGGTAGGCCTCCACCCGGTAGACGCCGGGTTCGGTGACCGCCTGGGTGAGCGTCTCGCCCGTCCCGCTGCGGACCGGTTTGCCATCCGCCAGCAGGCGGTACTCGCAGCGCTGCGGCAGCCGCACCTGGAGGGTGACCCCGCCGGA
>VGNO01000103.1 GCA_016865985.1 Chloroflexota bacterium | reverse complement strand
ATCGGAATCGGTGGACGGCATCCCACGGAATCAGTGGACGGCTTGCCCCGGAATCAGTGGTCGACATCCGCCGGAATCACTGGTCGGCTTACCCCGGATTACGCACTTGACTGACCATTTATTGCTTTTGGTAATAATTTCTGAACTGGAACTGCCAGGAATCGGGCAGTCAGTGCAGTTTTTGGTTCGTTTATTTTCGTAGCACCCTGTAGTTCCCATCATCTCCGCCGAATAATCGGCGGTACTCTGAAAACAAAAAGCCCGCCGGCAGGCGGACTTTCGGGGTGTTGTGTGGCGAGGGAGAGATTTGAACTCACAACCTAGGGATTATGATGCCCTTGCTCTGCCGTTGAGCTACCTCGCCAGGCGGGGCAAATATTACTATGGCATCAGGCTTTTGTCAACAAGCCGGTCAGGAATCGCCAAAGAACAGTTCCCACCACACCTGCCAGGGTTCCGGTTCGGGGGGCGGCGTTTCCGACTGCTGTTCCCCATCCGGGGGGGCGTCCCCGGAGGGGAGCACGACCACCGGGTGGTCGCCCAGCCGGATCCAACCCCCGTCCACGAAGGCCCAGCGTTCGACCGCCGCCTCCGAACCGGCGAACGCCACCTGGGTCATCAGGCCTTCCTGGGTCTGCACCACGGCGGTGCCCTCGGCCTGGACGAGTTCCAATTGCGCCGAAAGCCGGTCCAGCGCCACGATTCGTTGGTTGAAGTCCACCACCAGGGCGACCAGCGCCACCAGTCCAACCGCCATCAGGATGTGCCGGGGCTTGAGGGGGAATTGTTTGAGGGCTTTCATCGTTTTCTCCGGTGGGATGGCCTGCTACGGAGCCGGCAGGAAATTATACGGATTGACCTTGCCGTAGACGGAATTCATCAGTTCGAAGTGCAGGTGCGGACCGGTCGAGTTGCCGGTGCTGCCCATCAGGCCGATGGTGTCGCCCTGGCCCACACTCTGGCCGCAAGAGACGCTGATGACGCTCAGGTGGGCATAGAGCGATTGCCAGTCCCGGCCGTGGTCGATCATGATCATATTGCCGTAGCCGTAGTCGTTCCAGCCGGAATAGACGATCACACCCGAATCGGTGGCGTAGATCGGGCTGCCTTCGTGGCCGGAAAGGTCGATGCCGCGATGGTTGCTCTCGGGCGAATAGTTATTACCCGAAAGTACATGCGAGTCGGTCGGCCAGACGAACGTGCCATATCCGACCGCCCCGCCGCTTATCGCCCCGCAGGCGCCGGAACCGAGCACCTGGGCGGTGGCGGGGTTCTCGCGGGTCACGCCCACCGGGGCGCTCCAGGAGACGAATTCCCGCTCCCCGCCCGGGATGATGAGCCAGGTCCCGGCCGGGATGTTGGGGTTGGCGTAGTCGCCGATGGTATGCAGGTCGAGGTCATTGCCGGGATAATTGACGATCACCTCCGGTTCGACATTGAAGTAATCGGCCACCCCGTTCAGTCCGTCCCCGCTGTGCCACTGGTAGTAGGTTCCGTTGACCGGCAGGATGTTCAACTCCTGTCCCGGCTTGAGGTTGTGGGGGTCGTCCCAGAGGGTGGAATCGTTGCCCCACAGGATGGTCTGCGGTTGCAGGCCGAACTTTTCGGCGATGCCGAAGACCGTATCACCGGGCTGGACGATGTAGGTAACAATGTCCAGGCGCGGGCGGGTGGGGATGTTGGTGTGCAACTGCGCCAGGCGCGAGATACCGAAACCTGTTTGGAAAACCTGGTATGGGATGTTGGCGGCTGAGAGCGGCGGACCATCCCCGCCGGGGGAGTTCCCGGTCGTCCCGGCGGGGGTCTCGCTCCCGGGCTGGTTGTAGAAGGCCTGCATCAGCCAGACGATGCCGAGCGCCAGCGCCAGGGACAGGAGGTGCGTCCCGACCCGCATGGCTGATTCGCCCAGGCCGAGGTGGGTGAGGGCGTCGAGTCCACGCGCCAGCAGGCCGGGTTTTCGCCCGGTCGGGCTGGCCGGTGCAGGGGCGGTCGGGTCGGGATTTCCATTCCGCAGGGGTTCTTCGGTCATTCGGTCTCCGGTGGCATGATAACATGCCGAAAAATGAGCGTCAAGCGGCTTTTCCGGCAGGCGGTCATGAAATGTGCTTGCGGATGATGGGATGGGTGAAGTGGATGGCGAAGGCGGTGGCCAGGCAGATTCCGCCGCTGATGAGGGCTGCGGCCGGTATGCCGCCGGTCTGCGCCACCCAGCCAACGAAGAGGCTGCCGAACGGCGCCACGCCCTGCAGCGCCCACAGGTAGGCGCTGAAGACCCGCCCGCGAAGGTTGTCCGGCACCTGGACCTGGATGAGGGTGTTCATGGTCGCCAGTTGGGTGACCATCGACCAGCCGAGTATCATGATGAGGGTCAATGCCAGCGGCAGCGAGCGGATGGCCGCCACCAGGACCAGGAGGACGGCGAAGGTGAACTGCCCGATGGTGAGCAGCAGGCCTTTGCGTTTCATCCCGCTGTTGGCGGCGATGTAGAGCGCCGCTGCCATTGCGCCGATGCCCTGCGCCAGGTAGAGTCCGCTGGTGCGGGCTTTGACGATCGTTTCGGTATCCCCCACCTGCGCCAGCAGGTCGCGGGCGATGGCCGGCGCCTGTTGGATGAAGGGGAAGCCGAAGAAGCCGATCAAGGCGGCCATCAGGATGATCATGGCTGTCAGGGAGTTCCCCTGGATGTAGCGCAGGCTCTCACGGAAATCGTCACAGAAGCGGCTGGGCTGCCCGGTTCTATCCGGAGGCGGTGAACGGAAGGGGGTACGGACGAAGAACAGGCCGATGATGACGAACAGGAAACTGACGCCGTTGATGAAGAAGGCCCAGCCCTCGCCCTGGTTCCGGACCAGGATGAGCACCAGGGCGGTCAGCGCCGGGCCGAGTACGCGCGCCGTGTTGAAGATCGTTGCCTGCAGGGCGATGGCGTTAGGCAGCGCCGGCTTGCCGACCAGTTCCACCAGCATTGCCTGGCGGGCTGTGATCTCGATGGCGTTGGCGGTGCCGAGTACGGATGCCAGCGAGACGATATGCCACAACTGGATACGCCCGGTCAGCGCCAGGTAGGCCAGCGCAAAGGCTTGCAGCATCATGACGGCTTGCAGGACGATGACCGTCTTGCGTTTGTCCATTCTCTCCACCGCCACCCCGGCCGGCAGCGCCAGCAGCAGGGTGGGGAGGGTGTTGGCGAAGGCGATGATCCCCAGGTCCAACCGGCTGCCGGTGATGCGGTAGGCCAGGTAGGGCTGGGTGACGCTCTGCATCCAGGTGCCGATCAGGGAGATGAATTGTCCCGTCCAGAAGATGACGAAGTCACGCGAGGCGAAGGCGGGGAACTTGCGCAGCAGGTTGGCACGCAGGGATGTGAATGAATTCATGTTTGGGATCAAGCAGGGAGCAGGATTTCAGGTCGGTCGTTGGCCGGACTGTTGACGAGGGTCGAGACAGGACGGGCGGTCATGGCCCCGGCCGGGTAGGGCGCCAGGAGCGGGAGCAGCCCCTCGGCCAGGCGTGGCGCCGGGTCCAGCCAGGCTTTGAAGGCTTCTGGCGGGAGGATGACCGGCATCCGGTTGTGGATGCCGGCCGTCAGGGCGTTCGGTTGGGTGGTGACGATGGTACACGAACGAATGGCGGAGCCGTCGGGGCTGTTCCAATTTTCCCACAGGCCGGCCATGGCAAACGGCAGGCCGGAGAGCAGGCTGATATGGTGTGGGACCTTCCCTTTTTGCCCGGCCTGAGCCTGCCATTCGAAGAATCCGTCGGCCAGCACCAGGCAGCGGCGGTATTTGAAGGCGCTGCGGAAGGACGGTTTTTCGGCCAGCGTTTCGGCGCGGGCGTTGATCAGGCGGCTGGCGATGGACGGGTCTTTGGCCCAGGATGGGACGAGGCCCCATGTGAAGAAACCGGCCCTGCCCGTTCCGTCGTTGGGGACGGCCAGCGCCGGCTGGGTGGGGGCGATATTGTATCGGGGACGGAACCCGGCCGGGAAGGTGAACTGCGGGAAGGCTTGCTGCAATTCATCCGGGTCGAGCGTCAGGGTGAAGCGTCCGCACATGGGTCCTCAGGTTACCAATCGCAGGGTTGTTCCCGGGTCAGTGGGAGCCGTATTCACATAGGGTGGCGAGCATATCCTGGCGCAATTCCACCAGTTCGGGGTAGGCGTAGAAGAAGAGGATCTTCTCTTCTGCGATCGTGTCGCCAGCCGGTTTGGGACCGAAGATGAAGTAAATGAACGCCTCGGCAATGTCCTCCTCCGGGCCGGTGGGTGCATAATCGCTGACGAACTGGTCGGCGTAGTCCTCATAGAACGCCAGCGCCTTGTCCTCATCCACTTCGCCGCCGATCATGACCGTGTCCTCCCACTCGCCGTAGATGTCCGTCCAGAACTGCTCGTAGAAGGCGTTGAGATAGGAGTCGCTTTCGCTGCAACCATCGATGGTCATGTAGTTGGCGCATGTCGCCCGGTCGTTGACCTGGCTGGCGTCGAGGGTCAGCATGTGGGCGAATTCATGGACAAGGGTGGTCGCCAGGGTGGGGAAGTCCTGGGCGTCGAGGATGTCCATTTCCAGGGTCCACAGGCCGGCTGCATCCGCTTCGTCGACGGCGCCGATGATGTTGTCATAGCCGTCCGAGAATACGACGAACTCGCCCACCAGGGCGCGCTGGTCGGCCGGGACCAGGTCGGTGAAGAAGAGCCAGATGGCCTCCTGGGCGGCGGCGGCGGTCTGGGCATCGCCCAGTTCGTCCGGGATGCCCTCTTCATAGCGCGGGTCCGAGATCCGGTCGCCATCCACCTGGTAGGTGACCAGGATGTACTCCTCGTCGAATTCGGGCATGTCATCGGAGCCTGCGCCATAATCGCCATTTTCGTCATTGAGCATGGCTTCCAGGTCGATGAGACAGGCGGGGGAGGGGCCGGCGGATGATTCATCGTCCCCTTCTTCTTCACCATCATCTCCTTCCTCATCGTAATCCTCTGCATCCTCTTCATCGTCATACTCCTCGCCATAGGAGGAATCGTCCTCATAGTCCTCGTCCGCGCCTGTGCAGGCAACGCTCAGGGAAACGATTGCCAGGAGGATGAACAGGAAGGTGAATAGTTTTTTGGTCATGGGTGTCTCCTTGTTGCTTGGGCATCCGCACCCGGGTTGCCCGGTGAAGGTAATGCATCGCTTATTTCAAGCGCCGGAAATCCCCGTCGCGCACGGTCATGCCGGAGGCGTCCAGGTGTTCCAGCAGCGCCTGGACGTACTTGCGGCTGGCGCCAAGCAGGTCGCGCACTTCCGCCAGGGTGAGTTGTCCCTTTTCTTGCAGGGACTGGCGCACCAGCCCGGCCATCTTCTCGAAGGCTTCCCGCTCGAAGACGACCTCGCCCGAAACCTGCACCAGGTCGCCGGCTTCGAGCAGGGCGCTGTAGATGTCCTCGTCCGTTTCAGCCTGGCATTCCTTGACCGAGGGCGGGGCGGCCGGCGTGGCGCGGAAACGCGCCAGCAGTTTGTCCACCTTCACCTGCTGGAAGGGTGTGAATCGCACCACATGTCCGGGCAGGCAGATCCATTTTGGGTTGTCGGCCAGGAGGTTCGCAGCCGCCAGGCGCTGGATGGCCAGGTTGAAGAGGCGCGGCTGGAGTTTGAGGCGGCTCTTGAGTTCCTCGCGCGGCATCCCGCGCCGCAGCGGGTAGGCCTGGTGGAAGGCGGTAAGCGCTTCGGTTGCCTGGTTGCGCAGGGCCGCCCAGCGCTGGCCGGAGACAAGCAGGTCTTCGAGGGCGACCACCTGGCCGGAAGCGGCCAGTTCTTCGAGGGCGGCGGCTGCCGCGCCTGGTTCGAGGCGCGAACGGACGATGACGTCCTTCACCAGCGCCGGGCCGAGGGCAATGGAGGCCTGCAGCAACACATCGGCCGGGGAGCCGGCCAGGAGCGAGCGCAGGTTTTCGAGCACGGTTGCGTCGAATCGCCGGTGGCGCTTCCCGGGCTGCGGATCGACCACCTTGCCGCCGCCGAGCGTCTCGCCCGGGGATGGGCGGCGCAGGATGTACCGGTCGCCGCGCACCGCGACCAGCGGGTGGCGCAAGTCGAGTTGCAGCCAGCCCTCCTGGCCTGGTTCCAGCGTCTCCGTTCCTAGCAGGCGCACATCGGCAATGGTCTCGGCAGCCCCGATGAAGAGTTTTACCTCGTCGGCGTGGCGCAGCGGGGCGGAGGCGTCTGGCAGGAGGCGGAAGGAAAGGTCCAGCCGTTGGGTTGGCTGGTAACAGCCGGGGCGGGTCACCACCTCGCCGCGCCGGATCTGTCCCACATCGAGGCCCGAGATATTGACCGCCGTCCGGCTGCCGGGCTGGGCGGTCTGCTCTTTCTTTTTATGGGTCTGGAGGCCGCGGATGCGCCCGCTCCGCCCGGAAGGCAGGATGACCACATCATCCCCCGCCGAGAGTTGGCCGTCGCCCAAGGTTCCGGTGACGACCGTCCCGAAGCCGGAGATGCTGAAAACCCGGTCGACAGGCAGGCGCGGGCGGCCCAGGTCGGGGCGGGGCGGCTGTTCGTCCAGGATGCGGCCCAGGGCCTGGAGCAGTTCCGGGAACCCGGCCCGGGTGCGCGAGGAAACCCGCATGATGGGGGCGTTGGAAAAAGAGGTCTGCCGCAGGATTTCCCGGATGTCGTTTTCCACCAGCGCCAGCCAGTCGGCGTCTTCGACCAGGTCGACTTTCGTCAACGCCACCAGCCCGGCCTGGATCTGGAGCAGGTCGAGGATCGCCAGGTGCTCGCGCGTCTGGGGCATGACGCCCTCGTCGGCGGCGATCACCAGCAGGGCGGCGTCGATCCCCCCAATGCCGGAGAGCATGTTTTCTATGAAATCGCGGTGACCGGGCACATCCACGATCCCCACCTCCTGGCCGTTGGGCAGGTCCAGCCAGGCGAAGCCCAGGTCGATGGTCATCTCGCGTTCCTGCTCCTCCTTCAGGCGGTCGGGGTGGATGCCCGTCAGGGCCGCGATGAGGGTGGATTTCCCGTGGTCGACATGGCCGGCGGTTCCGATGACGCGCATGGCAGTCCTAACGCGCCGCGCCGGCGATGCGCTCGTAGGCCGAAAGCAGTTCGTGGATCTGGGCCAGCAAGCCTTGCAGGTATTCGGTTTGGGCTTCCTGGCCCTGGTCGAGGATGTCCTGTTGGGTCTGGGAAAGGTCTTCGATGGCGGTCAGGCGGTCGTTCATCTTCTCGATGCTGGAGCGGTTATCCTTTTGCTGTTCCTCCTGGGAGAGGGAAAAACCCGTCCAGCGTTTCTGCTCATCGGTTTTGAATGTGACCCATTCCTGGCGGAAGCGGTCTTCTGCCAGGCGCTGCATTTCTGAGATCTCGTTGATGCGGCGTTCGAAGCGGCCGGCCATCTCCTCATAGGATTCCTGGGCGCGTTTGGCGGCGCGTTGGATGGCATCCCATTCGGCCAGTTGGGTGGTCAGTTTCTCGGATTGGCTGGTGAGTTTGTCGTAACTTTCCTTCCAGTCTTTGAGTCCCTGGTCGCGCTGGACCTGGAGCCGGGTCTGCTGGTCGAAGAAGGCGGCCTGCGCCTGCTTCCGTTCCGCCTCGGCCGCCAGCATCTCGTTCAGGCGGTTCTCGAGGCGGCGGATGGAATCGTTGTGGACATCCATCTTCTCCCGCAGTTCGTCCACCCGCTTGCGGCTGGCGCTCAGTTCGCCCTGGGCGTCGCCCAGGCGCTTGGTGTCCTGGCGGCGGTTCTCCTCCAGCACCTTCACGGCACGCTGGGTCTCCTCGTTGGCGCGGGTGATCTCCTCGGCTGTTTTCTGCACCTGGGTCACCAGGCGCGCCAGGTGGCTTTCCTCTTCGGCGCGGACGGCCAGGTTGCGCGCCATTTCGGTGATGGCGTCGGTCGATTTGCGCATTTCGGCCAGCGCACGGTTGACGCGCTGGCGCTCGTTCTTCCAATGTTTTTCGTTTTCCGTCTCCAGGTTCGTCCGGGTCTCCTCGATCCTGCCGACCAGTTCCTGGCGCTGTTTGGCGACGGCGTGTTCGAATTGGTCAAGCCGCGCCGCCAGGCTGGAGAGGCGTGCCAGTCCTTTTTGGATCTCCTTCGCCAATTTCGCGAAGGCATCCTGGCTGGTTTCCAGGCTGGCCTGCCGGGCTTCCAGTGTGGCGATCCGGTCCTTGTCTTTGCGCCGTTCTTCATCCAGCCATTCCAGGCGTTTTATGATCTGTTCGAATTCCATTGCGGGAGTCTCCAGTTTGGATCGCCTCGAGTAGAGGACGGATTGACGGGGGTGTTGCCTGTCCGTGATTATACTGCGGCTTGCAGGTTACCGGCCGAGATGCTCGAACAGGCCGGGCAGGCGCGCCAGGAGCGGGGCGGTCCATTGCGGGAAGGATCCCATCAGGAATAGGATCCCCAGCCCCAGGCCGAGTGTGATGCGCTGCGGGAGTGTTTCCCGCGTTTCCCAGGTTGTCCGGCCGGGAGCGGCGACCAGTACGGCCAGGGTGCGGACGGCTCCGGCGACCAGGCCGAGGGTCCCCGCCAGGAGCAGGGCTGCAATGGCCGGCGATTGCGCAGCCAGTTGAGCCCAGAGCGCCTGCCGCACCGGGAAGCCTGCCAGCAGGGGAAAACCGGTAAGCGAGAGTGAAGCCAGCACGATCCCCGCCGAGGCCAGGGGATGGGTGCGCGCCATGCCCTTGACGGCGCTGAAGCGCAGGCTGGGCTGGACAGTCTCCAGCGCGGAGATCGAAAATGCCCAGAGCGCCAGGCCCAAACTACGCGGGATGAGCATCAGGATGAACAGTTCGATGCCGGCCTGGTTTCCGAGGCTGAGCGCCAGCAGCGACAGGCCGATCTCGGCCATGACGGAAAAGCCCAGCAACCGGCCCAGGTGGCGCTGGAAGGCAGCCCACACCCCGCCGGACACGATCATCACAGCGCCAATTGCCTGCAGGATGACCGCCAGTTCTGGCGCCTCGCGGATCCAGGCGTAGTGGTCCATAAAACCCAGTCCGAAGAGCAGGGCCGAGGTGGGGAGCAACCAGAAGATGAACCCGGCCTTGTACACCGGTGTCTCTTCGGCCAGCATGGGGATCCAGGAAGAGAAGGGGAAGATGGACAGCAGGAGAGTGAAGCCGAGGCCGAGCAGGATGGCTGTCTGTTGCACCAGGACCAGGTCGCTGGGACTGGCTTCGATGCCAGCCAGCAGCCAGCCTGAAAAAAGGATGAACGGCAGCGCCAGGGTCTGCAAAATGAGGAAACGCAGCAAGCCACGCCCGGCCGGTTTCCCCTTTATCATCAGGAGTGGGATGGTCAGCAGGATGGCAAGTTCGATCAGCAGCGAGGCATACAGGAAAGGCTCCACAGCCTGGGCTGCAACCAGTAGGGCGGTGACTGCCAGGCCGACCGGCGCCAGCCGGCGGGCAGTCCCGGCAGCATCGGAAACGACCAGCCAGGCAGCGGTGGTGGCGTAGATGATCGCCAGCAGCGGCATGTCGGCATTGGCGAGCAGGAAGCGGCGTCCCAGCACGTCGAGGGTTGTGGCAACCTTGAGAGACAATGAACCAAGCGTCAGCACAGTGTCGAGCGGCAGCATCCAGGCCAGCAAGGCCAGCGCCAGCGAAATGCAGCCAGCCAGCCAGGCTTGCAGGTTGCTGCTGCGGACGAACCAGATCAGGAAAGCCGCCGCCAGCGGCAGTAAGATCCAGATGACGGGGGCGTTCATGTTTCCACCTCCGGCTCCGGGGCATGGATGAAATAAGCGCCTACCAGCGCCAGCCCCAGGTTGATCCCGGCCAACAGGGCAGTCACGAGGATCGAGCCTTCCAGGAATGCGTAAACGGTCTCGAAACCGGCCAGGAGGGTCAGCAAGCCCAGCGCCACCCGCATTGGCCGGGCAGTCATCCCCAGGTGCGCCACTCCCAGGCTGATGAGCAGCGCTCCGCCCCAGGCTGCCGGAGCCGGGACGACACCCA
>VGNO01000102.1 GCA_016865985.1 Chloroflexota bacterium | reverse complement strand
GGGCGCGACGATCCCGGTTTCGAGGCGGACACGGCCATCGAGCGGCTGGATGAACTGCCTCTGTTGATGCGTACATTGCGGATTTGAACCTTATCCATTTTTAAGCCAGCAATGTTAAGATTATCAATCCATTCACCGGTTGGTGGGGAGGGGCCTCCGCCGGTTGGACACACACAAGTATAGGAGCAGGTATATGAACAAAACAGTACGCGGTTTTCTTGTGGCAGTCGTGGCGCTGGGCCTGCTGGTCTGCGCCTTTGGCGGTGGGATCCTCGCCGGGCGCCTGACTACCTCGCCAGCGGCGACCGTCCCCCCGGCCGGGAGCGCGACGGAACCGGCGGTAACCGAGGATATCACACCGCCCGGGATGCAGGAATTGATGGCGCCAGTCTGGGAAACATGGGACATCATCCACGAGCAGTACTACGAACAGCCGCTCGATGACCAGGCTCTGGTGGATGGGATGTTGGGCGGCCTGATGGATTCCCTGCCCGATGACCATTCCAGTTACATGAACCCGCAGCAGACCCGGGATGCAAATATCGACATGTCGGGCGAATACGATGGCATCGGCGCCTGGGTGGACATCGAGGGAGAATTTCTGACCATCGTCCGGCCGATCCCGGGCTACCCGGCCGAGGCCGCCGGCCTGAAGACCGGCGACCAGGTGATCGCTGTGGATGGGGAGGATGTGATCGGACTGGAACCTGCCCTGGTGCGGTTGAAAGTGATGGGGCCGGCCGGGACCGAGGTGGTGTTGACCATCGTCCGCGAAGGGGTGGATGAGCCGTTCGATGTGACGGTGACGCGCGCCCACATCGTCATCCCCAGTGTGGAAGGCAGGATGCTGGATGGTGGTATCGCCTACATCGCCATCTCAGTCTTCGGCGACAGCGCCGGGACGGAACTGCGCACGATCCTCTCCGGCCTGCTCGACCAGGGCGCCGTGGGCATCATCCTGGACCTGCGCAACAATACCGGCGGATATACCACATCCGCCACCGAGGTGGCTTCCGAGTTCATCGGCGAGGGTGTCATCTGGTACGAGGCGTACGGCGACGGGACGCGTTACGAGAACGAAGCCATTCCCGGCGGCCTGGCGACCGGCGATATCCCGCTGGTGGTCCTGGTGAACGAGTGGAGCGCATCGGCATCGGAACTGGTCTCCGGGGCGATCCAGGACTACGACCGCGGCCAACTGGTGGGTGTGGCGACTTATGGCAAGGGCTCTGTGCAAAACTGGGTTCCGATCAGCAATGGCGGCACGGTGCGGGTGACGATTGCCAAGTGGCTGACCCCGGACGGGCGCACCATCCACGAGACCGGCCTGACCCCGGACGTGATCGTGGAGATGACCCTCGAACAGTCCGAAGCCGGCCTGGACCCGCAACTGGACAAGGCGGTCCTGGTAATCCATGGGATGCTCTACGGTGGGAGCGATTAACCCGCCCGGATCCGAATTGGGGCATCGATCCTCTGCACTGCAACTCATCCCGCCGGTCACTGGACCGGCGGGAGTTTTCCTGCTGGTGGGATTCCCGCCAGCCTGCCTGTTGTATAATGGCCGTCATGCGTAAATTCATCATCGCTGTCCTGCTCCTGCTAGCCGTCGTTTTCGTCTACTTCAGCCTGGCTGAACTGGAAACCATCGTCGAGACCCTGCAACGCAGCGATTTCCGGTTCTTCTTTTTCGCCCTGCTCCTGGCGTTCGTCTGGCTCTACGACCTGGCGGTGACGCTCAAGTCCCTTTACCGCCTGGTTGGGATCGATATGAAGAGCCGTCAATTGATGTTGATCGTAGCGGCAGCCAACTTTGTCAATGTCATCGCCCCCATCGGCGGTGTGACCGGGATGGCAGTGCTGCTGGATGATGCCCGCCAGCGCAATCATTCGACCGGGCGGGTTACGGTTGCAGGGGCGCTTTTCATCCTCCTCGATTATGCTGCCTTCATCTGTGTATTATCTTTGGGATGGGTAGTACTGATCCGGCGTAACAACCTGTCCCCGGGCGAGATCACGGCCTCGGTCATTATCCTGGCAATAGCCATCGGCATGGCCTCCCTGGTCTATCTCGGATACCGTTCGAGCGAGCGGCTGGGCAATGTGCTTGCATGGTTGTCGCGGGCGGTCAACCGCGTGGTCCGCCTGTTCACCCGCCGGGAATATCTCCAGGAAGCGAACGCCCGCCTCTTCGCATCCGAGTTTGCCGAAGGCCTGACCGCCATCAAGGGCCAGACCCACAGGTTGTTCTGGCCTTTCCTCTTTGCCCTGAACAACAAAGCGATCCTGATCTGCATCCTTGCATTGTCGTTCCTTTCGTTTGGAACGCCATTCTCCGTCGGGACGATCATTGGCGGTTTCAGCATCGGCTACCTATTTGTGATCGTCTCCCCAACCCCGGCTGGGATTGGCTTCATGGAAGGGGCAATGACCCTCGGCCTGCGCTCGCTCCAGGTACCGACCGCCACCGCAGCCCTCGTCACGCTTGCCTACCGGGCGGCCACTTTCTGGTTCCCATTGCTGCTGGGTGGGTTGTCCTTCCGATACTTGAACCGGAAAGCCCGCCTGAAACCAGGCGATGGGCAGGGGAATGGGTAGCCTGGCGGGGAGGGAAGGTATTCTGGATACCGTTCGCGATGTGACGGAAAAAAGGCGGGTGGAACGACGAGGCCTGCCTGTTTGGCAGGCCTGGCGGTTGCATCCGCAGCATGGATGGCAGGGAGGCTGGCAAACTATGCCCCGAGTGTGGGCAGACGGTGGGGAAAGTGCAATTTCTGGGCGGGGCATGCTTTTTTGTCCAAAGCGCCAGACGTAGTAACAGCCGACCGGACCCAGGCTCCCGGTCGGTTCGTGATTCGTGCGGCAATCGCTAAATGTAGAGGTCGCGCCGGTTGTAGGTCCAGTAGGCCGCGGCCACGCAGACGAAGATGATCCCCGCCGAGATGAGCAGGTAGGTCGCGTCCAGTTTCATCTCGCGGAAGAGTTCCGCCGCGTCGAAGTATTTGAAGGGGCTGAAGTATTTGAGAAAATCCAGGTCCTTCTGCAGGCTCGCGGCCACCGAAAGGAAGTACGTGGTCAGGATGATCCAGACGGCGGTGGAGCCGGAGAGTTTGTAGCGTTTCATGGCGCAGCCGAGGAGCAGACCGAGGGCCAGGAAGATCAGTTCGATCATGAACATGGCGGTCATTTCGAGCCTCAGGTAGTTGTAGAACGCCTGATCGGGGTTATAGGGTCGAGCCGCCGCCAGCGAGCCGCCCCAGGTGACCAGTACGAAAACGATGCTGTTGACCAGCGCCGCCAACATTTTGGCGGTGACGACCCGGCTGCGCGAGACCGGCAGCGCCAGTGAGAACTCGACCGTCTTGTCGCGCTCCTCCTTCGAGATGCTATCGCTGCCCCACATGGCGGCCGCGATCCCACCCATCAAGGCGAAGTAGATGAACATAAGGCCGAAGAATCCGCTCAGGGTCGTCAGATTGAATGCTCGAATGCTCATCGCATCCAGTATTGCATCGGGAAAGGAATCCAGGATGGCCAGCATGGATGCGTCATTGTAATAGGCGGAAAATTTGGCCGCGCCGACCAGGACCATCAACAGTATCACGCCGCACCAGATGAGCAGGCTTTTCAGGTTGGCTTTCAATTCACGGAGAAAGATGTTCATCGAGCGCCTCCTTACGAAACCGCCGGGATGTCGCGGCGGATGTAGCGCCAGTAACTGACGCCCAGCGCGATCAGGGTGACGGCCCCATTGATCAGCGCCAGCGGCGTATCGTAGGCCCCGTTCTTGATGATGTAGGAGGGGTCCAGGTGTTTGAACGGCGTGATGTATTCCAGTTTGGCCTCGCCGAGGATGCCGCTGAAAGCCGCCAGTACGTACGTTCCGAACCCCAGGCCGAGCGAGTAGGGCGTCACGTTGCGCACGCGCCTGACCAGCAGCGAGATGACCAGTCCGACCGAGAGGAAGAACAGTTGCAGGATGGTCATGCTGACCAGGATCAGGATCAGCGTGGAGGCGCTGTACTCGCGGCCTCCACCGAACAGGCCAATGGTGATGTACGTATCCGCCCAGATGACCAGTTCGGTGAGGAGCAGGCTGCTCAGCGCGGCGAGCAGTTTGCTCGCCAGCGCCTGCGTCCGGCTGACCGGCTTGCTCAACAAAAAGTCGGCGGTGAGTTCGCTCTCTTCGATGGAAACCAACCCGAAGCCATAGTTGCCGGCCTGGATCGCCAGGCAGAGCTGGACAAATACAAAAAGGAAGCCAAAGAACCCCAGCAGGCTGGAAAGGTCGAGTTTGTTCATCCCGAAGGCTTCCAGGAGGGCGGGAGGAAATCTGGACATCATCTGCTGGATCAACGCGGCTTCCTCGGAGAACGATGGGTAGATGGAGAACAAGAAAATTACCAGCGCTGTCAGCGAAGCCGACCAGATGATCACCGACTTCAGCCGCGCCCGGAACTCGTGTACGAAAATGGTTGCGCTCATATCAAGCCTATTCGTAGTAGTGCATGAAGATCTCTTCGAGGGTCGGCTCTTCGATGGTCACATCGGCGACCTTCTGGCTGGTGATCTTTTTCAACATGGCGTTTATATTGCCCTTGAAGAAGAAATGGACTGTGCCGTTCTCCGATTGGATATTGGTCACGCCGGGCAGGTCGAAGGCTTTCTGGTCCAGCCCCTCGGCCGTCACGCTCACCTTCTTGTAGTTGTTCTTCTGCAGCGAGCGGATGTCGGAGATCTCGACGATCTTCCCCTCGCGGATGATGCCGACGCGGGTGCAAAGCCGCTGCACCTCGCCGAGGATGTGCGAGGAGAAGAAGACGGTCACGCCGCGCTTGTTCTCCTCGCGGATCAGGTCGAAGAATTTGCGCTGCATCAGCGGGTCGAGGCCGGAGGTCGGCTCGTCGAGGAAGAGCAGTTTCGGGCTGTGCAGCAGCCCCTGCACGATGCCGACCTTCTTCTTGTTGCCGTACGAAAGGTCGCTGATGCGGCGGTTGAGTTCCAGTTCCATATATTCCGAGAGTTCGTGCATCCGCTCGGTGCAGTTCTTGCCGTAGAAACTGGCGGAGTACTTGAGCAGGTCAATGACCTTCATGCCTTCGTAGTAGAAGACCTCCGAGGGCAGGTAGCCGATGTCGCGGCGGATTACCGGGCCGTGTGTGGTCACATCCTTGCCGAAGACTTTGGCGCTGCCGCTGGTCGGGTGGATCAGCGACAGCAGCAGGCGGATGGTGGTGGATTTCCCCGCGCCGTTCGGCCCGATGAAGCCGAAGATCTCGCCTTCCTCCTCGCTGAACGACACGTCCACGATGCCGCGCGATTTGCCGTAATACTTGGTCAGGTTGGTTACTTCGATGACGCTCATTGGGTTGCTCCTTTTGGAAGAACGGATTTGCAGTTCATGCATCCGGCAGGCAGTATTCTAGTCCCAACGCGAGCATTTGGCAATCTCCCGCATTGGCTCAGGGGGAAGGGGGAGAGATGTGGAGGCATGGAGCATGGGCGTTGGTATAATCGAGCAACGCTACTCGAGGAGACTTCCCATGAACCAATTCTTTTCTGCTGAAAACTGGATTGCCCTGCTCACCCTGACTGTGTTGGAGATTGTCCTGGGCATAGACAACATCATCTTCATCTCCATCCTGGCCGATAAACTGCCGCAAGCGCAGCAGAAGCGCGCCCGCCAGATTGGGCTGGCGCTCGCGATGCTGACCCGCATCCTGCTGCTCGTCTCGCTGGCCTGGATCATCCGGTTGACCCAACCGCTCTTCGACGTTTTCAGCCTGGAGGTCTCCGGCCGCGACCTGATCCTGCTCGGCGGCGGTCTCTTCTTGCTGGCGAAAAGCACGCACGAGATCCACAACAAACTGGAAGGCGGCCACGGGAAGGAACGGGCCGGGCGCCCGGCATCCTTCCTCGGCGTGATCGCCACGATCGCCATGCTGGATATCGTCTTCTCGCTCGACTCGGTCATCACCGCGGTCGGCATGGCCAACGAACTGGCGGTGATGATCACCGCGGTGGTCATCGCGGTCGCCATCATGATGTTCGCCGCAAATCCGATCAGCGACTTCGTCAGCCGCCACCCGACGGTCAAGATCCTGGCGCTCAGTTTCCTGCTGCTGATCGGCACCTCGCTGATCGTCGAGGGATTCCACGCCCATATCTCAAAGGGCTACATTTACTTTGCCATGGGCTTTTCGGTTTTCGTGGAGATGCTCAACCTGCGGATGCGCGCCGCGAGCGCGCCGGTCAAATTGCACGAGGCTTATGTTCCGGCAGCAGTGGAGAAGAAGCCCGCAGCGCCGCGCCAGCAAAGAACGAAACAGACAAAATAGAAATCCAAAAGGCCAACTGGCGCAGTGGCGTGAACCTGCCGCTCATTCTGGAGAATTCCAAACATGAAATACCGCCTGATCACCCTCGTTTCCGCTTCGGCCTTCCTGGCTTTGATGGGAGTCATCATGTTCCTCATCGCCGGAACGCTTGCCCTGCTCGCGATCTGGCTCTATCTCGGTTTGCGCCTTTTGTTCACGATCGCCTGTGTCGCTGTCATGTCGGACGAGCTGGCGCGCGAGCGGCTGAAGCCCGGCGCTAAACCCAAACCGGAGCCGATCTACAATACGGGGACGGCAATCGCCTGGGTGACGCACATCATCCTCGCCCCGCTGGACTTGGGCCGCTTTGGCTGGAGCCGCGGATTCCCCGTCTGGCTGCAGGGCGCAGGCGCGATCGTCATGCTGGCCGGTTTTTCCCTCGTCATCTGGGCGCTGATCCACAATGAGTTCATGTCGGCGCGCATTCGCATCCAGGAGGAGCGCGGGCAGCGGGTGGTGGATACCGGGCCTTACGCCATCGCCCGCCACCCCAATTATGCCGGCGGCTTCCTTGTCAGCCTTTCGAGCGGGTTTGTATTCGGTTCATGGGTGGCAATTCTGCCCATGCTCTTGCACATGGCGCTGTTGATGTACCGGTCTGTTCAGGAGGAAAAAGCGCTGATTGGCGAACTGACCGGTTACGCCGAATACGCCCGCCGCGTGCGCTGGCGCTTTTTACCGGGGGTCTGGTAACTGCCGAACCGGTTGCCTGTATGTCTCTTGAATCCCTCCTCGCCCGCTGGCAATTGGACCCGGAGACCGGCCCCAACTTTGCCGCGTGGGAAAGCCTCCCGCCCCGGCCTGCGGACCTCCATCCTGCCCCCGCCTACCTGCCGGCCCCGCTCCGCGACATGCTCCGCGCCCGCGGCATCGAGACGTTGTACAGCCACCAGGTCGAGGCATGGGAGGCAGCCCGCGCCGGAGAAAACGTGGCCGTTGCCACCGGCACCGCCTCCGGCAAGACGCTGGCCTACAACCTGCCCGTGCTGGCCGCGCTGCTCGAAGAACCGCAAGCGCGGGCGCTGTATCTCTTCCCCACAAAAGCGCTTGCGCAGGATCAGCTCAACACGCTCCAGTCGTTCCAATCGAAAATCGTAAATCCTCAATCGGCAATCTATGATGGCGACACCCCCCAGCGCGACCGCAAACCGATCCGTGAACGCGCCCGCGTTATCCTGACCAACCCCGACATGCTCCACACCGGCATCCTGCCGCACCACACCAACTGGGAGGCATTCTTCCGCAACCTGCGTTTCGTCGTCATTGACGAAATGCATACGTACCGGGGCGTGTTCGGTTCCCACGTTGCCAACGTTTTGCGGCGGCTGAAACGGGTGGCAAAATTCTACGGGGCTAATCCGCAATTCATCCTGGCCTCCGCCACCATCGGCAATCCGCGCCAACTGGCGGAGAAACTTATCGAGGCCCCCATCCGCCTGATTGATCGGGACGGCTCCGCCCGCGGCCCGCGCCATTTTCTCATCTACAATCCGCCGGTGGTGGACGAGTCCATCGGCCTGAGGAAAAGTTCCGTCCTGGAAAGCGTCCGGCTCTCGCGGCAGTTGAGCGGCGATGGCTTGCAGCATGTTGTCTTTGCCCGCTCGCGGCGGAGTGTTGAACTTCTTTTGACTTATCTTCAAGGAAATAGTGAATGGAAAATGGTTAATGGTAAATCGTCTATTAACCATTCACCATTAACCATCAGAGGCTACCGCTCCGGCTACCTCCCCTCCCAGCGGCGGGAGATCGAAAAGGGATTGCGCGACGGCAGCGTGCGCACCGTCGTCGCCACCAACGCGCTGGAACTGGGCATTGACATCGGCGGGCTGGAGGCGGCGCTCCTGGTCGGTTACCCCGGCACGGTCGCCAGCGCCCGCCAGCAGGCCGGCCGCGCAGGACGCGGGTCCGCGCCCGCTGCGGCGGTGCTGGTCGCCTCGGCCAATCCGATCGACCAATTCCTCGCCCACCACCCCGACTACTTCTTTGGCCGGTCGCCGGAGCAGGCGCTGGTCAACCCCGACCACCTGCTCATTCTTCTGAATCACCTGCGCTGTGCCATGTTCGAACTGCCCTTCCAGAAGGGCGAGACCTTCGGCAATCTTGCGGTGGACGAGTTCCTCGAATTCCTGGTCGCCAACCGCGAGGCGCATCTTTCGCAGGAAAAATATTTCTGGATGGCCGACTCGTACCCCGCGGCGAACATTTCCCTGCGCTCGGCGTCGCCGGAGAGTTACGTGCTACAGACGATGGACGATGGACCGCGGACGATTGGGATTATTGACGGTAGGTCCGCCCTGTGGATGGCGCACCCCGGCGCGGTCTACCTGCACGAGGCGCGGCAGTATTTCGTCGAGGAACTCGACCGGGAGAAGAAGATCGCCCGCCTGCGCCCGTTCGAGAGCGACTACTTCACCGAGCCGCTCCAGCAAACGACCATCCAGGCGCTTTCGGTGCAGCAACAGGAAACCATCTTCGACAGCCGCCAGACGACACTCGCCACCCATGCCAAAGGCTGGGGAGAATTGCAGGCGACCATGCAGGTGACCGGCTTCCGCAAGTTGCGCTGGTACAGCCGCGAAAACCTGGGCGAGGAGCCGCTCGACCTGCCGCCGGCCGACCTGCAAACGACCGGCTACTGGCTCTCCATCTCCGAGGAGACGGTCAAACGCTTGAGCGCCGATGGCCTGTGGATGAACGCGCCCAATGACTACGGGCCGGGCTGGGCCCGGCTCCGGGAGGCGGTTCGGGCGCGCGATGGTTATCTCTGCCAGGTCTGCGGTCGCGAAGAAACGGTTGGCAAGCAGCACGCCGTCCATCACAAGGTCCCGTTCCGGCTGTTCCTTCACAACCGCGGCGCAACCTCGCCCGAAGCGGTTCGCGAAAAAGCCAACGATCCCGGCAACCTGACCACGCTCTGCGCCGAATGCCACCAGAAGGTCGAGGCCAACATCCGCATGAGGAGCGGGTTGGCTGGGCTGGCCTACGCCCTCGGCAACCTGGCGCCGCTCTCCCTGATGTGCGACCCCGGCGACCTGGGCACGCATATCGAACCTGTAAAATCCGGGACTTTTCCCGAGCCGACGGTGGTGCTTTACGATCTTGTCCCGGCGGGGATCGGCTTCAGCCAGAAACTGTTCGAGATGCACGCCGACCTGCTGGCGCGGGCGCTCGAACTGGTCAGCGAATGCGCCTGCGAGGACGGCTGTCCCTCCTGCGTGGGGCCGGGCGGGGAGAATGGGATGGGGGGGAAGATGGAAACGCTGGCAATATTGAGGGCGGTGGTGGCATGATTTTACCCAGGAGGAAACTTCTTCCTGGCTTTACGCTTGTCCAATAAACGCTTGACTCTCCCATAACGTTCACGCGTCAACGGGTAGATCCAGGCCAGGATGATTGCCCCAAGCAGCAGGGTCGCGCCGGTGGGACCGACCAGGATGCGGATGGCAGCCAGGGCGCCGGAAGGTTGGGTGAAATTCGTTGCAGCCACTGGCGGGGCCTGATAGCCGGCCCAGCCGAGCACCTGCAGCGCCAGGAAGAATGAGATGGCGGCGCTGATCTTGCGGACGAAGTTCTTGATCCCGTAGAAAATCCCTTCCTGGCGCTGGCGGGTTAACAACTCGCCCCACTCGATCACGTCCGGGAAGATGGCTTCCGGGATGATGTACCCGGCAGCCAGTCCGATCCCGCCCAGGGCGGATATGGCCAGCATCCAGGCGACCTGCCCTGGTTGGATGAAAACCAGGAGAATGTAAGCAGACAGCCACGGCAGGACGCCCACCAGGTAGGCTCGCGGTTTGCTCAAGCGCTGCGCCACCCGGTTCCAGATGGGGATGGACAGGATTGCCAGCAGGATCAGCAGTCCCAGTACGCCTGCCTC
>VGNO01000101.1 GCA_016865985.1 Chloroflexota bacterium | reverse complement strand
AACAGCACAATTTCCTGAGCTGAATCCAGTTCGGATAACCTTCCCGCCAGTTCGCCGAATGGGATGTTTTGCGCGCCTTCGATACACGAGATTTCCATTTCGTGCGGCTCGCGCACGTCAATCAGGTGGATGGCTTTGCCGCATTTCAGTTGCGCCGCCAACTCGCGGGCGGTGATGTCCCACCCCCTGCCAGCCGAGCCTTCGTCGTGGACAAGGCCCGGCACGCCGCAAAACTCGTTGTAGTCTATCAGCGCCGTGATTTCCGGGTACGGACCGCAGACCTTGCAGCCGGGATTCTTCTTCAGCGTCACGTACTCGAATGACATGTCGAGGGCGTTGTAGAGCAGCAGCCGTCCCGCCAGCGAGGAGCCAATCCCCAGCAACAACTTGATGGCTTCGGTGGCCTGGATGGTGCCGATCGTCCCCGGCAGGATGCCCAGCACACCCGCGTCCGCGCAGGATGGGACGAGGCCGGGCGGGGGCGGCTCGGGGAACAGGCAGCGGTAACAGGGGCCAACGCGGGCATCGAAAACGCTGGCCTGCCCGTCGAAGCGGAAGACCGCGCCATAAACATTCGGCTTGCCGGTCAGCACACACAGGTCGTTGGTCAGGTAACGGGTTGGGAAGTTATCCGAGCCGTCGATGATGACATCGAACGGTTCGGCGATGCGCATGGCGTTGGAGGAGGTGAAGGGTTCGTCGAACGTGTCCACTTGCACCGCAGGATTGAGGTCCCGAAGCCGCTGGCGGGCGGACTGGACCTTGCGCTCCCCAACCGCTCCGGTCCCGTGCAGCACCTGACGCTGGAGGTTGCTGGCGTCCACCACATCGTAGTCCACCAGGCCGATGCGCCCGACGCCGGCCGCAGCCAGGTAGAGCGCGGCGGGCGAACCCAAGCCGCCAGCGCCGATGATGAGCGCTGAGGAGCTTTTCAGTTTACGCTGGCCGCCCAGCCCCACCTCGGGGATGAGCAGGTGGCGGGAATAGCGCAGGATTTCTTCGCGGGAGAGTTCGGGCAGCATGTCAGCCACCGGCAATGGATGGGATAAGATTGAGAATATCGTTGGGTCCGAGGGGGGTATCCAAGCCACGCAAATCCCGCAGGTTGCGCCCACCCAGGAACAGGTTGATGAAAGCGCGCAGGGAGCCATCGTCCTTGCACAGGTGCGGACGGAAGGCCGGGTACTGCGCCAGCATATCATCCAGCGCCGCCCCAGCGGTCGCGCCATGCACAGGGACTTCCGCCTGGCCGTCCACGTATGGGCGGAGGGGGGCCGGGATCCTTATGGCTGGCATACCCTACTCTTCATCCTCCGCACCCGTCGCGGACAGGCGCTCGGTCTCGTGACGAGTGGAGAGTTCCTCGATAAACTGGTCGATGCTGCCTGCCATCACCGCCGGCAGGTTATAGACGGACAGGTTGATGCGGTGGTCGGTGACGCGGTTCTGGGGGTAGTTGTAGGTGCGGATCTTCTCGGAGCGTTCCCCGCTCCCCACCTGCGAACGGCGGGAGGCTTCCAGTTCCGAGCGGCGTTTCTCTTCCTCGATCTCATACAGGCGGGCGCGCAGGATGGACAGGGCGCGCAACTTGTTCTGTAATTGCGACCGTTCGTCCTGGCAGGCCACCACCATCCCGGTCGGTTTGTGGGTCATGCGCACAGCCGTGGAGTTCTTCTGGACGTTCTGGCCGCCCGCCCC
The DNA here is from genome assembly GCA_016865985.1 of Chloroflexota bacterium. Taxonomy (GTDB): domain Bacteria; phylum Chloroflexota; class Anaerolineae; order Anaerolineales; family Villigracilaceae; genus VGNO01. The sequence goes on along the minus strand of VGNO01000101.1, from coordinate 8,594 downwards.
GGAGGAGCGGTAGACCTCGATCTCGATATCCGACTCGGGGATTTTCACCTCCACCTCGTCCACTTCGGCCAGGACGACCACGGTGGAAGTGGAGGTGTGGATGCGCCCGGACGACTCGGTCACCGGCACACGCTGGACGCGGTGCACGCCGGATTCATACTTGAGTTTGGAGTATGCGCCGCGGCCGCGGATCTCGAAAATAACTTCCTTGAAGCCGCCGATGCCGATCTCGTTGGCCGAAAGGATCTCCGATTTCCAGCCCTGGAGTTCGGCGTAGCGGGTATACATGCGGAACAAGTCAGCAGAGAAGAGCGAGGCTTCCTCCCCGCCCGTCCCGGCGCGCACCTCGACGATCACATTCTTGTCATCGCGCGGGTCTTTCGGGACGAGCAGGCCCTTGATCTCGCCCTCCAACCGGGAAATGACCGGTTCGAGTTCGGCGATCTCCGCTTCCGCCATCTGACGCAGTTCATCATCCGTTTCAGCGGCAAGCAGGGCGCGCGCTTCATCCACCCGTTTGTGCGACTGGCGGTACTGGAGGGCTTTTTGCACAATCGGTTCCAGGTCGATCCGTTCCTTGTTGAGTTCGGCGGCGCGCTGGTAGTCATCGCCCACTTCCATTAGCAGGCGGTTGATCTCTTCGTAACGTTCTTCGATTCCGGAAAGTTTTTCGAGCATGGGTCCCTTATGAGAACTATTGGATGAGCGACAAGATCATGGATAGGACCAGGATGACCGTCACTACCAGGAAGATGATGCTGATCAGGCGCGCCTGCCGGGCGGCGCGGTTCGTCCGGTCATTGCCGGTTCTGTGGTTTTTCTGAGTACCTTTTGCCATCTCTCGCACCTCACAGGTTAGCGCTTCCCATGCGCCAGGAAAGCCTTCTTGATTGCTGCATCCAGTTCTTCCGGGCTGACCGGTTTGGTAACGTAAGCGTCGGCTCCCAGCGCCAGCGCCCGGTCCACCTGCACATCCGACGACTCGGTCGAGAGCATCACCACCGGGATGTCCCGCAAGCCGGTGCGGCTGCGGAGGAACTCGAGCATCTCCAGCCCGGACACTTCCGGCATGTTGATGTCCAGGACCAGCAGGTCGGGGTTTGCTCCGTCCAGCAGCGCCCGGGCAGCCGGGCGGGCCTGGAAGAAAGCGCGCCCCTCGTATCCGAGCAATTTGAGCATCAACTGCACGGCGCGGATCATCTCTTCGTCATCGTCAACGATCCAGATCTGTTTCATGGCTGCTGCCGGTTTGCACGGGCTGGTTATTCCAGGTGGGCTTTGATGCTTTCGGCCAATGCCTGGTTGATGCCGCTTACGGCTGTCAATTCTACCACTGTCGCTTGCCGAATCCCTTCGACGGAACCGAAGATCTTGAGGAGTGTCTTGCGTTTGGCTGGGCCGATCCCGGGGATGGAATCCAATTGCGAGGCCATTCCAAGTTTCGCCCGTCGCTTCCGGTGGGCGGTAATGGCCGAGCGGTGGGCTTCATCCCGGATGCGTTGGATGAGATAGAGGCCCTGCGAATGACGCGGCAGCATCAGGGACTGGCTCCGCCCGGGTAGGAAAAGTTCCTCCTCCTGCTTGGCCAGGCCCGCGACCGGCACTTTTCCGAGCAGGTCGAACTTTTCGAGAACGGCCACTGCCCGGCCGAGTTGGCCCTTGCCGCCGTCCACGATCAACAGGTCCGGGAGGAAGGCGAAGGACGGGTCGGGCCTGGACCCGGGCTGGCCGGCAGTTTCCTGGGCCGATTGCCACCTGCGGAAGCGGCGGGTGAGCGCCTCCTGCATGCTGGCAAAATCATCCGGCGCGCCGACCACGCTTTCGATATTGAAACGGCGGTACAACTTCTTATCCGGGACGCCCTGGGTGAAAACGACCATCGAAGCCACAATTGCCGTGCCCTGGGTGTTGGATATATCGTAACATTCGATCCGGTTCGGCGGTGTGGCAAGCCCAAGTTCGGCCTGGAGTTCGGCCAGGGCGGCCTCCTGGCGATGGGTGTCTGCCTGCCACTGGGCGCGCAGCGCCTGCAGGGTCTCGCTGGCGTTCTCGGATGCCATTTGGACCAGTTCCTGTGGCTGGCCCTCGCGCGGCGCCAGGATTTCCACCTTGCCGCCGCCGCGCCGCGAGCGCATCCATTCCTGGATGATCTTCGCTTCCTCGATCTCCTGGGGCAGCATCACCTGCGGCGGGACAAACGCCGCCTCGGTATAGAACTGTTTGATGAAACCTGCCATCACGTCGGCGTCGGCGCTGTCCTCCGTCCCCTCCAGGACGAAGTATTCGCGCCCGATCAGTTTACCGCCGCGGATGAAGAATATCTGGACACAGGCTTCATTGTCCGCCCGCGCCATGGCCAGTACATCCGAATCGATGTAATCAGCCGGGAAGACCACCTTCTGGCGCTCGACGATGCCCTGGATGGCCTTCAACTGGTCACGCAAGGCGGCCGCCTTCTCGAAACGCAGGTCGCCGGCAGCCTGCTCCATCTCGGCCTGGATGCGACCCACGATTGGTTCGGAATGTCCATTGAGGAATTCCTGTAGGTCGGAGATCATCTGCCGGTAACCCGCCTGGTCCACCGCCCCAATGCAGGGTCCGATGCACAACTTGATATCGTAGTAGAGGCAGGCGCGCTTGTCCATTCCGGTGATCTCCCGGTCGCAGGTCAGGTACGGGAAGACTTTCCGCAACACGTCCAGGGTCTGGTAGACCGCCCAGGCGGATGTGTAAGGCCCGAAGTAACGCGCCCCGTCGTCGCTCATCTGGCGGGTGACGGTCACACGCGGGAAGGGTTCGTTCCAATGGATTTTGATATATGGGTACCGCTTATCGTCCTTCAGGCGGATGTTGTATTTGGGGCGGTGTTTCTTGATCAGGTTCATCTCGAGGATCAGCGCCTCGAGTTCCGAACCGACCACGATCCACTCGAGGTCGGATATCTCGCGCACCAGGCGGCGGGTCTTCTGGTCATGCCCGGCGTCGGCATGGAAGTATGAGCGGACGCGGTTCTTCAGGCTGACGGCCTTCCCGACATAGATGATCTCCCCCCCGGCATTCTTCATCAGGTAGCAGCCGGGTTTCGGCGGCAGGGTTGACAGGATGCCCTGGAGCGTTTCGTTGACCTTCATGCTGGGATTCTATCACGGCTCGCAAAACAAGCCGGCAGGCATTGGTTAAACGACAGAATTGACCTACAATTAGGACATGCCAAAAACAAACACCCCCATCGAACAGCAGGTCGGCGAGTTATTGCGAGCCCGTCAATGGACGCTCGCCACCGCTGAGTCATGCACCGGCGGCCTGGTCGCCGACCGGCTGACCGACATCCCCGGTTCGTCCGACTATTTCATCGGCGGGGTGGTCGCCTACGCCTATGAAGCGAAGGTGGCGCTGGTCCGCGTCTCATGGGATACCCTGCGCCAATATGGGGCGGTCAGCCGCGAGACGGTGATCGAGATGGCACGCGGCGTCCGCGCTGTCCTGGGAGCGGATATCGGCCTCAGCGCCAGCGGCATCGCCGGTCCCGGGGGCGGCCTGCCCGATAAACCAGTCGGCGCCACCTGGATCGGCCTCTCGGCCCGGGACGGCGACTGGGCGCGCAAGTTCCAGTGGGACGGCGACCGGCAGCAGAACAAGGCCAGTTCAGCGGAAGCCGCCCTGCAATATTTACTCGATTTCCTGTCAGGCAAGATGGGGAGTTGAGTTACACACTATCGGTGAGCCGTCGAAGGAACATTCATCCCTTCAACGCTTCATCATGGTTGCCATTGCCGTTCGCATCCGGCAGGTTGAGAGGCGGCATTTCCGCAAGCGAGTTGAGGCCGAAATGTTGGAGGAAATCCGGCGTCGTGCCATACAGGATCGGCCGCCCGGGACCATCGGCGCGTCCCACTTCCTGAATCAACCCCTTGCCCAGCAGGCTCTTCATTACGCCGTCGCAGTTGACGCCGCGCACCGCATCCACCTGCGGGCGGGTGACCGGCTGTTGGTAGGCGATCACCGCCAGAGTCTCGAGGGCGGCGCGGCTCAGGCGGCTGGTGGCTTCCAAGCCGAGGAAGCGTTCGATCAGGTCTCCCATCTCCGGGGCGGTAGTCAATTGCACACTGCCGCCGAAACGCTGCAAGCGCAACCCGCCGGTGAGAAGCGCCTCTTCCAGTTCCTTCAAACCGGCCTCGACCGCCGCCGGCGACACTTCCAGGGCGGCTGCCAGGTGCGCCAGCGCCGCCGGCTCGGCTGCCACGAAGAGCAGCGCCAGCAAGGACGGTGCAAGGCCGGCGGTATTCTTTTCTGATTCGCTCATGCTATAATAACTCCCATTCATCAGGAAGGATGGTAACCCTATGCCTGCCAAAAAAAGGATTTTTCTGCTGATCCTCAGCCTTTCCCTGGCGACCCTGGCCTGCACCATCTTCATCGGCGGACCAGACTACCCGGACCAGACCATCCCGGTCTCCACCGAGGCAGTCGAACAGATGCAGCAGTCGATCAAGGAAGCGATGGCAGCCGGCGCTGTCTCCGGGCAGGTGACGCTGGTCATCAACGAAGCGCAACTGACCTCGTACCTGGCCTTCAAATTAGAAACCCAGCCCGACCCCTTCATAACAAAACCGCAAATCTACCTGCGGGACGGGCAGATCCAGGTCTATGGTACTGCTAGCAGCGGATATTTCTCGGCCACCGTCCGGCTGGTATTGACTGCCACCGCCGATGAAGGAGGGGAATTGCTGATCGAAATGACCGAAGCCGATTTCGGCCCGCTGCCTGCCCCGGAAGGGTTGAAGGAAGCCGTCACGACCCTGGTCTCGGAAGCCTACACCGGAGCGGTCGGCCCGGTGGCGACAGGCCTGCGGATCGAGAGCATCGTCATAGCAGATGGGCTGATGACAGTCGTTGGCCGGATAAAGTAGCGTGTGGATTATACCGCGAGCCGCATGACCGTCCATCCCTCCCACCGCGCTGCTGCCCGGCGGAACCTGCCCGGCAGGGTTTTTTTCCTGGCCGCGCTGGCAGTGGTCCTCGCTGCAGGCTGCCAGCCTCAAGCCACCCAGGCCGAACTGGCAATCCACATCCAGGTGGATGGGCAGACGCTCTCCGCCAGCCTCGGGGCGGGAAGCACGGTGCAGCAGGCGCTGGCAGCGGCCGGGGTCACTCTATCCGACCAGGACCGGGTCACACCGCCGCCCTACTCCCTGCTGGAAGACGGCGATACGATCCAGGTCACGCGCGTCACAGAGACCTTCGAAACCCGCCAGGAGATCATCCCTTTCGAACACCAGGAACTGCGCAATGAGTCCCTCCCGGAGGGGGACACGCTTTTGCTCCAGGAAGGGCGTAACGGACTGAAGGAGATCACCATCCGCACCGTATTCGAGGACGGGGTGAACGTGGGCAGCAGCATCCTGCGGGAAGTGGTGCTCGAACCTTCCCAACCGGAGATCGTCATGGTGGGTGTCCAGGCCGCGTTCGCCCCGCTTACCATCCCGGGCAGGCTGGTCTACCTGTCCGGCGGTAATGCCTGGCTGATGGAAGAATCCACCGCCAACCGCCGGCCATTGGTCGCCAGCGGAGACCTGGACGGGCGCGTCTTGGCGCTCTCACCGAACGGCAACTGGCTGCTCTTCAGCCGGAAATCCAAACTCGACGCAGCGAGTGAGATCAACACATTGTGGGTCGTCAGCGCCGAGACCGGGATCCATAATCCAATCGACCTGCGGATCTCCAATGTGATCCACTTTGCGGCCTGGGCGCCGGGCGAGGGGAACATGGTAGCCTACTCGACTGTCGAGCCGCGCCCCGCCGCGCCAGGCTGGCAGGCCAACAACGACCTGTTGACCGTCACCTTCAGCCGCTGGAGCGGGCCAGCCGCACCGCGTGAAATCCTGGAACCAAACTCAGGCGGGGTATATGGCTGGTGGGGCACGAACTACGCCTTTTCGCCCGGCGGATCCTACCTGGCATACGCCCGGCCGGACGGGATCGGCATGGTCGACCTGGAGGAGGCTGCCCTGCAACCGCTGCTGGAGATCACTCCGCTCCAGACCCGCAGCGACTGGGCCTGGATCCCCGGCCTGGCCTGGGGAGCGGACAGCAAGACGCTCTATATCGTGACCCATGCAGCGGCCACCGGCCTGGTCAGCGCCGAAGAGTCGCCCAATTTCGACCTCTCCGCCCTGTCACTGGTCAATGGCGCCAATGTCCAACTGGCTCCGCTGGCCGGCATGTTCGCCTACCCATCTGTCTCAGCGCTGGAATTGCAAGGCGCCGAGAAAAACTACCAGGTGGCCTACCTGCAGGCTGTCTTCCCGGGACAGAGCGAGACCAGCCGCTACCGCCTGGTGACGATCGACCGTGACGGATCGAACGCGACCATCCTTTTCCCGGCTGAAGGGTCGACCGGTCTCGAGCCGCAGGCTGTCCAATGGGCGCCCGAAGCGTTGGCAAGCGGCGAACAATTGATCGCCCTGGTATACCAGGGGAATCTGTGGCTGGTGGATGCCTTCACCGGGCAGTCCTACCAGATCACCGGCGACGGCCTGACCACCCGCCTGGATTGGAAATAACCAAGACCCAAAGAGGCATCATGAGAATCCTGATTACCGGGGCGGCCGGTTTCCTCGGCTCCCACTTGTGCGACCGCCTGTTATCGGAAGGGCACGATGTACTGGGGATGGACAATTTCATCACCGGGAAACCGGAAAACCTGGCTCACCTCGCCGGGAATCCCAGGTTCACATTCTTCCGCCACGATGTATCCAATTTCATCTTCATCCCTGGCAAGGTGGATGCCGTGCTGCACTTCGCCTCCCCGGCCAGCCCCAACCCCAAGTCGCCGGTGGGTTACTTCAACCTCCCGATCCAGACCATGAAAGCCGGCGCGTTGGGGACGCACCATTCGCTGGGCGTCGCCAAGGCCAATGGGGCGCGTTTCCTGCTGGCCTCCACCAGCGAGATCTACGGCGATCCCCTCGTCCACCCGCAGCGGGAGGACTACCCCGGCAACGTCGACCCAACCGGGCCGCGCGCCGTCTACGACGAGGCCAAGCGCTTCGCCGAAGCCCTGACAATGGCCTACAACCGCACCCACAACGTGGACACGCGCATCGTCCGCATCTTCAACACCTACGGCCCGCGCATGGACCTGGAAGACGGGCGCGCCCTGCCCAACTTCCTGAAACAGGCGCTTCTCGGCCGGCCGTTGACGGTCTATGGCGATGGCAGCCAGACCCGCAGTTTCTGCTATGTGGACGACCTGGTGGACGGCATCGTCCGCCTGCTCCACTCGAACGAACACCTGCCGGTCAACCTGGGTAACCCGGTCGAGATGACCATCCTCGAATTCGCCCAGGCCATCAACCGCATCACCGGCAACCTTTCCGGAATCGCCTACCTGCCCGATGAACGCAGCGCCCGCGACCCGCAGCGGCGCCAGCCGGATATCGACCGCGCCCGCGCCCTCCTGGGCTGGGAACCGCGCGTCGGCCTGGAGGAAGGCATCCAACGGACGATCCCCTATTTCAAAAGCGCTCTGGGATTGGCATGAGGGTAATCAACAACCGCCAGGAAAGGCTGCGTTTCATCCGCTTCATGGTCGTAGGCGCTATCGGGGCGGTGATGGATTTCGGCATCTTCAACCTGCTGACCCACCTGACCTCCATGCCGGCCGTCTGGGCCAGCGTGATATCCTTCTCTGCGGCAGTCACCAGCAACTTTCTCTGGAACCGCTTCTGGACCTACCCCGATGCGCGCACCAAACGCGTCAGCCAACAAGCCGTGCAGTTTATTCTGGTGAATGTGACCGGCCTGCTGATCCGCACCCCGCTCTTTGCCGTACTGGAAGAACCCTTCCAGCGCCTGTTCTCCCTGCTCGCGCCTGGTACTCCCATCCCGCCCAAGACCCTGGGGCACAACCTGGCGCTGGCAGTGGCCGTCGGCGTGGTCATGCTCTGGAACTTCTTCGCCAACCGATATTGGACGTATAATGATGTAGGAAAGCAGCCATGACTGTCCAGCCACGAACCATCATCCCTATCTATACCAGCCGGGGAGACGCCTCCGCCTTCCTGGCCTACCCCTACCTGTTCAACCCACTCGGTGACTGGATCGGTTTCGTCACGGCCGGGCGGGATGTCTATTCGGTGCTCGGCGTCTTTGTCGGAACCCTGACATCCGACCCGCGAATTTTACGAAAACGCGTCCTCGAGGAGACCAGGCCCAACCTGAAACCGCCCCCGCCACCCGAAAAACTCTATCCACCGGCAACCGTGCCGCTTGCCAAAATGATGAGCGAACTCTACCAGGATACCCTGGACGTGTTGCTCGATGAACCTGAACGGCTGCATCCACTCGACAGCGGCGAACTCCGGCCGGACCTGGACTAGCCTGCAAAGGCAACGGACTCATGGAAAACCCCGAACCGCAAAAAACCATCCTGGAAGCAGAAAGCCAGGTCAAGGAACGCATGGCGCATGGATTCCGCAACCTGCGGGAACTCGTGGACCACGTCTCCGGTCGCGACCTTCCGCCGCCTGGCGTTGAGGAGGGCGGCAAGACCGAACCCACCCCCTTCCCGTTCCTGGCCATCGTCGGGCAGA
>VGNO01000100.1 GCA_016865985.1 Chloroflexota bacterium | reverse complement strand
CCCGGACCTGCCGCCGGCTTCGCTGGACGAGTGGCGTACCCAGCCGTTGCTGGATGGCGATGCTCCGGATACTTTCTTGGATACTCCCAGGCCGCCGCGTCGCCGCTGGCTGGACCGGCTGTTGGTGGGGGTGGAGGTGCTGGCTGTACTGGGACTGGTGGGTGTCCTGCTCAATGGGCTGGGCATCCTGCGCACCCTCAACGCCGAGGTGGCAGCCGCCCTCCAGCCATCCACCCTGGAACCGACGCCGCTCATTACGGCGGTGGTGCTGCCCTCCGGACACACCCCCCCGACCAGCGCCGGTGGGGCGCAGCCCAACGAGGCCGAGATCCCGGAACACCTGCGCCCGTTGGTGCAATCCCTGGCGAACATCCCGGTCCCGACCAGCGGACCGGAGCAGCCTGTGCGCATCCAGATCCCGGCCATCGGCCTGGACGCGCCGGTCGTTGCAGGCGATGGCTGGGAGCAGTTGAAGAAGGGCATCGGCCACCATGTCGGCTCGGCCAACCCCGGCCAGGCTGGGAACATGGTCCTCTCCGGGCACAACGATGTCTACGGGGAGTTCTTCCGTCGCCTGGACGAACTGGCGCCCGGCGACCTGGTGATCGTCTATACCCAGCAACGACAGGTCGTGTATGTGGTGCGCGAGACGCGCATCGTCGAACCGACCCAGGTGGAAGTGATGGCCGCCACCGCCGACCCGACCCTGACCCTGATCTCCTGTTATCCATACCTGGTGGACAACAAACGTATTGTTGTCTTCGCAGAACTTCAAAATCCGTAGGAGTACCCAGAAACATGAACAAGAAAAGCCAACGCAATCTAAAATTCAACACTACGAGTCGCACCGAGTTCAACCCCGATTACACACCGGTCAAGCGCGACCTGCGGCGGATCGGCCTGCTGGCCGGGATCTTCCTTGCCATCCTGGTAATCTTGTCCTTCTTCCAGGACAGTATAATGGCGCTGTTCATCAAGTAACGCTCCCATGCCGGCCGACCCCAGCCACGATACGCTGGATGCCATCGTCCTCGTTGGGCGGCCTGCGTCGGGCAAGAGCGAGATCATCGATTTCCTCACCCGCCTGCCGGAGCGCGACCGCCGCCGCGACTACCACCTGGGGATGCTGGATATCCTGGACGATTTCCCGTTGCTATGGACCTGGTTCGAGGAGGATGCCATGCTGGAGCGGGATTTCAACCGCCCGCGCCTGCACTCGGACCCGGACGGATATTTCCTGCACAACGATCTCTGGCGCCTGCTGGTCAGGCGGCTGGACTTGGAATACACCAAGCGCTTGCGCCAGCCGGGATACCACCCGGTCCACACCACCCTGGTGGAATTCTCGCGCGGCGCCGAACATGGCGGCTACGCGGCCGCCTTTCCGCACCTCTCCGACGAACTGCTGGGACGGGCAGGCGTGGTCTATGTGCGGGTTTCGTACGAGGAATCCTTGCGCAAGAACCGCCGCCGCTTCAACCCGGACCGCCCAGACAGCATCCTCGAACACGGCCTTTCGGATGAGAAGATGGAGCGCCTCTACCGGGAGGACGATTGGTCCACTTTTGCGCCGGGAGATTCGGGCTTCTTCGAAGTCCGGTCACAGGATGTACCTTTCGTGGTCTTCGAGAACCAGGACGATGTGACCACCGGCCGGCCGGACCTGCTGGCTGGCCGGTTGAAAGACACCCTGGGAACGCTCTGGGAACTGCATTCCCGCCGGGGTTGATATGCTCCCCCAGTCGCTGGAGATCCGCCCCGAAAAACTCGTCTATGGCGGCGACGCCCTCGGGCGGTTACCCGATGGGCGCGCAGTTTTCATTCCCTTCACTGCGCCGGGGGAGAGCCTGTCCATCCGGCTGGTGGACGAAAAACACGGCCGCCTGCGGGGCGAAGTATTGGAGGTGCTGGAGGCCTCCCCGCTGCGCGCCCAACCACGCTGTCCGCATTTCGGCGCGTGCGGGGGATGCCATTACCAGCACCTGCCATATGATTTTCAATTAAAGGCCAAGGCGGATATCCTGCGTGACCAGTTGCAGCGGCTCGGGAAGATCGGGCAGCCTCACATCCATCCGACCATACCTTCGCCTCAAGCCTGGAATTACCGCAACCATATCCAGTTCCACCTCGCCCCGGATGGCAGGCTCGGTTTCCGCACGCAGGACTCGCAGCGCATCATCCCTGTCAAGGAATGCCGCCTGCCGGAAACAGCGTTGAATGCCTTCTGGCCTGACCTGGACTTTGGCCCGGCATGCGGGATCGAGCGCGTCGGCCTGCGTCTGGGCGCGGCGGGGGAGGTCCTGGTCGTCCTGGAGGGCGCCTCGCTCAATACGCCGGAATTGGAAGTCGAAGCAGGGGTATCCATCGTCCACCTGGCTGACGGTGACTCGATAGTCCTGGCCGGGGACAGCCACCTTACCATCGAGGTGTTGGAGCGTCACTTCCGGGTCTCGGCGGCATCTTTCTTCCAGGTCAATACCGGCATGGCGGAAAGAATGGTCGAACACCTGCTGTCCCTCCTGCCACTATCCCCATCCGCCACGATGCTGGATGTATATTGTGGCGCTGGCTTGTTCAGCGCTTTCTTCGCGCCCCGCGTCGGGCGGCTGGTCGGAGTAGAATCCTCCGCCTCGGCCTGCGAGGATTTCACTGCAAATCTCGATGAGTTCGATAATGTGGAGTTGTACGAAGGCGCAGCGGAAGACATCCTGCCCCTGCTCGAGGCCTGCCCGGAGATCGCCATCGTGGACCCGCCCCGCGCCGGGTTGGACAGGCGCGTCCTGGAGCCGATCCTGGCCCGGCGTCCTGCCACGCTGGCGTATGTATCGTGCGATCCGGCGACCCTGGCGCGAGATGCACGCCGCCTGCTGGATGGGGGTTACCGCCTGGAACAGGTGACGCCGTTCGACCTGTTCCCACAGACCTATCATATCGAAAGCGTCAGCATCTTCAAATCATAGGCGGCTGCCTCACCAATCCCCTGCGTAGGCGCCGTTGTAGGGCTTGAGTAGTTCGACTGAATAGGCATGGCGCAGTTCCACCAGTTGGCGCATGTGCAGCAGGTCATGGGAGATCCAGGCCGCCAGCATGTCGCCGGCTTCGACCTGCCCACCCCACGGGGCAGTCCCTGAAGATCCGAGGTCCGGGGATCCCAGAGTGTCCAGCCAGGCAATTGAGCGCTGGCGCGCCTCGATGAATTTCCGGACCGTTTCCTGCAAATCCTGTTCATTGTACGCGTGGCCCGCCACCCAGCCGCCGGGATCGATCGGCGGCCAGGGTTGGCCGGGATGGTTCAGGATGCAGTCCAGCCGGGTGCGGAAGTCGTACTGCTCCTCGTCCAGCATGTGACCGGCGACCTCCAGCATCGACCAGTCCGTTTCGTCCGGTTTCCAGCGCGCCTGGCTGCTGGGAATTCCCCGGCAGAGGGATTCGATGATGCGGGCCTGGGCGGCCATCTGACTGGCAACGGCTGGGATGTCCATCTCTTACTCCTTCATTCAGAGTTTCCCCCCATTTTACCCGACTGCCCCGGCTTGACAGGCGGGTTGCACCGGATATAATCACTGCATCCAACGACTCACCCGGAGACCACTACCCGCCTCCCCGAACAGAGACCTGCCGGACGGTGCAAGGCAGGCGAGGCGGCGGCGAAATCCCCTCCGGTCTTCCCGAAAGGGAAGGGTTGCTCCCGCAGGGGCTAGATGGGTGGATACCTCCGCCCAAAGCCGTAAGGGAGCCGGGTCCGCCCGTTAGCGCGATCCTGAGAAGCAAAGCAGGTGGCACCACGAGACGCCCCTCGTCCTGCATGGACCCGGGGTGTATTTTTTTCCAGACCATAGAAAATAGCCAGCCGACCGTGCAGCGTGGTCGACGGTCTGCAGTCCATTGTCCGCACCGGAGGTGCAGTATGTTGGATATCAATCTCATTCGCGAACAACCCGACACGGTCCGCAGGGCCCTGCGCGACCGGCAGATGGACCCGGCGCCAGTGGAGCGCATCCTGGAACTGGATGCCCGCCGCCGCCTGTTGCTCGCTGAGGCGGAGGCCTTGAAGGCGGAGCGCAATGCCGTCTCGAAGGAGATCAGCAAGATGAAGGATGCCGCCGAACGGCAGGCGCGCATCGAGGCCATGCGCGCCGTCGGAGACAGGATCGCCGTCCAGGACAAGGCGCTGGCCGAACTGGAGACCGAACTGCAGGCCGTCGCCGCCACCCTCCCCAACCTGCCGGACGAGCGCACACCGGTCGGCCGCGACGAAAGCGGGAACGTGGCGCTGAGAACAGTTGGGCAGTTGCCGGAATATGAGTTCGAGCCCATTACCCACTGGGACCTGGCCCCGGCGCTCGGCATCCTCGATTTCGAGCAGGGCGTCAAGATCACCGGTTCGCGTTTCTACGTCTTGAGCGGGGCCGGGGCGCGCCTGCAGCGCGCCCTGATCGCCTACATGCTCGACCTGCACAGCCGCCAGGGCTATATCGAGAAATACACCCCGTTCCTGGTGCGCCAGGCCACCCTGTTCGCCGCCGGTCAGTTGCCCAAATTCGCCGACAACCTCTACCGCGACCACGAGGAAGACTTGTGGATGGTGCCTACTGCAGAAGTGCCTCTGACCGGCTTGCACATGGACGAAATGCTCGACGAAGCCAGCCTGCCGCGTCGCTATACGGCCTATACGCCCTGCTTCCGGCGTGAGAAAATGAGCGCCGGGCGGGACGTGCGCGGCATCAAACGCGGCCACCAGTTCGACAAGGTTGAGATGTACATCTTCTGCAAGCCGGAGGATTCCGATCCCTTGTTGGAAAAGATGCGCCAGGACGCCGAAGATACGTGCGCCGGCCTCGGCCTGACCTACCGCGTCAAACAATTGTGCACCGGGGATCTCGGCTTCGGCTCTGCTATTACCTACGATCTCGAAGTATGGTCGCCGGGGTTGGGGGAATGGCTCGAGGTCTCCTCGGTCTCGAACGTGCGCGATTTCCAGGCGCGGCGCGCCAACATCAAGTATCGCCCGGCGGACGGAGGCAAAGCGCGTTTCGTCCACACCCTGAACGGTTCCGGGCTGGGGCTGCCCCGCACCCTGATCGCGGTGATGGAGCATTACCAGCAGGCCGACGGCTCGATCAAGGTCCCGGAAGCGCTCCTGCCGTGGATGGGCGGGTTGGCCGTCATCGCAAAAGAGTAACCGTCCGCATCCTTCCGTGTTCCTGTTGATATGGAGACTGCCATGCCCCTCTGGTTGCAAATATCCGTCCAGGTGGTCGCCCTGACCATCATGCTCTTCGGACTCACCGGCCTGATCGTGCCCATATTCCCCGGCCTGGTGGTGATCTGGCTGGCCGCCCTCGGTTACGGCCTGGCCGCCGGTTTCGGCGCCCTCGGTTGGGTGATGTTTGCCATCATCACGGCGCTGATGATCGTCGGTTCGTTCATCGACAATATCCTGATGGGGACCCAGGCGCACAAGAGCGGCGCTTCGTGGGTCTCGGTGGCCTTTGCGCTCGTTTTTGGCATCGCCGGAAATTTCGTAGTCCCTGTGCTGGGCGGACTGCTGGCAGCCCTGCTGGCGCTCTTCATCTCGGAATGGATCCGGCGCAAGGACCGCTCGGAAGCCTGGAAAGCGACTATCGGGATGGTGACCGGTTTCAGCCTGGCAGTCATCATCCGGTTTATAATGGGGTTGGTGATGATAGGCCTGTGGATGATCTGGGCCTGGGTGTAACAGTATCCGATTTCAGCAAAAGGAGAGAATCTATGATGCCCGAATGGTTGTACGAAGTGATCGACCTGATAGCCTCGCTCATCCGCCTGGTCGGTATGGCGGTCTTCGGGCTTGGCATCGGCTGGCTGGCGCTGGACCTGCTGCGCAAGGCGCAAGCCTGGCAGTTGCAGATCGCGGTCTACCTGGGTTTCGTGGGGCTGGCGATCGCCATGGCCTACTACCTGCCCTGGGGCGCCCTCGGCATGTTCACCATCGGCGCCGGCCTGGCGATCCTGATGTGGGGGATGCCAAAGAAAAAGAAGGAAGAGAAGGACAGCGATTAATAACCCGCGCTGGTATTGAAAAGTTCCCGGTCTATCCGGGAACTTTTCAATTACGGCCTGGCTTCGACCAGCAACTCCACCCGGTCGATCTCCGGTCCGAGGCTGGAGAGCAGGAACTCGAAATCCTTGACACCGCCCGGCTGCATCGGGAAGGCGCTCTCCCAGCGCCGGTACCCGGCCACATTGCCGTGTACATCATAGGCCACTGCCAGCGCCCACACCAGGCTTACGCCCGGGTTCTGCGGCGGCAGGTATACCTGGCCGGCGACTTGCGCCGATAGGCCGTTCCAATCGAGCGTGACGGATGTATTCTGTAATGCCACCGGCACGTAGCGCGGGTCATCCGTGGAGACCTGGATGGCGGTCAGCAACTGCGCCTGGGCGACGACGCCCGGCGCCACCGGCGGGAAGAAGAAGACGCCCAGCGGCATGGATGCCCCAGGCGGCAGGATGTTGAGCGGGGCATAGGCCTGCTGGCTGGCAACCTCCAGCCCGGCGGCATCCCGCAGGATGACAAGGGCCGAGAGGTTCTCCAGCATTTCCGCCGATCCGTTGTGGATCGATGCCAGGCACCACAGGCCCTTGTCCACGCCCGGGTAGCAAACCAGTTGCTGGATCGTGATCGGGACCGGGGTGATGGTCGGCTCCTGCGGGATCTTACCGCCGACCGGGATGACCAGTTCGGTGTCGATCCGCATGAAGTTCGGGTCCACGCCAGGGTTGGCGGCCATCAATTGTTCGGCAGTAATGTTGTAGGCGATGGCGATGGTGATCATCGTATCGTTCGCCTGGACCTTATAAATAACAGGGGTGGTCGTGGGCAATACCACCACCTCCGAACGTGGGATGGGTGTGGCGGTGGGGGAGGGGGTGGCGGCCTGGTACGGGCGGGGGCCCGGGGTCGGCGCGGCCGGCTCGAGGTCCGGCCCCGCACCGCAGGCTGCCAGTCCGATTATCAGGAGCAAGGCAAACAGCATTTTTCGCATACGTTGAATTATACCCGCGCCACTTGCCGCGTGCACCGGGCTGTGCTAAACTCACACCATGGCCGAAGACACCATGCTCCAGGAAGCGATCGAGTCCCTGCACAAGGGCGACAGTGGGCGCGCCAGGGACCTGCTGACGCGGCTGTTGAAGACGGACCAGAACAACCCGACCTACTGGACCTGGATGAGCGCCACGGTCGATTCGAAAAAGGAACGTATCTATTGTCTCGAAACGGCGCTCAAACTGGACCCGGAGAACGCAACCGCCAAACGCGGCCTGCTGTTGATGGGGGCGATCCCGCCGGACGACACCGTCCCGCCTTTCCCGCTCAACCACCCGCGCTTGTGGGAGGAACAACTGGCGGTGGCAGCCGAACCCCGGCCGCGCGGCTTGAAGGGCGCCTGGGCCAGCCCAGTTGGCCGCCTGCTGTTGACGCTGGCGATGGGCGCGGCTGCGATTGGGTTGGTGGCGCTCGTTTTCAGCCTGCCGCGCCTCAACCCGTCGCAACAGGCGCCGCGCAGTCACGGCACCTATACCGCAACGCCGACCTACCTGACCACCAATACGCCGGTGGTGCGCACCGCCACGCCGACCTTCATGGGGCCAACCCCGCTCTGGCTGCTGCTGGATGCCACCTATACCCCGACCCCGTTGTATGTCTCGGCGACACATTCCCCGACCAGTAAGGATTCGTATTCCGCCGGGATGCGCGCCTTCACGCAGGGCGACTATGCCGGGGCAATCAACCTGATGCAGCAGGTGGCTACGCTCGAACCCGGCTCGGCTGACGCCTTCTTTTATATCGGTGAATCCTACCGCCTGATGGGGGATTATGACAAGGCGCTCGAGGCTTTCGAAACGTCAGTGGCCGTAAATGCCAATTTCGGCCCCGGTTACTATGGCCGCGCCCTCGTCCGCCGATTGCTGGATCCGGAGGCGGACGTGCTGGCCGAACTGACCCATGCCATCGAACTCGACCCGGCTTTCCTGCTGCCCTTTGTCGAACGGGCGGCATTCCTGATCGATAACGGCGAACCGGCTTCGGCCCTGGCGGACCTGGCGACGGCCGAGGGACTGGCGCCCGGCTCGGCGCTGGTCCATTACCAGCGGGCGCGCGCCTACCTGGCGCTTGGGCGAAACGAGGAAGCCCTGGCGGCGGCGCAGCAGGCCAATTCACTCGACTCCACGATGCTCCCGGTCTATGAGACACTGGGACAGGCGTACTATGTCAACGGGCAGATGGACGAAGCGCTTGGGACGCTGCAGGTCTATGTTTTGTATGTGCCCGAGGATGTCGATGTGATGGTCATGCTCGGTACGATCTACAACGAAGCCGGGGATTACACCCTGGCGCTCGAAAACTTCGACCGGTTGGTCGGGCTGGGGGTCAAGACCGCCGAGGTCTATTACCAGCGCGGCATTGCCCACCTGCGGCTGGGAGAATACGACCTTGCCGAGACGGATTTCACCCGCTCGGCGCTCTACGGCAAGCGGGATTTCGATTTCAACCCGGAACTGGGGCTGGCGTGGGTGGAGTATGGGCGCGGGAAGTACGGCAACGCCTATATCCAACTGGAGCAGAAAGTCCGCCCACTGGCGGATACGGACGAGCGACTGGCGCTGGTTGCCTACTGGGATGCCCTATCGCTGGAAGGGATGGGCAAGCCCGAACTGGCGCGCCGCTTCTGGGAGGAACTGTTGCTCTACCCGTCGTCTGCTGTGGAGGATGAGTGGCTGGCGGCTGCCCTGCTGCACCTGGGAGGCACGCCGACACCGACCCTGACGCAGACGCCCACTCCCACCCCATAGCGGCATCCAGACCCGATTACAAAGCCCCTGCCTGTCTTCCCGGCAGGGGCTTGATGTTGTGTTATTTCCGGCACAGCAGACAGGGGCACAAGGCCCGCAAGTACTGCCACTGGTAGATGCCAGCGTCGTGGCCGTCCAGCCAGATGAATGTTACGGCATAGGAACCGACCGCCACGATGTCCTTCAGGCCGGTCTTCTGTTCATCGTCGAGGCGCATGGTGAAGACTTGCGGGTCGGGTTCGGAGCCCATCTTGTCGTGGCCGCCGCGGCATTCGGCGCATGGACAACCGAGGCGCAGCAATCCGAATGGATAGGCGCTCAAGCGCCCATCGTCCCAGAGGATGGTCAGGGTGCGCTGTTTACGGCTGGCGGTAATGGAGGTTGGGTGCAGGGTCATTTTTATGGTTCTCTGGTGTTTAGTGGGGTAGGTTGAGCAGGCAGTAAAATCTGGCAAAAAGCGAGGAACAAGCAATGCCAGAACAAAAGGCGATTTGTTACTACAAGCGGTCAACAACACGAATGGGGAGGGCTATGCACGCGGCGTTTTGAGGAATATGTTATTACGCTCTGTCGAAAAAACGCCATTCAGGATGTGAGTCAATTGCTTGAATTGGGCTACGAGGCAGTGGATGGTCTTTTCAAACATCAGGCAAAAAAGACACAGGCACATCAAGAAAAGGTTATCCGAGTGATCAATCTGGATGAATTCGCTCTCAAGAAAGGGCATGACAACTTTGCGTTGGCGATCAGTGCGCCGGAAGAAGGCTATATTTTGGATGTATTGCCCAATCGGGAGCGTGAAACGCTCGAAAAATGGCTGGATGGGTTATCTATAGAGCAACGCCAGGCGATCAAAGTTGTCAATGTGGACATGTGGGAACCCTATACACTGGCGGTCAAAGCCAAACTACCTCTAGTAGCGCTGTTCCAGATGCCCTATCTGGGTCACTCCGTTGCAGGTGGCGACCTGGCTTCTCTCAAGCGGACCGACCACGCTGCGCTCACCTTGCGTCAAATTGACGATCTGTCCCACCACCGTCCCGGCTTCCTGTTTCAGGGCGTCATCTTCTTCGAGCAGTTTCTTCAACTGTAAACGCAGGATTTTCCGGTTGTCTTCATTTACAGGAGAAGCATCCGAGTCGGCGATGGCTTCTTTCAGGGCCGGTTTCTTCCCCGCTTTTCTGCGGATCTTCTTCCCCAACGCTTTCAGGCTGTCCCAGGATTCTTCGGTGATCTTCTCGCCGAGTTTTCCGGCTGCGGCTTTGCCCATTTCGATCCCACCCTTGACAAGATAGGGTAAGAGTGGCGCAAGAAGGGCTGCAATTTCATCGATGTCCATTCCTACATCCCGATTCTATACCGTACATGGGTGAGTAAAAAGATCAGTCATAGGGTATAACCTCAGGTTGCTGAAACCAAAGAGGAGAAGCCGAATGACTGATCGCTACGAAGTATACACAAAAGTACTGAA
>VGNO01000099.1 GCA_016865985.1 Chloroflexota bacterium | reverse complement strand
CTGCGAACTTTATGTGATAATAATCCCCAGATCGGCAGTATCATCCTGGACCGGCTGGCGGCCGTCATTTCGGAACGATGGAAGAACCGGCAGGAACAGGTTTCAGTCATGCTGGATAAGGGCATCCGCGCCAGGCAGGAAACTGCCAAGGAGAAAGCCATGAGCAAGGAAGAAATCGATCCAAGAATCGAACAGATGATTGGCTTGATCGACCAGTTGAGTGCATATATCGAACATTTCCACGGCGGTTCAGTGGAGTTCGTGGCGTTCGATGGGAAACACTTGAAGGTAAAACTGGGCGGCGCCTGCCTGGGTTGTCCCCTTTCCCCGGCCACCCTGCACGGGTGGGTGGAAGGCACAGTCAAGCAGTTCTTCCCGGACATCGAGAAGGTGGAAGCGGTCAGTTGAAAACCACCAACCTTTGGGAATCGAAGAACCCGGTAACGGTCCCGGGTTCTTTTTGATTTGCCAGGCGATCAGTTCTTGCGGAGGAACTGCCAGATAAGCGCAGCGCCGCCGACGAATAGGCCCGCGATCCAGACATAGTCCAGTACGCCGGCAAAAGGCGTTCCCAGGACCGCCCCCAGGACCAGCAGGACTGCAGCCGGGATGTAAGCCCAGGTACGGCCAGCAGGAGGCAGGATGGCGGTCAGGAGGAAGGTCAAACCGATGCCGATGAAGAAGAGACCCCCGGTATCGACGCCGCCGAAGATATCAGATGCAAGGCTGGTGAGACCGAGTGTCAGCAGTACCCCAGCCGGTATGATTGCCCACCAACGCTCGCGGCCGGTGGCGTAGATCAGCCAGAACCCCAGGCTGACCCCGCCCATGAAAGCCAGCCCGTCCCACCCGCTGAGCGATTCCGGCAGGAAGGAGGCAGCGCTCATCCCAAGCAGGGTAGCGGCCGGGATGGCTGCCCACCAGTGGTTCTTCTCGGTGGTGAAGGTATACAGGAAGAACAGACCAGCCGCTCCCGTGATTGCGCCCCAAAACAGGTCGGCAGCTTTCCAGGATGCCGGGAAGATGCCGAATTTATCCAGCAAGCCCAAAAGGCCGCCCAGGACCAGGAGCACACCCAGGATGATACGGAAATCCACACGTTTCATGTCAGTCTCCTTATGCAAATTCAGCGGATCTTTATGGTACCAGCGCCGGCTTCGATACTCACATCGATCTTGCCCATGGCGGATGGATAGTCGCTGGTCTGGTAGAAACCGCCCTCGACGCGGGGGAAGCGGCTTTCGTCCAGGTTCAAGGCGGTGACACCCTCCTTGATGCGGAAGCGCGCCGCGATCCCATCCGGGACGTGAATGTCGAGCGTAGCCGCTCCGGCTTCGATGTCGAACCTCGAATTTTGCCCCCGGCTCGGCAGCGTCAGTTCAATGGCGCTCGCCCCGGTATTGATCTCGGCCTGGGCTACCAGCAGGTCGTCTAGGTCAAGGATGACTTTGCTGGCGCCGGCATCGATATCCAGGTTCCAGGGGATATCGCGGTTCAGTTCGAAACTCCACGAGCCTCCGGTCGGCCCAAGGAAGGGGATGAAGGTCGGTCCGGCGTCTACATCGATGTCCAGGTTGTTCCCTACCAGGCGGGAGGAGAAATGCATCCCGGGAGCCTTGGTTCCACTGGCTGCCAGGCCGGGTGTGTTGCCGGCGCGCAGTTCGGCACGGCCGGCGCCCATGTCCAGGTTCAGCCGGGCTTCACTGGCGTTTTGCAGCTCGATGCGAAAGGTTTCGATTTCATCGAGTGAAAGACGCACGATCAGCGGTGAGGCGATGAACCAGCAGCCAACCAGGATCAGGAGGGACGGCCAGAGGAAACCGAGTACATCATCGATCACGCCGGTCGCTTTAAGGAAAAAGAGGGCGGAGAGCAGGATCAGGATGCTGCCCCAGAAGAGATGTGCGCGTCGCATGTCACTCCTCCTTGGGCCGGCTGCGCAGCAAGCCGCGCACGATGAACCAGATCCCCAGCAAGCCGAGCAGGCCGGCCATCCAGTATTCCTTGTACACGCCCAGGATATCGAGTCCACCAAATATCGTGGCAAAGACCAGGAAGAGGATGACGCTGGTGATGATGGCATTCAGTCCATGCCGCAGGTTGCGCCTGGTGTCCTCGCCCAGGATGCCGGTCAGGATCGAGCCGATGCCGATGAATCCGGGGATAAGAGCCCACATGTAAGACCAGGAGTCCCAGTCACCGCTGGCATTCTGATAGTAGAGGATGCCGCCAACACCGGCTGTGATACTAGCCGGGACTGCCATTCCCGGCGCGCCGGAGAGCAGGCCAATCAGGAGCAGGATTGCCCCGGAGCCGATCACCCAGAACGGCCAATCGAAGTTGGCAGTGACCCAATCATCCAGGTCGGGCCTGATTCGGATAGCGACCAGCCAGGCTGCGACCAGGATCAGGATCAAGCCCAGGGCTAGTTGGGTGCGATTATTTTTGGTCATATCTATTCTCCTTTTGATATTATTGAATATGATTTTGAATATCTGCGATATTTTGATATGAATAATTGAAATTATTTATAAGGATTATAACTTAAAATAATCGCTTTTGAAATCCTTCTGCAACTATTGAGTATACGCTCTCATGTCAAGCCGGGTTTCAACAGAAACCCGGCTTGTGATGAGAAATATCCTGCCAATTCGAGTAGCGCTGGCCGGATCACGCAGGAAGTACGGATCAGGGGGTGCAGGCACCACCAGGTACTGCATTCGGTGGGCACGGTACGACACAGACAGGATCATTTTGGGTTGCATATCGCACCCAACAACCGACAACCTGGGTCGGTGTAGAAGTGGGAACTTTTGTAGGCGGCGGCGGTGGGTTGTCCTCCGGAAGGTTTCCAGTCTCACCAGTCACATCAACGACTGAGCCAGCCACCCAGCAAGTGATCCCATCCGGCAGGGTAAGGCGCCACCAATCGGCGGAGGGGTTACGGGCATCGATGGGATGAGCCTGGCCCCGGTCCAGGGTAGTGATGCTCGGATATAAAATTCCGGGACCCTGGCGGCAGTTCGAGGTCTCCAGCAGCAAGGCGATGGGAGTTGCTCCCATTTCGACTTCGAACGCGCCTCGGTCACAGGCCAGGCCTTGAGGACGCGACACCCCGCGCTGATCCACTGCGATACAACGGTCCGGGTCGCCCGAGTCGATGGCTGGACTGCCGGGGTTGAGGGCGTGGTTCAATGTGACTCCGCCGTTCATCGCCAGGCCTGCCAGCCATGGATCCGAATCTTCCAGGTCGCTGGGTTCGGTTAGGTTGCAGGAATCATCGTCGGATATGTTGTATCCCTGTGAGCCGCCCGTCACACCGGCACAGTTACCGAGGGCATGATAGGCCAGGATGGAACTACGGATTGTGAGGTGGCCTCCGATATTGCTAATACCGTCCGCGTTGTTGTAAGCAATAGTGATGAATTCCATGCGCAAGTCACCGCCGTTGTTATAGACCCCACTTCCGCCTGGAATATCGAACGGTACGATCATATTGCTACTGACGGTTGTGTTCTGCAGCAGGAGCGCCGCGGTTGCCCCATCGTTATATGCACCGCCACCCTGTCCACCCAGGGCGGAGTTGTTCGTCAGGCTGCTCTGGTACAAATGGAGCAGACCGCGGTTGTAGAATCCGCCACCCAGTTGGGCATTGTTGTTGGTAAACCAGGCCAAGGTGAGGAACATCTCGCCATTCTCATCGTTATAAACTCCTCCACCCTCCGTTGCGTCCATGTTTTCTGTGAATGTGACCAGGTTTGCTTCCAATGATCCGTTGTTGTATATCCCTGCGCCGCGCTCCCCGGAGGTATTCCTGGAAATCTCCACATCTTCCAGAATTGCATTGGAGGCCATATTATTCCATAAACCGCCGCCCCAACCGGATGCAATGTTCCCTGTCAGGTGTCCCCCGGTCATGATGAATGCAGCCGTGGCAAAATTATGTATGCCGCCTCCGTGATCGGCGTAATTATCGAATACATCCGTGTTGACCAGTGTCGTGCTCCCGGCCTCGACGAAAATCCCGCCACCCGACGAACCGCCGGACCCACCTGGCGGTACATCGGCGGTGTTATTGTGGATGGAACTGGCGTTAATAGTCAGGTCGCCGTGGCTGCGGATGGCGCCTCCCAGTTGGGCGAGTCCGTTGATCAGGATGAAATGGTCGACCGTCACTACCGCCGGGTCGAAGATTTCCAGGATCCGGTCCTGTGAAACCCCGTCCAATGAGGGCACGCCTTCCCCTTGAAGGGTCAAGTCGTCGGTGATATCCAGGTCCCCGCTGGCGGCGGCATCCTCTTCCGAGCCGGTCAGGGTCAGTTGATAATTCCCGGCCGGCACGATGATGGTCTGGTGTCCGGCGCAAGTATTGGCGGCGATGACCGCCTCTCGCAGGGAACAATGACCGGCCGTGCAGGCGCCGTCGTTCACATCCAGGTTGGTGGTGACGGTGAAGGTATCGGTGCAGGGAATTGGGGAAAGTGTACAACTGCCGATACCGACCAGCAGGACAGCAGTAAATAAACAAACTAGTAGTTTTCGTTTCACGCTTACCTCCTCTTGAATATCAAGCCCACCCCTGCAAAGAAAAGCGGTAGAATGATGGAACCCAGGCAGGGTAATCCGGCCCCGCCTCCAGCGTCATCACCGCTTTCATTCCCGTCCCCGGCCGGGTCGTAGGCAGGGGTAAGTTGCAGGGTTATGTTGTCGATCCACAGCGTCCCGGTGTAGGGTGCATCCGGGTAGCCATCGAATCCAAAAGCCAATCCGAGCACATGCCCCGGGTTCTCGAACGGCGATCCGGCGTTCTCCTCCCATTGCACCCGCTGGAACTCGCCCCAGAAGGATGTGAATGGCACGAATCCATCCGGATACTCGACCGGTGTTTCCCGGTAGTGTATGTATGTCTCCATCATCTCCGAGGTCCCCCCATAGAGAGCGACCTGGAATGGCAATCCGGCCTGGCCTGCATGGACATCATATGCAAGCCATTCCCCGGCGCTCCAATCCTGCGCCGCGTCGAACATCCAGGCGCAGGCGCCCCAACTGCCAGGCGCAATCGCATAATCGATCCGCAGGGCAGCTGTTCCCTGGCTGCCAGCGCCTTGTTCGATTCCACAAGTGATGGTCGTGGATGTAGACGCATCCCAGTTCGTCATCCAACCGCCTGGGTCAGCCTCAAAATCGTCAACAACCTGGACAACCTCGGGTGGGAGTGGGACGCTGGAGTCGCCGCCATCCGATCCCGACGTGGATTGGGCGTCGTCGCCGGAGGTGGGTGGGGCGGAAACAGGCGGTAACTGGGCGCTGCCGGCTAGCCAGCGGTGATAGAAAATGTTCAACAGCGGTATGAACTCCTCGGTAGCCTTTTGGCTGCCTGCTCTAGAGGGATGGTCGTCCCCTGATGGATAGGCCAGGGTATCATCGTCGCCGAGGATCCGTTCGACCTGTCCGTCCTGGTACCAGTGATGGGCATCGCGGTCAGTCAGGATGTTGTAGAAGTCGAACACAGCCACGTTGTTAAATGGGTAGTTGTTTTCCTCCAACCATTCCTCGACCAGCCAGTTGTTGAAGGCGCGGGCGTTTTCGGCATTCGAACGGTCCGAGAGCGGTGGAGCGGTGATGACAACAAAGAGTTTGTCTGGTCGGGTTGCGAAAAATTGGAGGATACGGTTGTAAACATATTTTGCACCGGCTACGGACAACTCTTCGTAAGTCCCGGCAGGGTCTTCGGGATTTCCAGCAAGATCGGAATTTGGAAAACAAGATTTGAACATGATGATAATGTTTTCTCCGCCCGGGTCGTCAAAGAGACGGGTGTACCCGGCATGTTGACCGCTTTCGCTGAAAAGGGCATCCATGTACGTTGGGGTTTGACCGCTGGCAAACCATTCAGTCCAGTTTGGAATATCTGTCCGGTCGCCGATGGCATCCGGTCCCCAGCCATAGTTGGTATCACTGACGAAGTAATTATTCTCCGCCAGCAACAAGCCGAGGTCTCCATACCCATCGGTCAGCCAGTTCTCGCCTGTCGAGTGGTGGATGAAGATAAGTTTGACGGGCCGGTCGGGCGGATTGGGATTATCGGCCTGCGACGCGGGGGATGCCTGCGGCGCCCAGGCGACGAGCAGGATCGCGGCGGCCAGGCAGATGATCAATCGCCAGCGTTTCATTTGAGCCTCCTTTTCTATTTCGGCAACTTGCCGAGTAATCCCCACACCCAGCGGTGGGGTTTGTGGAAGAAGTTCTTCCCGGCGAACATCAGGATGCACTCGCCGTGCACTTCGGCGATGCCGTTCTCCTGGCAGAACCGGATGGCGGCCTCGGACTCCGATCCCTGTTGCATCCAGACGCGCCTTATGCCCGCCGCGGCCGCGGCGCGGACAACCTTCTCCGTCTGCGCGGGCGGGACGACGATCAGAGCGCCGCCCGCCTTTTCGGGCAGCGACTTGAAGTCCGCGTATGCGCGGTCGCCCTCCAGTTTTTCAGCGGTCGGGTGGATGGGGTAGAGTTGGTAGCCGTTGGCCTTGAGTTCGCGGTAAGCCATGTTGCCGAACTTCTGCCCGCCGCGCGAAACGCCGACCACGGCCAGGGTCTTCTGCGAGATGAAATCTTCGACGTCTGATTTGGATGTCATGGATTTCTCCTTGACTTTATTCGATGGCAGCGCATGTGTTTTCTGGCGCCGCGATGCGCCATAGAGATGCCGGACTGTTCTCGTCCTGCCCGGAATGCGATTCGAAGGCGATCCACAATCCATCCGGCGACCAGG
Organism: Chloroflexota bacterium; assembly: GCA_016865985.1. Lineage (GTDB taxonomy): Bacteria > Chloroflexota > Anaerolineae > Anaerolineales > Villigracilaceae > VGNO01. The sequence goes on along the minus strand of VGNO01000099.1, from coordinate 3,616 downwards.
AGGGGGCGCTGTCTTCCGCCGTGACCGAAAACGTGATGCGCACTGGCTGCCCGCCGTTGACGGCAAGAACGAAGATATTGGGCATTTCCAGCCCGCTGAAGTCGCTGGAGTAGACGATGCACGCGCCGTTCGGCGACCAGGAGGCGTCCGTATCGCTGGAGGGATCGGTTGTCGCCGGCCGGATGTCGCTGCCGTCCGGGGCCATCGTGTAAATCTTCCAATCATCGTTGCCTTCTACGCGGCGCTGGAAGAGGATGCGGTCCCCGGCCGGCGACCAGTTGGGCTGGCGGTCATCGTATTCGGCCCCCACCCCCGGCCCGCCGGTCAGTTGGGCGAGATCGCTGCCGTCGGCGCGCACCTTCCAGATGCTGCCCTGCTGGCGGTCGTCGGGCATGGCGTTGTCCATTTCGAAGACGACCCATTGACCGTCCGGCGACCAGGAGGGTTCGATGTACCAGGGCGGACCGCTGTGGCTGGTGACGCGGCCGAGGCCGCTTCCATCCGGGCGGATGCTCCACAAATCGTCCGTCTCTTCCCGGTCGGAAGCGAAGACAATGAGACCGGCCGCGTCATTCCAGGCCGCGCCGGGCAGGTTGACGTTGTCCTGGTCTTCGGCGGGAGTCAAGCGCGCGACCTGGCTGGTTGCCAGTGTCAGCAGGAACAGCGCCGCCGGTCCGCGGTTGTAGCCGTTTTCGAAGCGGGTGAAGACCAGCCGCGTTCCATCCGGCGAGAAGGCCGGGTTCTGGTCGCTGGCGCGGCCGGGCGGCGCGGTCAGGCGGACGGCTCCGTCGGCGCGCGCCTGGCCGACATTTTCATCGGCGCTGGCAGGAAGAGACGGGGCGCACGCCGCCAGGGCCAAACAGACGAGCAAGAGGACCCGAATTTGTCCTTTCATTGTTTCCAGAGCGATTGTTACGGCAACTGCCCGCTCCAGCCCGGAGGCAATTCGATCAGGTACATCTCCACCTCGCCTGTGCCGGAACGGCCCCAGTTGGTGGTGAAGAGAACGCGGGTGAAATCGGCGTTGACGCTGGCCTGCGGCTCGGCCCAGTAATCGTGCTCCTGGCTTTCGTCCACCAGCGATTGGGTGTGCGCCAGTCGGACGACGCGTCCGCCCGGCTCGAGTTCGACAGCGAAGACCGAGTCGTCCATCCAGGTATAAGATGACGGATCGCCGTCGTGCGTGGAAATGACGACCCAGCCGGGAAGATTGTACGCCCGCCCGGAGATGTGCAGGCCGAAACCGGTGTGGCTGAAATCGAGCGGCCAGAGCGGGGTGATGTTTCCGGTTGCCAGGTCGAGCATCGAGAGGTTGTCGGTGTCAATATCCTGATAGACGAAGACCTCGCCTCCCTGCGCGTCGAGGGCGGTATCCGAGTGGCCGACGATGCGCAACAGGCCGCGTCCATTCTTGAGGTCGCGGTCGTAGACCATCAGCCCGCAGGGATGTTCCTCGGTTCCCAATGCACCATAACCGCAGAACTTGTCCATCTGGACGAGGAAAAAATTACCGAGCGGAGAAATCGTTACGCTGTCGGCTTCGCGCTCGTCGGCCGGCCAGCCGCGCAGGTCACGGGAGGCAATGACAATATTGCTCTGCATATCAAAGATGATATAGAAACCTGCCAGCCAGTCTGCATCCTCGGCCATCAGCCCCCAGTACCGCCCGTCGGCCGAGGGACTGCCTTCGTATCGCGTCCAGACCATGACCGAGCCTGGCGCCTCCTCCGAAAAATCGTGGACGGTGGAAGTCGTACCTGTCCGCAGGTCGTAAGACATCAGCCGGGTCTCGCTGGAATAGTAGATGATGAGTGGGTCATTTGCGCTCCAACGCGGCTCCGCATCCAGTGGAACCTGACCGAGCGGCTGGAGGGTGGCGGAAGCATAGACATACCAGGTTGCCTCAGCGCCGCGCACGAGAATCAGGCTTCCGTCGGCGTTGAAGGACTGGACGCGCGAATACTCGTTCTTCAGGCCGGGCGATTCGTCGCCCGCGGCCGGGTCGGCGCGGCGGTCGGTGATGCGCACCAGGCAGGAGCCGAAGACGGGATCGCGGAACGGAGCGCGCGCCGCCGGTTCATCCAGCCGCGGCGGATGCCGGACCTCGAACCCGGTCACAAGCGCAGGTTGGGGGTCCGCGCAGAGCGGGGCGGAGGGGGCCGGCGGGAGCGTGGCGAGGACGAGGCCGGCGGGCGCCTCGTCCACGGGCGCGGCAGTTCCGGGCGGCGCGCAGGCCGCCATCGCAAGGAGAGGGATCAGCAGGAGCAGGCGTAATTTCACGGTGTTTTCCTTCCGGGAGCGGTCAGCGGGTCGGGATGAAGCGGCTCAGGCAGCCATTCGTGGCGAACCAGAGCGCGCCGGAGGCGTCTTCGACAATTCCGTAAACGGTGCGGGCAGCAAGGCCGTCGAGCGTGATGAGGGGGATCCGGGTTTCGCCTTCGAAGCGAACGCCGCCGCTTGTCCCGCCGTTCCGAGCGCATTCGGTGCGCCTCACCAGAAAAACCAACCACCCCAATGCCTGTGCACTCGCTGGAAATCATGGACTCCGGCGACGGGCGATTGCTCGAACAAACAGGACATTGTATTGTTCTGTTGACCATGGCGGCCTCCGCATCTTCGCAAGGGTGAGCAGTTGCCTCTATGGCTTACGGAGTATTTCACCGACCGAATAGTACATCTCCGACTCGCCGCGGCGGGCATCCTCCCAAAGGAGGTGGATGAATGAATTCGTTAGCGCGATCGCCGGTATGCTCGAATCGCCGCTCGAATTCGTCAGTCGGAAATCGTCCGACCAGGTCTTTCCGCCGTTGAGGGAATATTTGTAGTAGATCTCCCGGTCGTCTTCCCGACCGCTGCCGGGCATATCCCGGCGGTCGGGCCAGAAAACGAACACGGATTGGCCCAAAACGGCGATGGATGGGTCAGCAGACCATTTCGGGGCATCTGTCAGGCGGATTTCCTCAGACCAGGTTGCGCCGCCGTCGCTGGACATTCGGTAATAGATCTCGTAGGCGTCAATGTAATGCTCGTCGGGCGATTTCGTTCTCGAATCTGCCCACACAGCGTGGACCTCGCTGCCCGAACATGCAATCGCCGGCACTTCGCTGACGCCGGGATCGTTGCTGAAACGGATCGGTGCGGACCAGTTCCTGCCGCCGTCCTGTGAATAAAGGTAATAAATTTCCCAATTTCCATCCCGGTCATCCATCCAAAAAATCACTACGTTATCGCCTTGAATGGAGATCGTGGGCTGCATTTCGTTACCCGGCGTTTTTGTCAATCTCATTTCATCGGTCCAATGAACGCCATAATCCTCCGATGCTCTGTAGTAGAGATCGCCATTCTCGTCACTAACGTCAATCCAGGTGACTGCCACCCTGTTCCCGTCGGCTGCGGCAGCGGGAGCGAGCGAATTGTCCGTTGTTTCGGTCAGACGAATGTCCGCCTCCCATGTTTCACCGGAATCGGCGGAACGCAGAAAATAGATTTCCCCGTTCAAGGCTTTCGATCCGGATTCTTGGCTGCTGTGCAGGTCGTTTCTCCAGACAACATAGACATTCGTCCCGGCGACTGCCAGGGCGGGGTTTGCGCCTCCATTGCTGCCCGCCACGATCTC
>VGNO01000098.1 GCA_016865985.1 Chloroflexota bacterium | reverse complement strand
CTGCTCTTCATTGGCACGGTCGGCAAATCGGCCCAGTGGCCGCTGCACGTCTGGCTGCCGGACGCCATGGAAGGCCCAACCCCCGTCTCGGCCATGATCCATGCCGCCACGATGGTTTCGGCCGGCGTTTACGCCAGCCTGCGCATGTTCCCGCTCCTCACAGCCGATTTCACCGGTCACGGGTTGACCCCGGCGATGAGCGTGGTAGCCTTCATCGGGGCATTCACCGCCATTTTTGCCGCCACCATCGCCGTGGCGCAAAATGATATCAAGCGTGTCCTGGCCTACTCGACCATCTCGCAACTCGGTTTCATGATTGCCGCGTTGGGGATCGGCGCCTATGTGGCAGCGGCTTTCCACCTCGTCACCCACGCTTTCTTCAAGGCGCTGCTCTTCCTGGGTTCCGGTTCGGTCATCCACGGCATGGAGCACGGCGTGTTGCATACCGGCAACCACCGCCTCGACCCGCAGGATATGTTCAACATGGGCGGCTTGCGCAGGAAGATGCCGGTGACATTCTGGACGTTCCTGATTGGCGGTTTTGCCCTCTCCGGTTTCCCGCTCGTGACGGCCGGCTTCTGGTCCAAGGACGAGATCCTGGCCGATGCCTTCGGTCACGGGCATTGGGCGGTCTTCATCACACTGGCAGTGGCCGCCTTCCTGACCGCCTTCTACACCATGCGCCAGATCACCCTGACCTTCTTGGGCAAACCCCGCACAAAGGAAGCCGAACATGCTCATGAAACCCCTTTGACGATGACCGTCCCCCTGGTTGTGCTGGCTGTCTTTGCGGTCGGTTACGGCTGGGTGGGCATCCCGGAGCATTTCCCGCTCCTGGGCGGGCTGATCCCCAACTGGTTCCATGAGTTCGTCGGCGGGACGCTGTTGGAGCGCCCGGAGGCGGTGGCGTTCAGCATCTGGCCGCTGCTCACCTCGCTGGGGGTTGCGCTCGGCGGCCTGGGGCTGGGGTACCTGGCATACCGTAATGTCCAGTCGGCAGCGCAGGATAAACTCCAGATCCCGTTCTTGAAAAACAAGTATTATTTTGACGAAGCCTACAACTTCCTGTTCGTCAGACCGGCGGCCTGGTTCTCGGAGGTCTTTGTTTCCAAATGGATCGATAAAGGTCTGATCGATGGTATCCTGCACGCCTTCGGATGGATTGCCGGGAAACTTGGTTTCATCTTCCGCACCTACTTCGATGCCCCGGTTGTCAACGGTTTTGGCGACCTGGTGGGGGAGGGTACCAAGAAGGCCGGTTCGGCCATCCGCCCGCTCCAGGCCGGCCGCGTCCAGTACTACATGGTCGTATCCCTGTCAGTTGCGCTGGTCGTCGCGGTGCTGTATTTCGTCCTGGCATAGGGCAGAGGAAGATAACGATGGAATTCATTAGCAGTCACCTTTTGACCCTGATCCTGTTCTTCCCCGTCCTGGCGGCTCTGGTCATCCTGTTCCTACCCCGTGATGAGGTCAAACTGACCCGCTGGACGGCATTGATCGCCAGCCTGGTCCCGTTTGGGCTGTCAGTCTGGCTGTGGGTGCGCTTCGAGGCCGGGCTGCCCGGCTTCCAGTTCAAGGAGACATACGCCTGGTACGCGGCCGTCAGTTCCGCCTTCCACATCGGCGTGGACGGGTTGTCCCTGACGATGGTCATGTTGACCACCCTGCTGACCCCGCTCGCCATCCTGGCCTCGTTCGGCATCCAGGACAAAGTCAAAGCCTACATGATGTTGTTCCTGATGCTCGAGACCGGCATGTTGGGCGTTTTCATGTCCCTCGACCTGCTGATCTTCTTTGTCTTCTGGGAGATTGGCCTGGTGCCGATGTATTTCCTCATCAACCAATGGGGTTCTGCCAACCGCAACTATGCCTCGCTCAAGTTCATGATCTATACGATGGGCGGCTCGCTCGGCCTGCTGCTGGCGATCCAGTTGCTCGGCGTCCTGTTCCAGACCTACGACCTGCCGGCGCTCTACGAGCAGTGGAACGCCCTGGAAGGGACCGTGATGGGCCTGCCGGTGGCTTCGGTCAAGGCGATTGCCTTCTGGGCTTTTGTGGTTGCGTTTGCCATCAAGGTCCCGGTCTGGCCGTTCCACACCTGGCTGCCGGATGCGCACACTGAGGCCCCGACCGCCGGTTCGATGATCCTGGCTGGCGTGCTGTTGAAACTGGGCGCATATGGTTTCCTGCGCCTGGTGCTGCCGCTCTACCCGGTTGAATCGGAGAAGTATGCCGGGGCGCTGGCCTTCCTGGCGGTGATGGCGATTGTCTTCGGCGCGTTTGCATCCTTCGGCCAGACGGACTTCAAGCGCCTGGTAGCCTACTCCTCGGTCAACCACATGGGCTTCGTCCTGCTCGGTATCGCCGCCGCCGCCAAGTCCGCCGGGACAATGAATGCCCACATCGCCATGGACGGGGCAGTGCTGCAAATGTTCAACCACGGCCTCTCGGCGGCGGGTATGTTCTTCCTGGTGGGTGTCATCTACGAACGCACCCACACCCGCAACCTGGAGGAGTTTGGCGGCCTGTTCCCGCTGGCGCCAGTCTATGGCGGCATCCTGATCTTCACCAGCATGGCCTCCCTCGGCCTGCCGGGGCTGAACGGTTTCGTCTCCGAGTTCATGGTGGTGCGGGGTTCATGGCCGGTGCTGACGGTCTATACCGCCATCGCCATGCTGGGACTGCTCTTCACCGGCGCGTACATCCTCAAAGGCATCAAGAAAGTACTGCACGGTCCGGTGAACGAACACTGGGCGCACGGCGAGCGCAAACTGACCGAGATCACTACGCGCGAAATCATCGTCATGGCTCCGCTGATGGCGCTCATCCTGGTGCTCGGCATCTGGCCGATGGTCATCCTGGATGTGATCAATAAAGCGGTAACCATGCTGTTTTAGTTGAGGTGAGCCATGCAATTTCCGATCCTGAGTGTCATCGTCTTCACCCCCATGCTTGCTGCGCTCATCCTGCTGTTGATGAAGCCGGAACGCAAGACCGAGATCCGCGTCACAGCCCTGGCTGCCGCAACCTTTGCCCTGCTGCTTTCGCTGTGGGTCTATTTCACTTATGATAAATCCGTGGCAGGTTACCAATTCGAGGAAGTCTACAATTGGATGCCATCCCTCGGCATTGGCCTGCACTGGGGCGTGGACGGCATCAGCGCCCCCCTGGTCCTGTTGACCGGTGTGGTCATGTTCACCGGTGTGCTCATCTCCTGGGGCGTGGACGACCGGCCGCGCGAATTCTTTGCCTTCCTGTTCATCCTGGCGAGCGGTGTCTTCGGCGTCTTTGCGGCGCTCGACCTGTTCCTGTTGTTCTTCTTCTACGAAATCGCCGTTTTCCCGATGTACCTGCTGATCGCCATCTGGGGCTGGGTCAAGACGCGTGAATATGCGGCCATGAAGTTGACCCTTTACCTGTTCATCGGCTCGGTGATCGCCCTGGTCGGCGCGCTGGCGATGTTCTGGGCGGTGAAGGAATATACCGGCACATTGACCTTCGATATGCTCAAAATGGAAGAGGCGATAAGAGCCGGCGCTTTCGACCGCATGGTCAACCTCTTCGGGAAGGAAGTCCCGTTCCAGGTCTTCTGGTTCCCGTTCGTCTTCATGGGTTTTGCTGTCCTGGGCGGCATCTTCCCCTTCCACAACTGGTCGCCGGACGGCCACGTGGCTGCCCCGACCGCCGTCTCGATGTTCCATGCCGGTGTGCTGATGAAACTGGGCGCCTTCGCGGCTCTGCGGGTTGGCATCATGCTCCTGCCGGAGGGCGCGCTCTACTGGAAGTGGGTCGTGCTCGGACTTGCAAGCGTCAACGTGGTCTATGGCGCGTTCATTGCTTTCGTCCAGACCGATTTCAAGTACGTCATCGGCTTCTCGTCCGTATCGCATATGGGGCTGGTGATGCTAGGTTTCTCGACCCTTACCAGGGATGGGCTGACCGGAGCCGGACTGCAAATGTTCTCGCACGGCGTGATGACGGCGCTCTTCTTTGCCGTCGTTGGCATGGTCTATGACCGGGCGCACACGCGCGAGATCCCGAAACTGGGCGGGATGGCAAAATACCTTTCCTGGCCCGCCATCGGCTTCATCATCGGCGGCCTGGTCTCGATGGGTATGCCCGGCCTGTCCGGTTTCGTGGCCGAGTTCCCCATCTTTAGGGGCGTCTGGCAGGCCGCGCCGCTGGTGGCGATTGTCGCCTCCATTTCCATCGTCGTGACGGCGGCCTATATCATGCTCGTCATCCGGCGCGTCTTCTTCGGCGAAGCGCCGGCCGAGTTCGAAGGGCACATCGGTCCCATCTCGGTCCTGGACAAGGTGGCGATTGCCCTGCTGTGTTTCATCATGGTCTGCCTCGGCCTGTTCCCGTCCCTGATGGCGCCCATGGTGGAGACCGGCGTAGACAATATCCTGCGCCTGCTGGGAGGTGCATAAGTGACTGCTAACCTGAGTGCAATCCTGCCCGAGATCCTGCTCCTGCTCCTCGGCGTGACCCTCCTGGCGCTCGACCCGTTCTGGAAGGATGAACAGCGCCGCAACCGCCTGGGCTGGCTGACCGCTGGCGGGCTGGCGTCGATCCTGGTACTGGGCATCTTCCTCTCCCGGCCGGGCGCAGCCCCGGAACTAGCGCTGGGCGGCATGGTGCGCCATGACTGGCTCGCCTTCGCCTTCAAGATGTTCTTCATCTTCGGCGCCGCCATGACTGCTCTGTTCATGATGGATGTGGAGCATCTCAACAAGCGGGCGGAATCGTACCTGCTGTTGCTGGCCGCCACCCTGGGCATGAGCCTGATGGCATCCTCCGCAGACCTGGTGATGCTCTATCTCTCCATCGAGATGACCTCCATCCCACTCTACGTCCTGGCCGGTTTTATGAAGGACGACGACCGTTCGACCGAGGCCGGTTTCAAGTACCTGCTCTTTGGAGCGCTTACTTCCACCGTCCTGCTCTACGGCTTCAGCCTGCTTTACGGCTTTTCCGGCCACACCAGCCTGTACGAACTGGGCGGGTTGTTCACCAGTTTCAACCTGCTGGCGCTGGGCGTGCTGCTGCTGGTCATCGTCGGCCTGGCCTTCAAGGTTTCGCTGGCCCCGTTCCACTTCTGGGCGCCGGATGTCTATCAGGGCGCGCCGACCCCGGTGGCCGGTTTCCTGAGCACGGCTTCCAAGGCGGCCGGCTTTGCAGTCGTCCTGCGCCTGATGATGGTTGTCTTCCCATCCATCGCGGACGACTGGGGCATGATCCTGGCGGTCCTGGCGACCATCACCATGACCATCGGCAACCTGCTGGCGCTCGGCCAGGTGCGCCCCGAAGGGGACATCAAGCGCTTGCTGGCGTATTCGTCCATCGCCCATGCCGGCTATGCCATGATCGGCGTGGTGGCCTTCTCGGAACTGGGCGCGGCCAGCGTGGCCTTCTACCTGATCGCCTACATCCTGACCAACCTGGCTGCCTTCGGCATTGTGGCGGCTTTCAACCGGGTTTCCGGCTCGGACGAGATCAAGGCTTACACCGGGCTTTCCCGCCGCAATGCGACCCTGGCGCTGGCAATGCTGGTGGCCTTCCTGTCCCTTTCCGGGATGCCTCCCTTCGGCGGTTTTGTCGGCAAGTTCTTCGTCTTCGCAGCCGCCATCCAGCAGGGCTGGATCTGGCTGGCTTTCGTCGGCGTGATCAACTCCATCATCGGCCTGTACTACTACCTGACCATCCTGAAATATGTCTATCTCTACCGTATGGAAGGCCAGGATGAGGAGGCGCACCCAGCGCCGGTCACGCGACCGTACGCCATTGCCATCACCGTCCTGACTGCCGGCATTTTGCTGGTCGGTTTCGCCTTCGCTCCCTGGTTCGGCCTGGCTTCCAACGCCGCCCTGAACCTGTTCTAGACGTCGCTATAGGGCTCTGATATAATTCCGCCGCCATGAGCGAACCGGAAAAGGATCAAAAACCCCAGGGACAACGCTCCGTCAACCTGGCAGCGGCGGGACTCGCCGGCCAGATTGGTTGCGTGATCCCGGTCATCATCCTGGGCTCGGTCCTGCTCGGCCTGTGGCTGGACAGTACCTTCGAGACCGGCAAGATCATCACCCTGGTCATGGTGCTCGGTTCACTGCCGGTTTCCATTTACCTGACTTTCCACCTGGCGATGCGGGCTGTGAAGGAGATCAACCAGTCCATGCAGCCGCCTGCCTCGAGCAAGCCAAATCCACCCAAGGAGGACGAGACGAGTGACTAGCGAAGCAAAGCCGAAAAAACGATTTGGCGTGAAACGCTGGTTGATCCTCGGGCTGATTGCCCTGGGGATCTATGCCGCGTTCATCGGCCCTTCCATCCTGAAACCGATCAGCCCGGTCGTGGTCCTGCCGGCCGAGCCGACCGGCCTGCACATTGGTGATTTCGAGATCACCAACACCATTATGGCCACATTGCTGGCCGACCTGGTCCTCATCCTTATGGCCTTCTCCGCCTGGCGCTTCTACCGCCGGGGCGGGGAGACGCCCAGGGGGATCGTAAATATCCTCGAGGCGCTGGTCGAGTTCATGTGGAATACCGTCTCCGGCTCGGCAGGGAAGTGGGCCAGGCGCATCTTCCCGGTGGTGGCGACCATCTTCCTGCTCATCTTCGTTGCCAACATCGTCAAGCTGGTCCCCGGCTTCGAGAGCATTGGTTACCTCAAGCAGGTCCATGAGGGGACCGGGTACGCGCCGGTCGAGTTGTTCCACATCGGGGAATTCTCGCTCTATACCATCGACAAGGGCCAGCCAGTGGATGTCGAGGCCGTCGAGACGCACACTGAAGAGGCTGCGGCTGCCGATCCTGCGGCTGAAACCGAGACCGGCCACGGGTCCGAAACGGAACTGTGCACCGCCTGCGAGGTCGTCCCCTATCTGCGCGGCACTGCCACCGACATCAACTTCCCCTTTGCCCTGGCCATCCTGACCGTCGTCCTGACCCAGGTCTACGGCTTTTGGGCGCAGGGACCGAAGTATTTCGAGAAGTTCTTCCAGGTGAAACGCCTGGTCAGCGGCGGACCGTTCGGGATAATCGACTTCGCCGTCGGCCTGCTCGAGGTCATCCTCGAGTTCGCCAAGATCCTCTCGTTTGGCTTCCGTCTTTTCGGCAATGTTTTTGCTGGGGCGCTTCTGTTGTCCATCCTCGGGGCGCTGGTGGCTGTCGGCGTTCCCCCGATCCTGTATATCCTGGAAGTGTTCTTTGGAATCATCCAGGCCTACGTCTTTTTCCTGCTGGCAACCATCTTCCTCAGCGGGGCGACGATCGCCCACGGGCACGAAGAAGCCCACTAACCGGAAATCATCCCAGGCTTACGATAAGGAGACAGAAACATGGAGTTCAATCAGTTCTTCGTCGACGGTATGAAACTGCTGGGCGCTGGCCTGGCGATGCTGGGCGCCATCGGCGCCGGCGCAGGTGTTGGTATCGCCGCCTCGGGCGGTGTGCAGGCCATGGGCCGCAACCCGGACGCCTCGGGGATCATCCAAACCAACATGATCCTGGGCATGGCGTTCTCCGAAGCGGTCGCCATCTACGCCCTGGCCGTCTCCCTGATCATCATCTTCGTCGGCTAGGCCGGAAGGAGTCCCGATGGATAAACTTGGGATCAATCTGGGATTTTTACTCTTCCAGATCTTCAACTTCCTGATCTTGATGATCCTGCTGTATGCCTTCGCGTACCATCCGATCGTCAGGATGCTCGAGAACCGCAGGCAGAAGATCGCCCAGGGGAATGAAGATGCCCGCATTGCCGGTGAGGCGCGTGCCAATGCCGAGAAGGAAGCGGCCCGCATCATCGCCGAAGCCCAGTCGAAGGCCGGCCAGATGGTGCGCGAGGCCACCGAGCGCGCCGAACTTGCCGCCAAGGACGTGCGCGCCGCCACCGAAGCCGAAGCCGGGAAGGCGCGCGAATCCGCCCTGGCCGAGGTCGGCGAGGAGCGCAACCGCATCCTGGGCGACCTGCGCGGCCAGGTGGCGGCGCTCTCGATTGCCGCCACCCAGAAACTGATCGGCGAAGCGCTGGATGAAAAACGCCAGCACGCCCTCATCAATGACTTCTTCTCGGGCGTCAAATCCGGCAAGGTTGTGGCGCTGGAAGGCGCCCAGGTGAGCGGCGCCTCCGCCGATGTGACCAGCGCCCTGCCTCTGACGAAGGACGAGCAGGAAAAGGTCAAGAAGGATGTTCTGGCCAAGATGGGCAAGCAGGCCTCCGTCACGTTCCGGGTGGATCCCGCCATCCTGGGCGGGTTGGTCCTCCGCGTGGGCGACAAGGTGCTGGACGGCTCGGTTGCCGCCCAACTCGAAGGCCTGCGCCAGTCGTTGAAGTAACCATTTCCCTGTTTACAAGAAGAGGGTTTTGGCGATATGATTCGCCAAGACCCCTTTATTTTTAACCGATCTATAATCGATTCGAGGTTAGCATGATTGCTGATGACCAGACCGGTAAACCGACTTCCTTGAGAACCATCTTTGCCGGGTTTCCCTACCCCTTTTTTCCGGCCGATGTGCCTGCCGCGCCCATCACCGGCATCGCCATCGACAGCCGCCAGGTTCAGCCGGGGGACCTGTTCATCGCCCGCGCCGGTGGTTCCCTGGACGGGCATGATTTCATCCGGGAAGCCATCGGGCATGGCGCAGCGGCGGTGGTTGGACAGCGGGAGGCGGCCGGGCTGGAAGTGCCCTATATCCAGGTCGAGGACTCCATCCAGGCCGTTACCTGGCTGGCGGCGGCCTTTCACGGCAGCCCCGGTCACAGGCTGACCGTCATCGGCGTCACCGGCACCGACGGCAAGACCACCACCTGCAACCTGCTCTACCAGATTCTCCTTGCGGCGGGCATCAAGGCTGGCCTTATCTCCACCGTCAACGCCGTCATCGGCGACGAGGTGCTCGACACCGGCTTCCATGTCACAACACCGGATGCCCCCGACGTGCAGGCTTACCTGGCGAAAATGGTCGCCGCCGGGCTGACCCATGTGGTGCTCGAGACCACCTCGCATGGCTTGGCCCAGCGCCGCACCGACGCCTCGCAATATGACATTGGCATCGTCACCAACATCACCCACGAACACCTCGACCAGCACGGCTCCTATGAAGCCTACCGCGCTGCCAAGGGACGCCTCTTCCAACTCCTGGAAACGACAACGCCCAAGCCGCATGGCAACCCACGCCTGGCGGTTCTCAACCGGGATGACTCGTCATTCGAGTACCTTGCGTCCATAGTGCATGATCCATCGTCTGTCATCAGTTATGGACTGGATGCCAAAGCCAATATTCGGGCAGAGAACATTGCTTATTCTCCCCAAGGCATTCATTTCGATGCCGTTGCGAAAGGTTTTCGCCAGCCGGTCACCAGCCATCTAATGGGGGCGTTCAACGTCTCGAACTGTCTGGCGGCGCTGGCGGCGGCGATCCACGGTCTGGGCGTGGACCCGGGGACGGCTGCCCGCGGTGTCGAGGCCTTGCCGGGTGTGCCGGGGCGTATGGAGCGCATCGATCTCGGCCAGGATTTCACCGCCATCGTGGACTTCGCCCACACCCCAAATGCCCTGCAAGTGGCAATCGAAACCGTGCGCCAGATGACTGCCGGGCGGGTGATCGTCGTCTTTGGATCGGCCGGGCTGCGCGATAAAGAGAAACGCCGCATGATGGCCGAAACCTCCACCCGCCTGGCCGATATCTCCATCCTGACCGCCGAGGACCCGCGCACTGAGTCGCTGGACGCTATTCTGGAGGAAATGGCGGTTGGAGCGATGGCGAAGGGCGGGATCGAAGGTCAGACCTTCTTCCGCGTGCCGGACCGGGGCGAGGCCATCCAGTTGGGGGTGCGCCTGGCGCAGCCGGGGGATATTGTCATGGCCTGCGGCAAGGGTCACGAACAGTCCATGTGCTTTGGGACGACTGAATTCGCTTGGGACGACCGGACAGCGATGCGCGCCGCCCTGTCCGAACACCTGGGCCTGGCAGGCCCGCCGATGCCGGAATTACCTACGAGAAAAAGATTCGAGCGGGTTGGATGACAGGGTTCCGGTGTATTCGGCTATTGCCCCTGACAGGCGGATGCCATGTCCATCCCGGAAGGCAGGTTGTAGAGGGCGATCAGTATCATCAATAACTCGGGCGATAGACCTTCCCTACCCCAAAAAAACCGTAACTACCTATCCATCTTACCAAAGATTTGCTAAACTATCCCTGTGGCTGAAGAAACATTGTTGATAACCGTTCTGGAAAAGCGGCTGGCAGATCTTGAAGCTGAGGTTGTCCGATTGCAGGCGGAGAATGCTGAATTGCGCCGCCGGTTGGTGATGAACAGCCAGAACAGTCACAAACCGCCGAGCAGCGACGGGTATCGGAAGAAGCGGGTTCAGCCAGCCCTGCCCAAAGGGGAAAAACGCGCTCTGGG
>VGNO01000097.1 GCA_016865985.1 Chloroflexota bacterium | reverse complement strand
AGCAGGAGGTCCGGGTTCGCCATGGACTATTCTCCCGTCCCGGAATGCAGCGGTTGCGATGGGCGGTCGCTGGTGACGACCTGCAGCCCCCGTTTCAATGCCGCCTGGACCGCCTGGAGCGCTTCCTGCTGGCCGTCGCTCAGTCCGCCCATCTTCCCGCCCAGCATGAGTTCCACCGGGTAGGTCACCGGCTGGAGCAGGGATTTGATCTCGCTCCGCAGGGCGTGGATCAGTTCGTTCTTGCGGCGTTCCCCATTCTGGGCGGCCTCCACCGATTCCTGCAAGGCGCGGAACAGCCGGGCGTGGACGAGGGAGACCGAGGCGTAGTCCGCTACGGTGGTCAGCAAGGTCTGGACGTTATGGTCGAGTTCCCGGTTCTCCTTGCGGACGACTACCAGCAGGCCGATCACCTCCTGCTGGACCTTGACCGGCGCCACGACCGCCGCCTGGCCCAGGCTGGCGACTTTGAACCGTTTCAACGGCTCGCCATGGATGGCGAGGGTCTCTCCCGAGAGCGCCACCAGCGAACTGATCCCGTCGTCCAGTGGGTGGCCGATTTTTTTGGCCCAGGCTTCCGGCAGGTTGCGCTGTGCAGCCAGCAGGAAATTCCTTGATTTCTCATCCCGCAGGAGCAGCCAGCCGAAATCCGCCCCGCTGACGTAAGCCGCGCCTTCCACGATCTTGTCCATCAAGGCGCGCTGGTCGGTAATGGATAGGACAGCCTTGCCGATGCCGAAGATGGTCGTCAACTCCCGCACCCGCTGCTGGAGTTCCTCGTTGGTCTGTTTCAATTGCCGGTCCAGTTTCTCGCGTTCCCGCCGTTCACGCACCTGCTTCAATGCCCGTTCGACCGCCGAGACAACTTCCGCCTCGCGTACCGGCCAGGGCAGGTAATCGGATGCGCCCAAGCGGAAGGCCTGGAGGATGCTATTCTCCTGCCCTTTTTCGGCGATGACGATCAGGGGCGCAGTCTGGCCCTGCGAAGTGAGAGCCACCAGCAGGTCTTTGCCGCTCAAACCGGGCAGTTCCAGGTTGGAGACGATCACATCGGGGGCAAACTGGATCGCCTGGCGGATGGCAGTACTGGCGTCGTTGACCGTGTTTACATTGTACCCGAACGGTTTGAGAGCCTGACGCGTGATAAAATCACTGATATCAGGGTTGCTTTCAACCAGGAGAATTCGTTCTTTATCCATAATTGTCTATGATAACAATGGAATCCCCAACCGGGAAGAAAATCAACCCGATTGTAACATCTTTAATATCATCCCACCAAATCATCCGGTACAATCGAGCCGGAATGTATAACAGACCCACGACAGGTACAAGGAGATTGTTTGGATATGGATGATTTCCTCTGGTGGCGGGATGGCGTCATCTACCAGGTCTACCCGCGCTCTTTTTGCGACACCAACGGCGACGGCTTGGGGGACCTGCCGGGTATCACTTCACGGCTGGACTATCTCGCCGGGCTGGGTGTGGACGCCATCTGGCTCTCGCCGTTCTACCCGACCCCGGACGCCGATTTTGGTTATGACATCAGCGACCATACCGCAGTCGACCCGCGCTTCGGCGCTCTGGAGGATTTCGATACCCTGGTGCGGGAGGCGCACCGGCGCGGCCTGCGGGTCGTCCTGGACCTGGCGCTGAACCACACCTCCGACCGGCATCCCTGGTTCATCGAATCCCGTTCGGGGCGCGACCATCCCAAAAGAGACTGGTTCATCTGGAGGCGGCCGCGTCCCGGGCGCAGGCACGCCCCCCCCAACAACTGGCAGGCCAGTTTCGGCGGTACAGCCTGGGAGTATGACGCGGCCAGCGGCGAGGTTTACCTGCACCTCTTCACCCGCCAACAGCCGGATGTCAACTGGCGCAACCCGGACCTCCGCCAGGCGCAACTGGATGTCGTCCGTTTCTGGTTGGAGCGCGGCGTGGATGGTTTTCGGCTGGATGTCTTCAATGCTTATTTCAAGGATGAAAGATTGCGCAGCAACCCGTTCAAACCGGGCCTGCGCGCCTTCGACCGCCAGGTGCACCTCCATGATATGGACCAGCCGGAAATGGCCCCGCTCCTGGCTGAACTGCGCACCATCCTGGACGGATACCCGGAAAGATACGCCGTCGGCGAGACCTACCTCTCGACCCCGGACAAGGCGGCTTCCTATTGTGGTGCGGAGAAACTCCATGCCGCCTTCAGTTTCGATTTCATCCGTCACGTGCCATTCTTCCCCTGGACCCCGGGCTGGATCGTACGGCAACTCCTGCGCCGGGATGCCTCCTTCGACCGGGCTGGCGTCTGGCCGACGACCGTTCTGGGCAACCACGACCAGAGGCGCACCGCCTCCCGCTACGGGCGCGGCGAGGACGACCGGATGGCGAAGATCGCCATGACCATCCTGTTGACCGTGCGCGGCACACCCTTCATGTATTATGGTGAGGAGATCGGGATGCGTAACCTGCGCCTAAGACGGAGCGAGTTGATGGACCCGCCCGGCGTCAAGTACTGGCCGCTGGATATCGGCCGGGACGGGTGCCGCACCCCGATGCAGTGGGATGCTACTCCCGGGGCTGGGTTTTCCAGCGGGCGACCCTGGATTAGGCTGCACCCCAATGCGGCCTGGCGCAACGTTGCCATCCAGGACGGCGATCCCGGATCACTGCTCAATTTCACCCGGCAGCTGCTCGCCCTGCGGCGCGCCTCCCCGGCCTTGCAGCGCGGTGAATTCGTCCCGCCGGCCCGCACCCCGCCCGGCTTGCTGGTCTACCAACGCCGTTCACCGGCAGGGACGGTCCTGGTTGCGCTCAACTTTACCCGCTGGAAACGAAGAATGGACCTGCCCCCGGGGGCGTGGCGACTGGCTCTCGGCGATGGGAGGCTCATTTCCGAAAACCCGGCCCGTCCGGGCCGGCTGGAACTGCCCCCGCTCGGGCTGGCCCTTCTGGACGGCGGGTAGGTCCGGCAGCCTCCCCCTACGTCCATCTTTCGAGGCACGGTTTTCACACAGGTGGATAACAAATCCAAATGATTATGTCGTTGTGAACCGCCGAAGGCGGTGAAGCAACCTCCCGGCCAGCGAGGGGGGACTGCTTCGTCGGGCAATGAACGCCCTCCTCGCAGCGACACGCGACTTTATGAAAGTCATTTCCGCTGAGGGGTGCGGGGTTGTTTTTTCCACCCAACCCGTTATACTGGTGATTGATGGACATCTTCACCACGCTGGCCTACCCGACCGGGGACCTGCCGCCGGAGCGCGAACCGCTAGCGCGTTACCTGCCGCCGGTGCCGCGCGGCGTTGCGCCCGATTTCCTGGCGCAGCACGCCGGGGCGGGAGCCTGGGTGCTGGAACCGTTCGGCGCCTCCCCCCGTCTGGCGGTCGAAATGGCGCGGCTCGGGTACCGCGTCCTGGCGGCGTCCAGCAACCCGGTCGGGCGGTTCCTGTTCGAGATGGCTGCCGCGTCGCTGCCCCGGGCTGAATTCCAGGGAGCGCTGGCCGAACTCGCCTCTGCCCGCAAGAGCGACGAGCGGATGGAAAGCCACATCCAATCTCTCTATACGGCCCAGTGCACGCGCTGCGCCCGCAGTGTCCCGGTGGAAGCCTTCATCTGGCAGAGGGGCGGGAAAGTCCCGGTCAGCCGCATCCTGACCTGCGCCGCCTGCAATGAGCAGGGCGAGCGACAGGCAACCCCCGCCGACCGGAAACTGGCGGAACAGATGGAGGCTGCCTCGCCCCTCCACCGATCGCGCGCCCTGGAGCGGGTGGCGGCCCGCGACGACCCGGACCGGGAGTTTGCCGATGAGGCGCTGCAATACTATCCCGCCCGCGCCATCTATGCCCTCATCACCATCATCAACAAAATGGACAGCATGTCGCTCACGCCGCTGCGCCGCCGTTGCCTGGCTGCCCTGGCGCTGACCGCCTTCGATGAAGCCAACACCCTCTGGCCACACCCGGACGAACGGCCGCGCCCCAGGCAGTTGACCGTCCCCCCCCGGTACCGTGAGAACAATGTCTGGCTGGCGCTCGAGCGCGGCGTGGAGACCTGGTCGGCCGGGGGGCAGCCGGTCCCGGTCGCCACCTGGCCCGGCCAGCCGCCGGAGAGCGGGGGCATCTGCCTCTTCGAAGGTCCACTGCGCAGCCTGGCGCCGGCTTTGAAATCGATCCCGCTCCAGGCGGTGCTGACCGCCCTGCCGCGTCCCAACCAGGCTTACTGGGCCTTGTCGGCGCTGTGGGCCGGCTGGATATGGGGGCGGGGGGCGGTCGCGCCATTCAAGATGGGACTGCGCCGCCGGAGATATGACTGGAACTGGCATGCCGCCGCCCTGCACGCCTCCCTGCGCAACCTGTCGCCGCACCTGCCGCTGACCGTCCCACTCTTTGCCATCATCGCTGAACCGGAAGCCTCCTACCTGACGGCTGCCGTCCTGGCTGCATCTTCAGCCGGGTTCGACCTGAACGGTTTGGCGTTGCGCACACCCAGCGACCCGGTCTACCTGCTCTGGCACCGGCGGGCATTTGCCCATACCCCCACCTCCTCCGTCCGCCCGGATGAGACCAGCGAGGCCAGGGAACCCGACCACCGCGCCGAGGTGGATCCGACTCCGCCACAGGTCGTGCGGGATGCCATCCAATCATACCTTACCCAGCGCGGCGAACCTGCCACCTACCTGCACCTCCATGCCGCGGCGCTGGCGGCCCTGGCTGATAACCGCCTGCTGGCCTGGCAGGAGGAAGCCCTGGCGCGCATCCATGCCCCCATCCTGGAGGCGCTCAAGGGCCCGGATTTCATTCACCACGGTGGGACAGGCAACCTCGAGACCGGCCTGTGGGGACTCCCACTGCTGGAGGGGGAGGGTGACCCACTGCCCGACCGCGCCGAAAAGACGGTCATCGCCTTCCTCCTGAAGAACCCCGGTTGCACCCTGGACGAACTGGAGACGGCGCTCCACGCAGAATTGCGCGGCCTGCTGACCCCTCCACTCTCTTTGACGCGTGCCATCTTGGACTCGTATGCCCTCCCCGACCAGGGGAAGTACTCCCTGCGCCCGGAGGACGACCCGTCCGCCCGGCGGCGGGACCTGGAGGCGGCGGGCGAAATGCTCGGTAAACTGGCAGCCGGCGCCGGTTGGACCGCCCGCCGGCTGGAGGGCGTCGCGCGGGCCTGGGCGTGGGAGGAGAAAGGGGAAACCCACTATATCTTCCACCTGCTGGCTTCCGCCCTGGTTTGCAGGGTGCTGCGGGAGAACCAGTTCCCGGCCGGGATCAGCCTGCTGGTCATCCCCGGCGGGAGGGCGGGACTATTCGCCTTCAAACTGGAGCGCGACCCGGCGCTCAAGCAACTCTGGTCTGGCGGCTGGCGCGTCCTAAAGTACCGCCAGTTGCGCCGCCTGGCCTCCATGCCCATCCCGGGCCGCAGTGAGATCGAAGATGCGTTGCAGGGCGATCCCATCGTCCAGCCTGAACAGATGACGATGTTCTGAACAGCCGGGGCATGACCTATCTCCTGTTGTCCGCCGGTTGGAAAGCCGTTATCATGCTGCCATTGCCGGGCAATGCACCAGGCCCGCTCACCTGACCCAACGAAAGGAGACCTGCACATGTCGCATCCATTCGAGTTCGTACCGGCGAAGATCCGGAAGGCGGTGCTGCTGATCTTCGTACTCCTCTCCCTGTTGATCCTGTGTCTGTTCCAGTTCGTGCTCGATCCGCCATTGAAGACGGCGCTTGCCCCGCTCGGGATTGTTTCCTTCGAAATGGCGTGGTCGGTGGACGCCGTGCGCGCCATCCTCGGTTCGTGGGACTGGTCGGCGAAGGTCTATGCCGCCTTCGGGCTTGGCTTCGACTTCCTGTTCATGCTGTCTTATACCTTTGCCATCGGCCTTGGAACCTTGATGGCCTCCAGCCGGATGGGGAGGCAGTTCGCCGGCATCGGCAAATGGACCGGCTGGGGCGTCGTCGCAGCCGCCCTGCTGGACGTTGTGGAGAATATCCTGCTGTTCACGATCATGACGGTCGGCAATTACCCGCCCTATGCCCTGTTCGCCAGCCTGGCGGCGACGGTCAAGTTCCTGTTGATCTTCATCGGGCTGGTGTATGCCCTGCTGGGTTTGTTCATCCCCGGCCGGAAGGACCACCCGGCGCCGAAGAAGAAGAAGAAGACCAACCCGGTTCCCCCCCCGCCGGGACCGGAACCATCGCTGTAGACAAGCCCAGATCCCACCGGGCGGCCTGGAAACAGGCCGCCTGTTTGTTACCGTCCAAAAGGGGGATGCCGGCGGACCAGGAATGGGCTAAAATATACATTAATTATCCGAATTAAGGAGGCACACGTGGATCTCCCTGTTTTGAAGGGCTGGATCTCGGCCAACCCAGCATTGGCATTGTCCGCGGCCATCGTCATTTTCCTGCTGCTCTACCTGCTGGCCAGGCTGGTCTTCGGGCGCGGCCTGACCTACCTGGCGGCCCTGACCCGCAATAAATACGACGACGTCATTGTCAGGAAACTGCGCCCGTACCGCGCCGCCCTGCTGTTCCCGTTCATCATCCTGTATGCCTTTGCCAGCCTGTCGGTGGAATACCAGCCGGTGGTCGAGAAGGTCGCCCTGTTCGCCATCCTGTGGCTGGCGGTGGTGACGATCAACGGCTTGATCGATGCCTTCAACCAGGTATACGAAAGCAGCCCGTCCTTCACGGGGGTCAGCATCCAGGGCTACCTGGATATCGTCAAACTGCTGGCGATCCTGGTCAGCGTCATCCTCAGCATCTCGCTCGTGACTGGAGAATCGCCCATCCTGTTGCTAAGCGGCCTAGGGGCCCTGACAGCTGTCCTGCTGTTGATCTTCCAGGATACGATCATGGCGTTCATCGCCAGCATCCAGATCTCGGCCCACAACCTGGTCAAGGAAGGCGACTGGCTAGAAGTGCCTTCCTACGATGCCGACGGGGTGGTGCTGAACATGAGCCTGCACACCATCAAGGTACAGAACTGGGACAAGACCATCACCGTCATCCCGACCCACAAGATCATCGAGACCGCCTACAAGAACTGGCGCGGCATGGAGGAGAGCGGCGGGCGGCGCATCATGCGCTCCATCTCGCTCGACCAGAACAGCATCCGTTTCTGCACGCCGCAGATGATCGAGCGCTACGCCCGGATCGACCTGATCGCCGGGATGGTGGCCGAGCGGCAGAAATCCATCGCAGCCTACCGCAAGCGGGGCAGCCGCAGCGATTCGCCCCTGGACGGGCCGCAGGTCACCAATGTGGAGATCTTCCGCGCCTACGTGGAAGCCTATCTCAGGAACAATTCCCGCATCTACAAGCGTGAAATGGATTTCATCATCCGGGAACTGGCGCCGGCCGCCACCGGCCTGCCGATCGAGATCTACGTCTTCACCAAGACGACCAAGTGGAACGAGTACGAGCAGATCCAGGCCGAGATCATCGACCACCTGCTGGCGGCCACCGCCTTTTTCGACCTGCGCGTCTTCCAGCAGCCGACCGGTTCCGACTTTGCCCGGGTTGTCCGGCCGGCCTGACAGGGGTACAAGACATGGGATTATTGAAACGGAGACCCGCTGCGGCAGGTCTCCGTTTCTTTTCGTCTCTTACGGTATATACAGGATGCTAGAAGGATGGGTTGGAGTGCGAGATCTCCAGCCCGTTCACCCGCATGAAGGCCGGCAGGACCAGGGCGGTCGGGTTGCGCGCCCCGTAACTGGCGGAGGAGTTGTAGACCCGGGTTGGTTCCGCCAGCCAGGCGACCTTGTCGCCGAAGACATCCAGCAGGCTCTGGGTCATGCGCACGTTGAACGGCACGACAATCGAACCGTCCTTCTTGAGCAGGAGCGCCCCGAAGCGGGCGCTGGCGGTGATGACGCCCTTCGACGGGTTGACGATGTTCATGTAATGCAGGTGCGGGATGTAGAGCAGGTCGTTATCGCGCGGCAGGGCGGCCAGTTCCGCCAGGGAACCGGCTTTCATGCTGTCTCCTTGCAGGACCAGGCTCTTGTGCATCACGGTATGGCCGGTCGGTTTGGCGCCGAACTCGTCGGCGTCGTCCTGGAGCCAGGTGAAGCCCTTAAAGACGCCCTTTTCGAACAACGGGAACGGCTTGCGTTCCATCCCCATCAGGTCGCGCCGGAAGGGGAAGGTCTCACGCCGGGTGGGGTCGTCCACCAGGGTGAACTTGTCGGACAGGACTTTTTTACCGACATGTTCCTCATTCAGGCAGGAGAAGCCGCGTTTATAGGATCCGCCGCTGAAAACGATCCAGTTCATGATCGCCACCATCTGGCCGATGGCGGTCGAACTGAAGACGATATCGTAGGCTCCGGTCGGCAGTTGCTGGCGCGGCTCCCTGCGGAAGCGTTCCAGCAGGAAGGAGAGTTCCTCGTGGATCGGGGCCGGGTCGAGGTCCGGCCGCTGCTGCGCCGACCCGCCGGAGGAGATCTCCCACTTCTCGGTGGCATGCGCCAGCACGGTGGAGACCTGGGCGTCGCTGGCGCCGAAATACAGGCTGTGCGGGGAGCGGGTCGTCATGGCCGCCACGGTGTTCGTCCCGCTGTTGAAGATGCCCGATAGTTTCAGTTCCTCGGTCTCCAGCCCCTTGACGGCCTGGTTGTAGAAGGCCAGTTTGTCGGCGTTGCCCATGGCCGCCAGGGCGGGATCGTGGTTGCTTTCATCTGCGAAGTCGGCCTCGAAGGCGGCGATGGTCGGGTCGTAATCGAGCGGCATGGCGTGTTGCACCATATCTGCGGCGGTGTCCACGCCCTGCTTCATTTCGTCCATCTTCCCCAGGTCCGTGATGAGACCGGTACTGGCGCGCCGCCGCCCGGCGTGGGCCGTGATCTCCAGCCGCACCAGGCGCTCGCTGGTATTGAGGGAGATAGCCGAGTTGGCAAAGCGCATCAGGGCGCTGTCCTCTTCGTGGTAGAACAGGGAAACCTCGTAGCCCTTGTCCAGGGCGTAACGCCGCAGTTCGCCGAGGGTGTCTAGAATTCTCTCCTTCACGGTTACTCTCCTATCCGGACATTGTCGAAGCGGCAGACCGGGATGCCGTGCCCTAACTGCATGATCTGGTTGGGCTGGCCCTTGCCGCAATTATCCACGAAGCGCACTTCCCAGGTGGACTTGTCGCCGACCGCGCTGAGCGAGTTCCAGAACGTGAGCGTATCGCCCTTGTAGGTCGGGTTCTTGACCATGCGGGTCATCTTCCCGTCCTCCACCAGCCAGGCGACCTCGGTGGCAAAGTGGAATTGCTCCCGGTTCGAACCGATCGACCAGGATTTGTCGCCGTCCATCACGATCCCCTTCTCGGTCTTGCGGATGATATCTTCCAATGTGCCGTCCGTGCCGGGGTCGATGTTGATGTTGGTCATGCGTTCGATCGGCGCCCGGTAGAAGGCTGTGGCGCGGTTCGCCCCGCCGCTGCCGTCGAAGATCTGGCGCTTGGCCTTGATGTTGGCCTCCTCGACCATCTGGCGGCTGGTGATGGCGCCCACCAGCAGGCCGCGGTCGATCAGTAAATTATCGCGCGCCGGGACGCCGTCGTCGTCGTAGCCGAAACTGCCCGGACTGTTGGGCAGGGTGGCGTCGGCCCGCGCCGTCAGTTTCTCTGACCCGTAGCGCAGGCTGCCGAAGTCCTTCAAGGTGACGAAGGAGCCGCCGGCGAAAGCCAGTTCGTAACCCAGGATGCGGTCGAGTTCGAGGGCGTGGCCGATGGTCTCGTGCGTCTGCAGGTACATGATGCCAGGCAGCAGGATGACCGAACGCTCCTCCTTCGGGCAGGGTTCAGCCGCCAGGGTCTCGTTCATCTCTTTCACGATCCGTTCGGCGTTCTCGCCGAAGAAGCCGGGGTCCACCGATTCCCAGCCGCGGCTGGCGCCGCGCTGCGCCAGGCGGAACTTGCGCTCGTGGCTCATGCCCTGGGCGTCCCGCCCGGAGACTTCCAACTGGCTGAAGACCTCGGTGATCCGTTTTTCGATATGGCTGCCTTCGGAATCCAGGAAGACGATCTGCTTGCGGATGAAGGTCAGCGAGGCGTTGCGCTGTTCCACGCCTTTCCGGTCCAGTTTCTCGTCCATTGACTTGAGGAAGCCCACCTTATCGCCCAGCGGGACTTCGAACGGATCGATCCTGCACGGGCTGGCGAACTCGGCCTGGATGGCGTCCTTCTCCGCCAGCCGCACCGGGAAGGTGACCCGTTCGGCGGCGGCGCGGGCGTTATCGAGCGCCTTGTCGAAGACGGCCGCCAGGTCGCCCATGTCCGAGGAGGCCGAGAAGCCCCAGGCGCCCTTGTAGAGCGCCCGGATGCCAACCCCGCTCTCGCGCGAGAAGGAGGCGTCCTTCAGGTTGCCGTTCCACATCAGCAGGGAGTTGGACTCCTCGAACGGGTACCAGCGGCAGTCGACATAGGTCGCGCCTTGGCCCTTGGT
>VGNO01000096.1 GCA_016865985.1 Chloroflexota bacterium | reverse complement strand
GGCGTCTCCGCGACCTGCGGCAGGCGCAGGGGACCGCCCTGGAGTCGGCGCGCATCGATTGGCTCGAAGCGCAGACCCTGGCTGTATCGGCGCTGGTCCCCGTCCCGGATGAGTTCATCCTGCCCGGTGATTCACCCGCCGGCGCGGCGATGTCCCTGGCGCGGACGGTCGTCCGGCGCGCCGAGCGCCGGGTGGCGGAACTACTCGACCGCAAGGATGTGGAAAATCCACTCCTGCTGCAATACCTCAACCGCCTGTCCTCCCTCTGTTTCGCGCTCGAACTCCTGGAGAACCAGGCAATCGGCAAAAAAACCCGGCGCGCCAGGGGAACAGAACGGTGACCGGGACCGTGCTGAACATTGCAGCCGTACTGGCCGGCGGGTCGCTCGGCCTGCTGTTCGGGGCGCGCCTGCCGGAGCGGATCAAATCCACGATTGTGGCAGGGATGGGCCTGTTCACAGCGGCGGTCGGTTTGAAAATGTTCCTCGGGACGACAAATCCGCTCTTCGTCCTGGGTGGGCTGCTGGTCGGGGGATTGCTCGGCGAGTGGTGGCGGATCGAGGACGGCCTGCAATCGCTGGGCGGTTGGCTGCATAGGCTATTCGAACGGGGAGGGAGCGATGCCGGGAATTTCGTACGCGGTTTCATGACTGCCTCCCTGCTCTTCTGCGTCGGGCCGCTGACCATCCTCGGCTCGGTCCAGGACGGCCTCTCCGGCAACTACGAACTGCTCGCCGTCAAGTCGGCGCTGGATGGATTCGCAGCGCTGGCTTTCGCCTCCAGCCTGGGTATTGGTGTGTTGTTCTCGGTGTTCGTCATCCTTGTCTACCAGGGAGGGATCAGCCTGTTGGCGGCGCAATTCGACGCCATCCTCAACGATGCCATGCTGGCCGAGATGACCGCCGTGGGCGGGGTGATCCTGGCCGGGATCGCCGTCAGCAACCTGCTGGAGATCAGGAAGATTCGGGTCGGGAATTTCCTGCCTGCGCTGGCAGTCTCACCGCTGATCGTCTACCTGGCTGGCCTGGTCGATTAGGGAGTCATTTACCCATGTCCCTGCATTCCGAGATCCACGAGCAACCGCAGGCTTTCAGGCGCCTCCTGTCTGCCCGTGAGGAGATCCAGCGCATAACTGATGAGGTTCAGCGCCGCGCGCCTTCCTATGCGTTCCTGGCGGCGCGCGGCGCCTCCGACAACGCCGCCCGCTACGCCAATTACTTGTGGGGGGCATACAACCGCCTGCCGGTCGCCCTGGCGACCCCGTCGCTGTTTACATACTACAACCAGCCGCCAAGTCTAAAGGATGCCCTGGTGGTTGGCATCTCGCAATCCGGGCAATCGCCGGACATTGTCGCCGTGCTCGAGGAAGGCCGGAGGCAGGGCTGCCCGACCCTGGCGATCACCAACGCCCCCGGCTCCCCCCTGGCGCGCTGCGCTGATTTCGTACTTGAGATCCTGGCCGGGCCGGAAAAAGCCGTAGCAGCCACCAAGACTTACACCGCCGAACTTCTGGCAATGGCAATGTTTTCGGCAGCCCTGGCGCAGGACGGAACCCGCCTGGCGGAATTGGAACATGTCCCGGCCTGGAGCGCACAAATCCTGGAGTTGGATGGAACCATCCGGGATATGGCGCAACGCTTCCGCTATATGGCGCACTGCGTGGCGATCGGGCGCGGCTTCAACTATGCCACCGCCTTCGAGTGGTCGTTGAAACTAAAAGAATTGAGTTACATCGTTGCCGAGCCATATTCCTCGGCCGATTTCCAGCATGGACCGATCGCCATCGTCGAGCGCGGCTTCCCGGTGATGGCTGTTGCCCCCGGCGGGCAGACTTTCGATTCCGTGCTCGAACTGCTGAAACAACTGCGCCAGGCGTACAAGGCCGAACTGGTGGTCATCTCGGACCAGCCAGAGGCGCTCGAACTTGCCCAGTCCCCCATCGAAATGCCGTCCGGCATCCCGGAATGGCTCAGCCCGTTGCTGGCGATCATCCCGGCCCAGTTGTTCTGCTACCACCTGACACAGGCGCGCGGGCTGGATCCCGAAATGCCGCGCAGCATCCAGAAGATAACCGAGACAAGATGAGACCATGACCAAGATAACCGTCATCGGCGCCGGGAGCGCATCGTTCGGCGAAAATACATTATCCGCCATCCTGCGTTCGCGCAGACTGTCCGGAGCCCGCCTGGCGCTGGTGGACCGCAACGCGGCCAGCCTCGACATCGTCCGCCGGCTGGCGGACAGGCTCAACATCGAATGGAGGGCGGGGTTTTCCATCAGCGCCCACACCCACCACGCCGAAGCCCTGCCCGGCAGTGACTTCGTCGTCTCCGCCATCGAGGTCGGCCCGCGGGAGGCGCTGTGGAGATCCGATTTCGAGATCCCCCTCAAGTACGGCATCCGCCAGCCATACGCCGAGAACGGCGGTCCGGGCGGATTTGCCCATGCCGCCCGTAACATCGGCCCGGTGATGGAAATCGTGCATGATATAGAACAGGCCTGCCCGGCAGCCTGGTTCATCAACTTCACCAATCCCATGGTCCGCATCTGCGATGCCGTCAACCGCCATAGCCGCATCAAAGCCGTCGGCTTGTGCCACCAGATCTATATCGGTTATATCATGGTGGGTGTGGCGCTCGGCGCGGAGTATGGCATCGAAGTCCCGCCGGAGTTGACGGGGATGGAGGCTGCCGTCAGCCAGTACGCCGCCCATGATGTCGTCCGCAGGCAGATCGTCCCGCGGGTGGACATCCGCGCCGCCGGGTTGAACCATTTCTCCTGGATCCTGTCCATCCGTGACCGGCAGACCGGCGAGGACCTCTATCCGCTCTTCCGTAAACGTTTCTTCGAACTGGACCCGGCCTTCGAGCCGCTGACCCGCCGTGTCTTCGAGGCCTTTGGCGCTTTCCCCGTCCCCGGCGACACCCACCTGTGCGAGTACCTTCCCTGGGTGACCGACCCGGTCACCATGCCCTGGGAAAAGTACGACCTCAAGTTGTACGAATGGGACTTGATGGCTGCCGTGCGCGATTTCGAACTCGACCGCCTGGACAAAATAGCGAACGGCGAAGCGACCATCGAAGGCCTGGCAGAGACTGATTCTGAAGGCGCTTTGGAAATGATCGAAAATATCGCCTGCGCCGGGAACCACTACCACCTGGCAGCCAACCTGCCCAATGCCGGGCAGGTCTCCAACCTGCCGCCAGGGGCGACGGTGGAAACGCCAGTGATGGTGGATGGCTCCGGCATCCACCCGGTGCATGTCGGCGCGCTACCCGAAGGGGTGGCGGAACTCTGCCGGCGCGAGACGGCGGTGGCGCAATTATGCGTGGACGCAGCAGTGGAAGGCAGCCGCGAAAAAGCCCTGCAATGCCTGCTGCTGGACCCGATGGTCAACGACATGGAACAGGCCAGGCAGATACTGGATGCCTACCTGAACGCGTATAAAACCTACCTGCCGCAGTTCTGGAGAGACTGAAAAAGGTTCTATCTTCGAAAACCAGCCCTGCCCGGATAATCGGGAAAGGACAGCGGAGATTGCTGCCTGGCAATCTCCGCTGTTGTCAACGATCAGGGACTCCCATCACTCCAGGTGAATACGGCTGGCAGGTTGGAAGTCACAATACAATGCTGCCGGCGCACAGTCCTTGCATTCCAATTGCAGGGTGGAATGGGCGATGCCGTACCTGCTGCGCAGCATGGCGCTAACTGCCAGTTGGATGCCCGTCCCGGCGCTGACAGGTAGGTCGGTCGTTACCAGGTGGGCAGAGAGTGTGCGCAGCGACTGGTTGATCGACCAGACATGCAGGTCGTGCACGCCGGTTACCCCTTCCACGGCCTGGATATCGCCGATCAAGGCGTCCATGTCGATGTCGGCCGGGGTGGCTTCCATAAGGATTTCGGTCGCCTCACGGATGATCTTCCAGGCATTCCAAAGGATGAGTATCCCGATGAAAACGCTCACCAACGGGTCGAGCCAGTCCAGACCTGTAAAGAAGATGACCACCCCGGCGATAACCGCCCCGACAGTGGAGAGGACATCGCCCATCAGGTGCAGGAAGGCGCTCCGGATATTCAGGTCGTGCTCCGCCCCGCGACGGACGAGCAGGGCTGTGACGAGGTTGACGGCCACCGCAGCCAGCCCGACCCATATGAGGATGCCTGCCTCGACCTCCGGCGGATCGATGAAACGGCGGTATGCTTCATAGAAAATCCCAAGCGAGATGAGCGCCAGGGTGGTGGAATTGAGCAGCGCCACCAGGATGCCGGCGCGGTGGTAGCCGAAAGTCTTGGCCGAATGGGATGGCTGCAGCGCCAGGCGCAGGGCAAACCAGGAGAGCCCCAATGCCAGTACATCGGTGAAATTGTGGGCGGCATCCGTCAGCAAGGCCAGGGAATTCGCCAGCAAACCGGCGACAACTTCGACCGCGACAAATACCAGAGTGATCACGAGGGAAAGAGCCATCCGGCGGGTGATTTGGCGGGTCAGGTCGGGCAGATGGGGATGTTCCATTCTTATAATTCCTCCCGGTTGGCTTTCACCCACTCGAACAACCTCCCCACTCCCTCCTCCACGCCGACCTTCGGCTTCCAACCCAGTTCGCGCTCCGCCTTGCGGATGTCGGCTACGAAGACCTTCTGGTCGCCGGGACGCCAGTCGCCGCGCGCCACCAGAATGGATTTACCCAGCAGTTTTTCCATCAGCGGCCCGAACTCGGCCCAGATGGACATTGTATTCCCCGGCCCACCGCCCAGGTTGTAGACCTGGCCTTTAACACGGTCGATCCGGTCAATGGCGGAGTCGTAAGCGTCCAGCAGGTCGTCCACAAAGAGCACATCCCGGATCTGCTTCCCGTCGCCGTAGATGGTGATCTGCCGCCCTGTGACGGCTGCGATGACCATCCACGCCACCCAGCCCTGGTCCTCCACGCCAAATTGGCGCGGGCCATAGATACAGGACTGGCGAAGGACGACGGTCGGTAGGCCGTAGATGCGGGCGTAGTCGCGCACGTATTGGTCGCCGGTCCCTTTCGAGCAACCATACGGCGAGTGGAAATCGAGCGGTTGGGATTCCGGGCAGCCGTATGGTATATCTTCATATTCCCAGCGTGTTGGATGTTCCACCACCGTCACATCTTCCATCCCGCCATAGACCTTGTTCGTGGAAGCGTATAGTACGACCGACTTGCGTTCGTTCAGCCGGGCTGCCTCTACCAGGTTGAACGTCCCCAGGGCGTTGATCTCGAAGTCGTTACGCGGGTCGGCGACAGATGTGGTCACTGCGACCTGGGCAGCAAGATGGACGAACACATCCGCATCCCGGCTGGATCCTGTCAGCAGGGCGGCATCGCGTACATCCCCGACCACCAATTGGAAGGAATCCTGCCCGAATTGTTCACGCAGCCAGGCCAGGTTGCGCAGCGCGCCAGCGCGTGAAAGATCATCATAGATGATGACCTTTTCGCCGCGTTCCAGCAGGCGGTGGACATAATTCGAGCCGATGAAACCGGCCCCGCCGGTGATGAAATAGGTATTGGACAAGACAACTCCTCTCGATCTGGCGGTGCGAGGCTTTCTCTACCAACAGCAACATCCTGCACTGGCAGGGGTCGCTCCCCTCCGTTCGATTTCCCGAAACGACGGGATGGTTATTCCTGCTCTTTCTTCCGCAACTGCCGGTAAACTCCCATCAGCGTTTCCCCTTCGGCGGATAATGCAAATATCCCTATGGAGCCGGTGGAAATGTAATTGGTCAGGTGCGCCGTCAACGCCGCGGCCAGCGCCGTGGACTGGTCGCCGCTCAACAAGGCAAGCGCCCCGCCCAGCGCGCCTTCATAAGTTCCGACAGCGCCCGGCAGGGACGGGATGGCGTTTCCGAAGGCCACCGCGCCCAGCCCAAACAGCGACCAGGGCAATTCCGCTTGCGGGAAGAAGGCCAGGATGAGGAGATAGAACTGGAAAACAGCAAACGCCCAGTTAACCGTCATCCACAGCAGGACGCGCAGGAACAGCCAGCCGTCGGTCAGGATGGCCAGGCCGGAGAAGAGCGAGTCGAGGAACCCATTGCCCACTTGCCGTACTTTAGGCATGCGCGCAAAGAGCCGGTTGAAAAGGCGCAACGCCCGCTCGCGGTTGCGGGCCAGCAGGTAGAGCACAACCAGCCCGAAAACGACCAGTCCACCGATGACGATGGCGATCCGCCCAGCCTCCTTCGCGCCGACCACGAACGGAACCGCGCTCATGAGAATGGCGGCGGCAAATGCCAGGTCCAGAACCCGCTCGATGATGATAGTCGGCAAGACTTCCAGAAAACCCAGCTTGGACCTGCGCCCCAGCAGGAAAGCGCGTCCCATTTCCCCCAGGCGGAAGGGCAGGAAATTATTCAGCAGATAGCCTTCGTTCAGGGTCAGGAACACATCCCGATATGCAGCCCGCCCGCGCAGGATGGTGCGCCAGACCACCGCCCTCATGGCAAGCCAGACGAAAGATGCCGCCAACACACCCAGCAACAACCAGTAGTTGGCCGAGCGCATGGCAGCCACGAAATGACCCAGGTCGACAAAGGTGACGATGAGGGCGATGGCTGCCAGGCTGATGACCACACCCGGCAGCCACCTGCGCGCTGATTTCCAGAAATTCGACATAAAGACCTTTCAACACAAAGGACACCAAGGTGCACAATGAGAAAAAAACACAAAGAAACCTTCGTGAATCTTTTCCTTCGTGAACTTTGTGTCCTTTGTGTTAAGAATCATTCCTCTTCCAGGCTCAAAACCGCCATGAAGGCTTCCTGGGGGATCTCCACATTTCCCACCATCTTCAGGCGTTTCTTGCCTTTCTTCTGCTTTTCGAGCAGTTTCTTCTTGCGGGTGATATCGCCGCCGTAACACTTGGCGAGAACATCCTTGCGCAAGGCCTTGACATTGGCGCGGCTGATGATACGCCCGCCGGACGAAGCCTGGATGGCAACATCGAACAACTGGCGTGGGATCAATTCCTTTAGTTTTGTGATGAAACGCTGGCCCTTGTGGTAGGCATCCTTTTCGTGGACGATGGCCGCCAGGGCATCCACCGGTTCGCCGTTGACCAGGATCTCGAGTTTCTGCAACTGGTCGGCGCGGTATTCTAGGAATTGGTAATCCAGGGAGGCATAACCGCGGGTACGGGATTTCAAGGCGTCGAAGAAATCGACGATGATCTCGGAGAGCGGGATCTCATAGTCCAATTGGACGCGGTGCGGGGCCGGGTATTCCTGTTGCCTGTAGATGCCGCGCCGCTTGGTCACCAGGTCCATGATCGGACCATAATAATCGGTGGGCGTTATGATCTCTATCGTCATCCAGGGTTCGCGGATCTCAGCCACCAGCCCCTCATCCGGCAGGTCGGCCGGGGAGGCGACGATAGTTGTCGTCCCTTCATGCAACAGCACTTCATAAGCGACCGTGGGGGCAGTAAAGACTACATCCAGGTCGTATTCGCGCTCGATCCGTTCCTGGATGATTTCCATATGGAACAGTCCCAGGAAACCCGCCCGGAAGCCGAACCCCAACGCCTGGGAAGTCTCCGGCTGGAATGTCAAGGCGGCGTCGTTGAGTTGCAGTTTTTCGAGCGCCTCGCGCAGGTCCTGGTAATCGTCCGCTTCGGAGGGGTAGACCCCGGCAAACACCATTGGCTTCGGGGTCCGATATCCCGGCAGCGGGTCCGGGGCTGGGCGGATGGTACTGGTGATGGTATCCCCCACCCGCGCCTCGTGGACGGTCTTCAAACCGGTGGCGATATACCCCACATCCCCCGCCAATAATTCAGACACCGGTTTCATCATCGGGGCAAAGACGCCAACTTCGATCGGTTTGACATTCACGCCACTGGACATGAGGTGGATGCTCTCGCTGGGCGTCAGGCGGCCTTCGGTGACCCGCACGTAGGTGATGACGCCCTTGTAGGAATCATAGTGGGAATCGAAGACCAGGGCGCGCAGCGGCGCGTCGACCGTTCCCCTCGGCGGAGGGACCTTGGCGACGATGGCCTCCAGGACTGCCTCCACGTTCTTCCCATCCTTGGCCGAGACCCGTATCACGGACTCCGGGGCGACCCCCAGCAGGCTGCCGACATCCTCGGCCACCTCATCCGGACTGGCTGATATCAGGTCGATCTTGTTGATGACCGGGATGATGGCCAGGTCGGCCTCGATGGCGGAATAGAGATTGGCGAGGGTCTGGGCTTCGATGCCCTGGGTGGCATCCACCACCAGTACCGCCCCTTCACAGGCGTTCAGCGCCCGCGAAACCTCGTAACCAAAATCCACATGGCCGGGGGTATCGATCAGGTTGAGTTCGTAAGTCTGCCCATCCTGGGCCGAATAGGCCATACGCACCGCCGAGGCCTTGATCGTGACGCCCTTCTCGCGTTCCAGGTCCATCGAATCGAGGATCTGCTCGGTGGTATCGCGGTCGGGGACGGTCCCGGTCAGGTGCAGCAACCTGTCGGCCAGGGTGGATTTCCCATGGTCGACGTGTGCGATGATGCAGAAATTGCGGATATCGGCTGTCATGACGCCGGTAGTATACCTGATTTTTACCCCACAAGGACGCGCTGAAATTCATAGTATCATGTCCTTCGACTCACCCCGATGATAGAACCCTTTCGACCAAAGGATCCAGATTGCTGTTGCTTTCCCCGAATCCCATCCACGCCAAAAACTCGACATTCCCTTTTGGCCCGATCACGGGACTGCGCGCCAGCCCGCGCATGGCGAAGCCGGTCTCCTGAGCGAAGGCCAGCACATCAAGTAGAACGGCGCGGTGGATTTCAGGGTCGCGGATGACACCCCTGCCTCGCGCGGTCTGGGTCCGGCCGGCTTCGAACTGGGGTTTGATGAGGGCAATGATTTCGCCCTCACCCCCATCCCCTGCCCCTTCCCCCTCTCCCAAAACCGGGAGAGGGGGAAGGGGAAACCATTTCTTCACCACCGGCAGCAAGATCTTCAGCGATATAAACGACGCGTCAATCGTGACCAGGCTGACTGGTTCGGGCAGTTTCTCCACGAAGCGGGCATTGGTCTTTTCCATCACAACCAGGCGCGGGTCGGTGCGAAGTTTCCAGTGCAGCAGGCCCTTGCCTACATCCATGGCATAGACTTTCGCCGCGCCATGCTGGAGCAGGCAGTCGGTGAAACCGCCCGTGGAAGCCCCCACGTCCGCGCAGACCCTCCCCGTCATCTCGATCGGGAATGCCTGCAGCGCCGCCTCCAGCTTGTCTCCGCCGCGCGAAACAAAGCGCGGCCCATGATCCAGAGTAAGACTTGCCTCATTCGGGAAATTCGATGCGGCACGATCCACTATTTGACCATCGACGCGAACCTGACCGGCCATGATCAATGCCTGGGCTTTGGCGCGGCTTTCCGCAAGTCCACGTTCTACGAGCAGGAGATCCAAACGTACTTTTGGCATGTTCGTATTGTACCGCTATCGTGTAAAATACCCCCATGCTGAGCGCCCTCCTGAAATCCATGCGTCCCCGCCAGTGGACGAAGAATGCCTTTCTCTTCGCCGCACTCGTCTTCGATGGAAAACTCTTCCATCCCAGCGACCTGCTCTACACCCTGGCGGGATTTGGATTATTCTGCATCATCTCGAGCGCCGTGTATATCATCAACGACAGCCTGGACTACAGGTCCGACCGGCTGCACCCGGTCAAGAAGCGCCGCCCCATCGCCTCCGGCGCGTTGCCTCTTCCGCTGGCAGTCCTGGCGGGAATCGTCCTATCACTCGGCGCGTTGGCGGCGGCTTATTTCCTGCGTTGGCAGTTCGCCCTGACCGTCCTGGCCTACTTCCTGCTGATGCTGGCATACTCGAAATGGCTCAAACATCTTCCCATCCTGGATGTACTCATCCTGGCGGCGGGATTCGTACTGCGCGTCCATGCCGGGACTACCCTGATCGTGGTGGAACGCTTCTCTCCGTGGTTGTATGTGCTGATGACCCTGCTCGCCCTCTATCTTGGTTTTGGGAAGCGCCGCGCTGAACTGGCGCTCCTGGCCGAGGATGCCACGAACCACCGCAAAGTGCTCGACGGTTACACCATCCCGTTACTCGACCAGTTCATCACCATCGTATCGGGGACTACCATCGTAGCCTACAGCCTCTACACCTTTTTCCGCCCCGAAGCCCCCGGCAACCACGCCCTGATGCTCACCATCCCTTTCGTCGTCTATGCCATCTTCCGCTACCTCTACCTGGTCCAGGTTAAAAAGATCGGCGGTGAACCGGAGGAAATCCTGCTCTCAGACCGGCCCTTCCAGGTCGGGATCATCCTCTGGATGGCGGCAGTCGTAATCATCTTCTATCTCCTTTAGGATAGCCATGGAAATCACTGCCTCTGCCCCGGGTAAGGTCATCCTGTTCGGTGAACATGCGGTCGTTTACCGCCGTCCTGCCCTGGCCGTGCCCCA
>VGNO01000095.1 GCA_016865985.1 Chloroflexota bacterium | reverse complement strand
ATACCTCGAGTTCATCGGGGAGGAACGCCTGAAACAGGCGGTCGAACTGCGGGAGAGAAGGACTTGAAAGAAAGCCTGCATGGGTTTTCCTTTGTGTACCTTTGTGTTGAAAAGGGATCAAGATGACCGAGCAAACTTACTCCAAAACTGAACTGATGATCTGCGTGGCGGCGCGCCTCTTCGAGGACGGCGCCACCTGCTTCATCGGCACCGGCATCCCGATGCTGGCCGCCATGCTGGCCTCCAGGACCACCGCCCCCAACCTCGTCCCGGTCTTCGAATTCGGCGGGACGGGCGCCATCATGGAGGAACTGCCGCGCGCCGTCGGCGAGGCGCGCACCTTCCACAAGGGCATCTCGGCCGCCGGGATCTGCGATACGATGGAGACCGCCCAGCGCGGCTTCATCGACTACGGATTTTTAGGCGGGGCGCAGATCGACCCCTACGGCAACCTGAACAGCGTCGCCATCGGCGACCACGACCACCCGAAGGCGCGCCTGCCCGGCTCCGGGGGCGGCAACGACGTGGGCAGTTTCTGCTGGCAGACGATCGCCATCATGCAGCACGATGCCCGCCGTTTTGTGCCCCAAGTGGACTTCCTGACCACCCCCGGCTTCCTGACAGGACCCGGCGCACGCGAAGCCGCCGGGCTGCCGCATGGCGCCGGGCCGGTGGCAGTCGTCTCCACCCTGGCGCTGATGGACTACGACCCGGGGACCTGCCGCATGCGGCTCAAGTCCCTGCACCCGGGCGTGACGGTGGACGAGGTGAAGGAGAACACCGGCTTCGAACTGGTCATCCCGCAGAAGGTGGGTCAGAACGCCCCGCCCAGCAGCGAAGAGTTGAGATTATTGCGTGAGGAGATCGACCCGACGAAGTTTTATATCTAGGGCGATAGTATCTTGTTCCGCTGCTCTGCGGCGGAACAGCGTTTCAGCCCTCTGCGCCAGGACCGGACGCGGAGCGCCCCGCCTGTGGGTGACAACGCGGATTCATGCCGATTGATCTTAATGTTGTCGGGAATTTTGG
This sequence comes from Chloroflexota bacterium, assembly GCA_016865985.1. GTDB lineage: Bacteria > Chloroflexota > Anaerolineae > Anaerolineales > Villigracilaceae > VGNO01. Next base: position 9,432 of record VGNO01000095.1, on the reverse strand, counting down.
AGCAAAACCTTGACCTTATGCTTGGAGTATCCATTTCATAAAAAAACAACCACTATTGTGATTGTTTTGTTTATTCTTGCGAGTTGCAGAACACCAAACTATGCTTCGCCAGAGAGCACAGAGTCGCCTCAGATTACATCTACATTGGTGGAATATCCGACAGAAACACCAACATTGGCTGAGGGCGTTTCAGATGATCTGTTATCCATGAAATCCAGGTTGCGCTATATATTTTTTGACGGTTACTACTCAGCCATAATATTGAAAGCCCAACCTGTGGCGTCGTTTGGCAGTTTTGACAGAAAATCGCCATATTTGGGATGGCTACATATGACAAACGAGCGCAATTTCAGCCTTTTTCGCCACAGGTGGCGGTTTTTGCTCAAACAGGCTGAGTAGTAACTTTTGACGATGATAACAACCAATTGTGGTTCTGGGATGGAAGCAGCTTGCGAGACATGATGGTGCTCCAAGAATTTGTTTTATTGGAACTGACAAAGCTTTCGCCAAATGGGGAATATCTGGTCGTATCCATCGGGAATCAATTTCATCCTTGCCCAAGTATATACTTGCTAGATCTAAATAATAGTGAGTTGCAACTTCTTATCAGTGAGTCTGAGATTATAGCTTTTGCACCCAATTGTGCGAATTACCAAAGCACGGGGATGGGTTTTTATGGTTACCAAATGACATGGTTCGCCGACAGTCAGAGATTTTTATTAAACATTGGACCACTTGGAGATATCTATCTTGTAGATATCGAAGTGAAAACATATGAGCGCATTCTTTCATTTGGCGAATTGGGAATGATGTCTCTATCATCTGATGGGGAAAAACTCGCATTTACCACCCCTTATAGTTCTTCACTCTATAGACTAAAAGACATGCAACAAATAGCATTTATGGAGTTTGAGCCAGTTTCCTGCCTCGAGCCCCCTTGTTAGTTGATACCTATTGGGAGCACCAATCCCAAAAATTCGTACTTTTTCTTAGCCCTTCCGACTGGTCCATTGAGGAAGCTCAGACGTCCCTATGGTATTTATCAGAAGACAATCCTTCACCACAAATACTAGCGAGCATACTTGGATTTCCCGAGATACACCTCTCGCCAGACTTGCTATGGATTGTCTACTGTGTTCGAACAGGTTCCGAATGTGAATATCACTTGCTAAATATTCACGACGGTACGGATATCATTTTCTTTACTGGATATGGTTCTTTTGAACGTTGGTTACCGATTTCAAATCGATTTATATTTATGATGTCCGACAGAGAACCGTTGCGTTTCTTGGCTACCATATCAGAAAGCACGGTGATATTTACTCCAATTTGTAATTCCCCTGATTGGATTGAAGGAGAATCGTTTATTTGTAGCAACTTTAATGATCCAAGCTATGTCATCCAAGACCTCGATGGTAATTCTATTGACTTGTTTACTTCAACGGGTTTTGTTTACCATCGAGAATATATTATTCTTCCTGAGAAATAAGAAAAACTCGTTCATGCCGGTTCTCAGAACCCACCTCTTGTTGGGGCGAGGTCTCCCGGCCTGCCCAGTTTGAAAATGTGAGGCTGAGTTTGCCACTTTGAAGTAGGCGGGAATATCTTGAGGATATGGCAAATCCATGCGCATGTTCACAAGTTCTGAAGCAATGTATAATCAACTCGAAACAGGAGCATGGCGATGACTCATACCTTTACTGCTGTAGTTCATAAAGAAGATGATTGGTATGTGGCTGATTGTCCGGAAGTGGGGACAGTTAGCCAGGGCAAGACAGTGGAAGAAGCAATTGCCAATCTGAAGGAAGCGACCGAACTCTACCTGGAAGAGTTCCCGTTGCGGGAAGTCTCCCGCTCCCTTCTGACCACGTTCGATGTGGCGGTCTATGCCTGAAATACCGCATCTCTTGGGGCGCGATATCATTCGGGCCCTGGAAGGAATGGGATTTTTCCAGGTGCGTCAACGAGGAAGCCACGTGGTGATGAAGAAGACCTCCCAGAAGGGGAATATCGGTTGTGTTGTACCACTGCACCGGGAAGTCGCAATCGGAACCCTGCGGAGCATTCTCAAGCAAGCAGGGGTCACTCTCGAAGAGTTCCAGGAACATGTCAAGTAAGTTGAGTCGTGAGGAAATGTGAATTCCGTTGGGGTGAAATTGATATACGAATCCAGCAGGATTACTATGACATTATCTGCACCTTAACAACCTGTCTTGGTAACAACCGGCACGGCGACACTCCTATACTACTTGACTGACCATTTAGGTTCTATTGTTTCTGCCCTCGATTCGAGCGGGAACCTGCTGAGCCAGCAAAGGTACCTCCCCTTTGGCGAGGTGCGCCTCGATGTGGGCACGATCACCGAGACCGATTTCGGGTACACGTCACAGCGGAATTTGGCTGATTTGGGGTTGATGGATTACCGGGCAAGATTTTATTCGCCCGCACTCGGTCGATTCCTGCAGCCGGATACGATTGTGCCGGGGGGAGCGCAAGGTCTGAATCGGTTCAGTTACGTGTTGAATTCACCGATTGTAAATGTTGATCCAACAGGCCATGTCGTTTGCACCGATGACGAAGTTTGTTTTGGTAGCAACGGTAAACATCTTAGCCCGAAGGACTGGCTAAAGCAACGTGTTGGGATTTGGTATTCGGGAGATGAAGAGGTAGCGTTATTGGAATTAATTGATAATGGCGGTGAGAAAGTCATTAACCCTATAGAGTTCATGATAGAGAATAACGTACATATCCTCAATGATCCGAATATGTTATGAAGGCGCTGGTGCAACCTGGGGAGTCGATGGAAATGTTTACTTGCCTGGTGATTCGATTTCAAATCTGTCGAATTGGAATTTGAGTGGGATAATACACGAAACCATTCACCTGATACAAGGTAGAGTAATTGCTCGTTCGGTTTACGGAGAATTAGAGGCTTGGCAAATAGGCTTAGAAGTACGATATGCTTTAGAGAGTGAAGAACCAGTTATTGGGTCTGACCATAGGAAAATTATGAACATCGACCTAAGCTACGACCCAATTACTCTCCTGCGAGCCGAGTATTATATGATCCATAGTCAAGGCTTAGGTTACCCGATCTACTTGTACCCCCTGTATCCTAATAAATCTTTTTCTGATTTTATTGATACACCAACTGGTCAAAAGATTATCAGCATCGGTCTGGAAATATTAAAGTAGTAGTGGAGGAATACTATGTGTAGCATTTTTAGAAAATGCCTAATGTTCGCGTTGGGTCTTGTTCTATCTTCATGTTCCTTGAGATGGATTGGAGTACAAAGAATTGGCTCCATGTGGGGCAATGCAACAACGCCAATTTGGTCACCTGACGGAACCAAAATCGTTATGTCATCCTACTTTTTTAGTGATAATGAAACTGAGATCAGAATTGTGGATCTTGAAACAGGCAGCAACACCCTGTTGATAAGTCTCGAGGGTGATTTTAGAGCGATGGATTGGTCCCCAGATGGCGAAGGTCTTTTATTCTCATCAGAGGGCAACCCTTCCGGAGGCGTTGATACACCAAATGGTTTTTGGACAATGAAGATAAGCGAGCCATACGAATTTCAGGTTCTTCTATCTGACGATGCCGGCTCACAGGGTATTTTTCTACCAGAAGGGGAACATCTGATTATCTACTCCTGTCAATTTAATAGTGACCCAAGCCAGGATGAAATGACAATCTACAAGTTTTTTTTACAGACGGGCGAGAAAAAGGTCTTGTATTCACAAAAGACTAGTTGTAGTAATTCAGCATCCTTGGCAATCTCTCCTGATGGTCAGATCCTTGCTTTCTCGCACGCTTATGATTGGAAGAGTGAGGATATCGGCTTTACGTATAGCGAAATCTTCCTTCTTGACATCCTTTCTGGTCAGGCAAGTAATATAACCGAGAAAAATGCTGCCGGACCGTCATGGTCTCCAGACAGTAGATTTATTGCGTACACTCAGGTGGCTGAAAATGGAAATCATTCTTCAGTAGTTCAATGTTTGCATAATCCACAGTTGAGAGTCGAAACTTCGAAATTTGGGGGTCAGATAGCATGGTCACCTATTGACGAAAATGTATTAGCGATAACAGAATTAGGCAACTTGTATTTATTGGATATTCCCCGGTTTTGGGGAGAGGAGTATTCAGCTCTTAGTGAATGTGAATGAGCAAAACGATTCTTAAAGATGCTACTCTGGTCTGCCCCTGGTTATTCAAACTATCAAAATCTCGCTGGGGTGAGGTCTCCCGGCCAACCCCATCATGGCATCTGAACATTAGCATAATCTGCTATTCACCAGCTCATTAACAACTTGACTGACCATTTAGGTTCTAATGTTTCAGCCCTCGATTCGTGCGGGAACCTGCTGAACCAGCAAAGGTACCTGCCCTTCGGCGAAGTGCGCCTCGCCTGTGGGTGACAACGCGCGCAGTCCCGGTGTTCTTCGGGAGAGCATCGTCACCGGGCAGTGGTTATAATATCCCCGTGCCAACCCTCTCGAAACCCATTGCGCTGGGCCGCACCGCCGAAATCCATGCCTGGGGCGATGGCAGGATCCTCAAACTCTACCGCGACGGGTTCCCTCCCGGCGATGCCGAATATGAATTAAGGCTGGCGCGCCCAGCCCACCCGGGCAAGGCGGCCGCCGGGGAGAAGCAGGGGACCGGGTTCGGATAATTCGATCTGAATGGTTCCTCCGGATACTCGTCGACTGCCGGCTGGGATTGGTTATATACAGGCAGGGCGCTCTTCGCCACAAGCGGACTCCCCCGCCCTATTCGGCGGATTGCTGGCGGCTGACGATGCCCTTCTGCCAGGCATAGACGGCCACCTGGGTGCGGTCCATCAGGTGCAGTTTGCTGAGGATGTTGCTGACGTGGCCTTTGACGGTGTTCTCGCTGATGATCAATTTTTCGGCGATCTGGTTGTTGCTCAGGCCGTTGGCGATCAGTTTCAATACGTCCAGTTCGCGCTCGGTCAGGTCGGTGAAGAGGCGCGGGTCTTCGTTGTCGTCGCCCCGCAAATTGAGCAGGACGCGGGATGCCACCCGCGGGTGGAGCGTGACCTCGCCCTGGATGGCGCGGTGGAGGGCTTCCACCAGTTTTTCCATCTTCATATCTTTCAGGATATAGGCCGTGGCGCCAGCCTTGAGCGCCGGGAAGATGTGGACATCCTCGTGGTAGGAGGTGAGCACCACCACCTGGGTGCGTGGGCTGATCTTCTTGATCTGGCGGGTGGTCTCGATCCCATCCATGCCGGGCATGATCAGGTCCATCAGGACGATATCCGGGATGTGTTCCGAGACGAGGGCGATGGCTTCCTGGCCGGAGGCTGCTTCACCGACCACATGGAATGTCGGAAGCGTCTCGAGGTAGGAACGGATGCCGTTCCGGACGACTTCGTGGTCATCCACGATAATGATCGAAATGGGGTCGCCCATATCTGTCTCCTAGATGAGTGGGATGCGGATGTGAAGGCATGTGCCGCAGCCGGGACCGCTCTCGATCTGGAACCCACCGCCGAAGCCTTCCACCCGTTCGCGGATCGAGTGCAGTCCCATGCCGGTCGGGATGCGGGTGATGTCGAACCCGCAGCCATCGTCCTGGATGGTGGCTTGGACTTCGGCCGGTGAATATGCCAGGGTTATTTTAACCTCTGCCGCCTGGCTGTGCCGGGCGACATTCGCCAGGGATTCCTGGATGGTGCGGAAGAGCGCCTGTTCGATCTCCAGCGGGAGAGAGCGGGTGTTTTCGATCGCCAGGTCCAGGCGGATGCCGTTGCGGTTCTGCCATTCGTAGGCATACTCGCGCACCATCACCGCCAGGCCTTTCTGTTTGAGGGCAATGGGGTGGATCTCCTGGATGAGGAATGTCATTTCCTGGATGACTTCGTAGACCAGGTTCTCGGCTTCGCGGATGTGCCGGCGGGCGGATTTGTTCTCCTGTTCGATCAAGCCATTGACCGCCCCCAGTTGGGCCAGGGCGGCGAACGCTTTCTGCTTGGCGCTGTCATGGAGTTCACGCGCCAGGCGGTTGCGCTCCTCCATGACGGCGATCTCCTTGTTATTCTCGAACAGGCGCTCAATCTCACGCGTCCGCTCGGTGACCTGGCGTTCGAGTTCGCGCGTATTGCGCTCCACGCTCCCCAGGCGCAGGCGGTAACCGCCGTAGATGGAGCCGGCCAACGCCAGGAGCGCCGTCACCTGGAACCAGGCGTTCAGCCAGAAGGGCGGGATGACCGTCACCTGGACGGAATGACCGCTGTCGTTCCAGGTCCCGTCATGGTTGGAACCGGCCAGGCGCAGGGTGTAATTCCCGCCCGGCAGGTTTGTATAGCGCCCGTTACCGCTCGAGCCGGCGGCGTTCCAGTTCGAGTCGAAATTCTCCAACATGTAGGCATACTGGTTCTTCTCCGGCTGGGCGAAACCGAGCACGGCATACTCGAACTCGAAATAGTTGCGCGGCCATTCGAGGGTCAGTTTTTCGACATAATCCGCCCGCATACCCTGGTTGATCTCGATCCCGTCCTGGGTGAAGGAAAGCGGCAGTACTGGCGGGATGTAGGAACTGTCCGCGATCTGGGCCGGGTCGAAGACCGAGAATCCGTTGATGCCGCCGAAATACAACCTTCCATCCGGGGCAGCGGCGTAGGCATTGCTGGTGAACTCGTTGCTTTGCAGGCCGTCGCTGAGGGTGAAATTGCGGAAGGCGCCGCTGGTCGGGTCGAAACGCGTCAATCCGTAATTGGTGCTCAGCCACAAATACCCCTGGGTGTCCTCGAGGATGCCGTAGATGAAATTATAGGGCGGGCCATCCGGGTCGCGGTATTCGGCGAAACCATCCGTCTCGGGATGGTAGCGGTTGAGGCCGTTGCTGGTGCCGATCCAGAGCGCCCCGCGGCTGTCCCTGAAAATGGAAAGGATGGTCTCGTCGCTGATGCTGGTCGGATCGGACGCATCATAGCGGTAATGGCTGAAACGCTCGGTGATGGGATCGAAGTGGTCCAACCCGCCGCCGAATGTCCCGATCCAGAGTGTGCCATCGGCGTCGGCGTAGATGGAATTGACTTCGTTGACGCTCAGGCTGTTCTCGTTGTTATAGCGGTGGAAATAGTGGGCGGCGACCGTCCGGGTATTCGGGTCGAACTTGAACAAGCCGCGGTCGGAACCGATCCAGACGGCGCCCAGGCGGTCTTCCCGGATGGTCTGTATGCCCGAATTGCTGAGCAGGTGCAGTTCGTCGGGGCCGGGCCGGTAATGGGTGAAGATGCCGGCCTGCGGGTCGTACCAGTCCAGGCCGGTGGTGGCGCCGATCCACAGGATGCCCTCCATGTCCATGTAGAGCGAGCGGATGCTGTCACTCTGCAGGCTGTGCGGGTCGAGCGGGTCGGAGCGGAAACGGGTGAAAGCGGCGGTGAGCGGATCGAACATGTTCAATCCGCTGCCGTAGGTCCCGATCCAGGCCCGGCCGTCTGCGTCCACCAGGATGGGCGTGACGATATTCCCGCTCAGGCTGTGCGGGTCATCCGGCTGGTGGGTGTAGGTGGTAAAACGGTGCTGGGCCGGGTTGACCATGTTCAGGCCGCCGCCGAAGGTCCCGATCCAGATCAGCCCCTCCCGGTCCTGGAAGAGGGATGAAACGATATCGGCGCTCAGGCTGGTCTCGTCTCCCGGCTGTCGGCGGTAGTGGATGAACTGGTGAGTCACGGGGTCCAGCCGGTCGAGTCCGTTATCGGTCCCCACCCACAGGTTACCGGAGCGATCGACGAACACACTGGTGATGTCATTATCGACTAGGCTGCCGGGCAGGCCGGGAGAGTTGCGGTAGTGGATGGCAAACTCCCGGCTGGCGTTGAACTGGTCGAGGCCGTTGGGAGTGGCGACCCACAACAAGCCGGTGCCCCCGCCGGCGATGGCGTTGATGGTGTTGCTGCTCAGGGAGAACGGCAGGGACGGGTTATTTTTATAGGCGGTGAACGCCCCGCTGGATGGCAGGTAACGGTTCAACCCGCCGTCCGCCGTCCCGATCCAGACCGCCCCGTCGCCATCCTCGTGGAGGGCGGTGATACTGTTGCTCGATATGGTCGCCGGGTTGTCGCTGGCAGCAAAATAATGGACGAACTCCCGGCGCGCCGGCAACAGCCGGTCCAGCCCTTCCGAGGTGCCGACCCACAGGTCCTGGCGGTTGTCCTCCAGCAGGACCTGGACGTTGTCATGTATGAGACTGCCGGGATCATTGGGAGAGTGGACATAACGGGTGAACAGGTCGGCCACCGGGGAGTAGCGGTTCAATCCCTGGATGGTTCCGATCCACAGGTAGCCCTGCCGGTCTTCGACGATGGCGTTGATCCAGTTGTTGCTCAGGCTGTTGGGGTCGTTCGGGTTGGTGCGGTATATTTTGAAATCCCGCCCGTCATAGCGGTTCAGCCCGTCCTGGGTGCCGATCCAGAGAAAACCCCGGCTGTCCTGAAAAATGCAGTTGACGGCGCTTTGCGAGAGACCCTGCTCCAGGCCGAGGTGGTTGAAGCGGATGGAGTCCGGGATGGGAGCCCCCCCGGCCTGGGAGTCAACGCCCTGGCTCTCGCCATCCACCTGCGGCGCCGGGGGCGGGATGGGCGCCGGGGATTCCGCCCGCGCCCGGCAGGAGGCGTTCCCAGCCAGGGCCAGGACCAGGAGGCAGGTGGACAGGATCTTCAGAACGCAGGGGGCGGGGGATTGTTTCATATCCGGTCGATGGGATGGGATACCCTGGAGTTTCCACAGGAATTGTAACACCACCCCCATAAACAGGCAGGGATTGGCGATGAAAACTCCCACCGGTTGTGTGACCGGTGGGAGAGTACTTCACGCCATTAGCAATGACGAAAAGCAATTGATTCAATCCCATTATCCTGCCTCACCTGCATGGCCGGATGAAATGCTGGTGTTATTGCCCCAGAAGTGACTGCAGGTATTCGATGGTCTTCTCGAACAGGAGTGTCCGGGCCGGCTGGCCACTGCTGGAGCCCGTCCCGACCGGCGTACCGAGAGCTTCGGCAGCAGTTTTCGTGGCTTCGCGTTCCTCCTGGCTGAGCATATTCCCCGAGCCGGGTACTTTCGTCACACCGGGGACAGGTGTCGGGAATATGATCCCATATTCGGCGTAGAACAGGTCCAGGTCGGCGTTAGTCAATTGCATCAAGGCGATGGCCTCGAGTTGTTCGATAGTCAGGGCAGTCACAATCTGGTCCTGGATAGCGGTCAACTCTGCTTCGGTAGTGGTGGAGTCCCCGGAAAGGGAAACGAGCGCCTGCCAAAGCGGGATGAGCAGGCCGGCCTGCTCGGGTGTGATGGCATCCGCTGTGCCGTCCAGTTCTATGACGCCGAATGCCAGTTGATTGCGCAGGCTTGCTGCGTCGGTATATTCGGTGTCCAGGTACTGGCTTACCA
>VGNO01000094.1 GCA_016865985.1 Chloroflexota bacterium | reverse complement strand
CCGGGTGTTGACATCCAGCAGGGAGACTGCGCTGGCGAAGGCCAGTCCCATGCCGAGCGCCGGGGCGACATAGAGCAGGGCGGTGCGCAATAAGGGATTGATGAACTCAGCCACCGCCTTGATCGGCGTCGGGTACATCTTCTGCCACGAACCGGCCACCAGTATGGACCAGAAGGAGACCATCCATAGGATGTTGGCTGAAGGCATGATGTAGTCCTCGCCCTGGGTCTCCAGGTAGGCGAAGAGGACATCGGCAGCGGTTGTAAATAGCATACTGGCGCCCAGGAAGATAAGCGCCAATCGCCCGACATCTTCCAGGTCACGTTGGATGATGGAGATGATCCCGGTCAGGATGAACAGGTCGGCGATGGGATAGGCGAGCGCCACGACCCCCGCCAATCCATCCGGCCCCTCCATCTGGCGCGGCGCCACGATGAAATACCACAGGAACAGGATGCAGACCGCCAAGATGATGGTCATGTCCAGCCCGATCAACATCCGGCGTTCGCGCTGCATGGGTTTATAGGGCAGGGAGAGGACTCCTGCCAGCATCAGGGGATAGAAGGCGAGATAGAAAACGTCTGCCAGGGAAGGGAACGGGTCGAGGCCGGCCAGGGTGTAATACAACCACAGGCATTCTGCGATGGCGTTCGAGAGCGCAGCCACGCCGATCAACAGCCAGGAACGCCGGATCTGGGGCTGGTGTTCCCGGCTCGCGGCGATCCAACTGCACAGGCCGGTTACGGCCAGGTTGAGCAGGACCATCAGGATACCGGAGGCGACCGCCTCGGCGGTCTCATCGAAATCCCTGCCCATCGTCCAGAAGGTGTAATAACCGATTGCCAGCGCGCCGGCCGCGATCAGGGAGACGATGAATGGTTTAGCCGTGCTCACGAGTCCCTCCTGCTGTGCGGTTGGAAGGAATGGTTATGAAAAGGCCTGCATTCGTGTGAATGCAAGCCTTTTGATGATGGAAATCAGGATGCGGGTGGCAGGGGTTCGTCCGGGGTTGCAACACCGGCCTCGACGGTTTCCTTTTTCTTGCGCAGGGTGACCACGCCGACCACAATCGGGATGGCAACCATGATGACGGCGGCGCACAACCCTCCGATCCCGTAGGCGATCGGGAGCGGCTGGGTGGTCGAGTAACCGTTGATCGTGGTTGTGAAGGGAGTCCCGCTGACGGCCAGGGCGCCGAAAATGCACAGGCCGATGCCCGGGCAGCCGCAGAGCAGGACTGAAACCACAGTCAGGATAATCGCTGTCGTTCTGTTCTTCATGAGTACCTCCAATGGGATTGATTTGTGTGAGTATACAACTTCATCGGGTTTCCTACAAGCGCTGTTTTTCCTACCCGCGCAGGGCCGCGCCGAGTTCCTGCTGCAGGCGGCGGACGATCTTGTTGCGCAGCCCGGCGGCATCGGAATCGGTGAGGGTCTTTTCGAACGATTGGTACGTCAGGTTGTAGGCCAGGCTCTTCTTCCCGACGCCGATGGCATCGCTGCGGTAAACGTCGAATAGGCGCACTTCGGCCAGCATCCTGCCCCCGGTCTGGCGGATGAGCGCTTCCACGCGCTCGGCGGGGATGGATTCGTCCACGATCACGGCGATATCCTCCAGCACGGGCGGGAACTCACTCACCGGGCGGGTCTCGTAACCAACAGGGATGAGCGCCAGCAGCGCTTCGAAATCAAAGTCGGCCGCCAGCACCGGAGCGGCGAAGCCATAGTTCTCCTGCACTGCAGGGTGCAGTTCGCCGAAGACGCCCAAGGAGGCTCCCCCGTTCATCACTGCCGCGCACTTGCCGGGATGGAAGGCAGGATTCTCCGCCGGGGCATAAGTCGCATCGATGTGCAGCGCCTCCAGCAGGGCTTCGAGGATGCCCTTCAGGTCGTAGAAATCGAGCCCCGGTTCGAGATGGGTATCCCATGAACTGGCATAACGCCGGCCTGTGATGGCAATTGCCAGGCGGCGCGGTTCCCCCGGCAGGTCGTTCCCGTTCGGGATATACACGGAACCGATCTCGAAAAAGGCCAGCGACTCCCGCAGCCGGGCGTTGTGTTCCAGCACATCCAGCGCCGACGATAGCAGACTGCGGCGCATGACGGCATATTCCGGGGTGATCGGGTTGGCAATGCGGACATATTCCAGCCCGGCGCCAGCCTCGCCCGGCAGCAGGCGGGACTCGCGCCCGACGCTGGTCATGCGGTGGGTGACGACCTCGTCCAGGCCAAGCGATGCCAGCAGGTCGCGCGTCCGCTCCTCCTGCTCGAAGGATGGGTTGCCGCGTTGAGGCGGCAGCGGGTCGGCCAGCAGGGTTTCCGGGATGTGGTCATAGCCATAGGTGCGGGCGATTTCTTCCATGATGTCGGCGACGCCCGCCAGCCCCTCGCCGACATCCATCCGGAAGGGCGGGGCCTGCACGGCAATCACATCCCCCCGCACTTCGCAGCGGAATTCCAGCCGTTCGAGCAGCGATATGATTTCGCTTGTTGGAATGTCCATCCCCAGGGCGCGCTGCACATCGGCGTGGGCCAATTCCACCAGCGGGTCGCGACGCGGCTGAGGGTATTCATCCACGAGGCCGGGCGCCACCCGCCCCCCGCTCCAGGCGGACATCCAGGACAGGCCGCGTTTCAGCCCTTCCAGCGCCAGCGCCGGGTGGACGCCGCGCGAGAAACGGTAGGAGGCCTCGGATGGCAGGGCGTGTTGGGTGGCCGTCTTGCGGATGTTGATGAAGTTCCAGGCGGCAGCTTCGAGCAGGATGTTCTTCGTCCCGCTGTTGACCTCGCTCTCCGCCCCGCCCATCACGCCGGCGATCGAGAGCGGACCTTTGGCGTCGCAGACCAGGACATTGGTCTCCGCCAGGGTGCGTTCCACGCCGTCGAGAGTGGTCAGTTTCTCGCCGGGGCGGGCTGTGCGGGTGGAGATGACCACCGGCCTGCCTTCTGCCCGCGCAAGCAGTACATCGTAATCGAAGGCATGGAGCGGTTCCCCGATTTCCAGCATGGCATAGTTGGCGGCGTCCACCACGTTGTTGATCGGGCGCATGCCGGCAAGTTTCAAGCGCCGCTGCACCCAGTAGGGGCTGGGTTTGATCCCCACATCCCGGATGAGACCCAGGGTGAAGCGCGGGTTGAGCGCCGGATCGCTGATCTCTATCTGCACCTGGCCTTCGATCGTCTCTCCTGTTGTCTCCAGGATGGATTCCGGTTTCTTGAGCGGCCGGCGGGTGAGGGCAGCCACCTCGCGGGCAATGCCGAGCATGTTCGGGTTGCGCGCCATGTTGGGATTGATCTTGATCTCGAAGACCGCGTCGCCGAAATAATCGGCCAGCGGCATTCCCACCGGGGCGTCGTCGTCGAGGAAGATGATGCCCTCGTGTTCGTCGCTGATGCCCAGTTCCTTCTCCGAGCAGACCATCGAATAGGACTCGACGCCCCGGATCTTGGCGCGTTTGAGCGTGGTCAGCGCCAGGCCATCGGCGTGGCCGTCGTAGATGGTCGCGCCTTCTTTGGCGTACGCCACCTTGAGCGGTTTCGGGAGAGGACCCTTGCCCTTGTAGTCGAACAGGTTGGGGGCGCCGGTCAGGACGGTGTGTTCCTGCCGGCCGTCGTTCAGCCGGCAGAGCGTCAGGCGGTCGGCGTTGGGATGCGGGCCGACCTCCAGGATCTCAGCCACCACGATCTTCTCGCGCTCCCAGGCAATCCCGCCGGACCTGAAACCGTGGTCGCCACCTGCGGGCATTTCCAGGCCTACATAGTGGATCTCCTCCACCTCCAGGCCGGCGAGCGTCAACAGGCGGGCCACTTCCACCACCGGGATGTCAATATCCACGAAATCTCTCAGCCAGGATACAGGCGCTTTCATTCCGGCCTCCTAGAACTGCTCGAGGAAACGGATGTCGTTTCCCCAGAAATGACGGATGTCGTTGATCTTGTAGCGCAGCATCAACTGGCGTTCGGTGCCCATGCCGAAGGCGAACCCGGAGAACCGGCGCGGGTCGTAACCGCCGTTCTCCAGCACAGCCGGGTGCACCATGCCGCAGCCCAGGATCTCCAGCCAGCCCGATTTCTTGCAGACCGGGCAGCCCTTGCCGCCGCAGACGTAACATTCCACATCCATCTCGGCGCTCGGCTCGGTGAAAGGGAAGTGGTCGGCGCGGAAACGGAAGCGCGCCTCCCGGCCGAACATGCGGCGGGCGAACTCCAGCAGGGTCCCTTTCAGGTCGCCGAAGGTGATGGTTTCGCCAACCGCCAGTCCCTCCACCTGGTAGAACTGCATCTCGGAACGGAAGGTGATCTGCTCGAAGCGGTAGACCATTCCGGGCAGCGCCACCCGGATGGGCGGCGGGTTTTGCGGGTTGGCGGACGAGAATTCGCGCATTGCCCGGATCTGTCCCGGCGAGGTATGGGTGCGCAGGACGGTGGCATATGTGCCGTCTTCGACATGCGAGTCGATGTAGAAAGTATCCTGCATCTCACGCGCTGGGTGATGCGGCGGGATGTTGAGCAGTTGGAAGTTGTATTCATCGCTCTCCACATCCCTCGAGGTGTAGACCTGGAATCCCATCCCGGCCAGGATGCCGAGGATGCGGCGCAGGTTGGCCGTTGCCGGGTGCAGCCGGCCGCGGCGGCAGGGTCGTCCCGGCAGGGTGACATCCAATCTCTCGGCAGCCAGCGATTGCTGGAGGGCGGCCTGCTTCACCTCCCCGGTCTTTTCGGCCAGGGCTTTTTCGAGCGCCTGCTTGACCTGGTTGGCCTGCTGGCCGGCGACCGGTCGCTCCTCTTTGGACAGACTGCCCAGCCCGGCAAAGACCTGCATCACCGCCGAACTGCGTCCCAGGTGGGTGACGCGCCATTTGTCCAGCGCGCCCTCATCCTGGACGGATTCGAGTTCGGCCAGGGCATTCTTCTCGATTTCTTTCAAGTTCTCCTGCATACAGCCTCCAGAGTACATTGCCTGTTCTATTGCGGAAAGACCAGGAAATAAAACTCCCGTCCACGCATGGGACGGGAGGGAGTTCCCGTGGTACCACCCAGGTTGACATGCCGCCTGGCATGCCCGCTCGGTCCAACAGCCCGCAGGCGATTGGTCTCCCGTGTAACGCCGGGAATGCGGTTCAGACTACTTTGTAAAGGCGCAATATTTGCGCCTCTACCGTTCACCTGAACGGCTCGAGAGGGAACTTCAGTTGGTTTCCGGCCTGGAACGGGTTCCAGTCTGTGCCCGCTCCTCCCTGGCGGCTTCCGCCAGCCTACTTTCCTCTGTCACAGCCTTTGTCTTTGCTGGATTGCTGGTTATTATCTGCGATTCCGGCGGGCTGTCAAGGGGAGGCGCGCAACCCGGCGACAACCCGTCCGATGTGCTCCTTGAGCGCCGAGGTGGTCATGCCCAGGTACCCGGCCTGTGGAAAGAAGCCAAGCATGAAATTCTCAGGATCCGGATGCCAGAGCGTTTCCCAGTCGGCGTCTATGATGGTGAAATCGGTCGGGGCCGCGATGACTGTAAACCCCGCCTGCTCGAAGAGGAAGGCCGATCGCGGCATGTGCATGGCCGAGGTCACGAGCAGGATGGTCTCCACGGCGTGTTCATGCAACAGTGGGGCAGACAGGGTGGCATTTTCCTCTGTATTGCGTGAACCGGTTTCCAGCCGGATCGCATCCTGCGGGACGCCGAGCGCTTGCAAGATGGCGCTCATTTCATCCGCCGGGGTGCTGTCCTGGTCCGCTTCCCAGGGCAGGCGCCCGCCGCTGGCCAGGATGAACGGCGCTTTCCCGGCGTGGTAGAGAGTCGCGGCGTAGTACACCCGGTCGCCGGCGCCGTTCATTTCCACGGTCCGGCGCGGGGCGGACTGCGGCTCGGTCCCCCCGCCGAGCAGGACGATGGCGTCCGCCGGCGGCAAATCGCCCTGCGGCAGGTATTGTCGCTCCAATTGGTAGGTCAGGGCATACGCTGTCCAGCGGTTGCTGCTGAGGAAGACCAGCCCGAGCAGGAGCCAGAGGACGATCTTCTGGCCGCGTTTCTGCCGTCCAAAAAGTATCAGGCTGAGCAGGGCAAGCCAGAACAGACCGAGAGGGTAGATGAAAATGGGGAGGAATTTGGATAGAAAGAGCATGGTGAAATCAGCGGATGCCGCTGTCGTAAGTGACCGTCAGCCAGGCGTATGCGCCTTCCTGGACTGTAAAATATTGTTCGGCGGCAACAGGCAGGGGCATTCCATCCGGCGTTTCCGGGTGCAGGATGTAATCCCCGGGAGGGAGGTCGACCTGGAAAAGGCCTTCAGCGTCTGTCTCGAATTGCGCCACTTCCCGCCCTTCGAGGTCCAGCACGCTCAGGCTGGCATGGTAAGGCTGGTCGGGGCATTCCTCGCCTTCCCGCACCACCGGGCACACCGGGCCGATGAAAACCTGTCCCTCGAGCCCGGTCCCGGGGGGCGGTTGGAGCCGGGAAGAACAGGCGGCCAGGACGACCAATACCAGGAAGCAACAGGCAGGTTTCATGCCAGGTTCAATTCCCACAGGATGCGCAGCCCATCCAGGGTCAGCCAGGGGGCAAGCACATCGATCACTTCTGTTTCGCGGGCGATCGTCTCTGCCAGTCCGCCGGTGGCGATGACTTTCATCTGCGGCCCCAGTTCCTGGCGGAAACGTTCGACCATCCCTTCCAGCATCGAGACGTACCCAAAAAGCAGCCCGGACTGGATGGCATGGACGCTGTTGCGCCCGATCACCGACGGCGGGCGCTGGAGGTCGACCCGCGGCAGTTTGGCGGCATGCTGGAAGAGGGCGTCGGCCGCCAGGTTGACGCCGGCCATGATCGCCCCGCCCAGATAATCGCCCGATTCGGTTATGGCGTTGAAGGTCGTGGCGGTGCCGAAATCCACCACGCAAGCCGGACCGCCATACAGGTGGAAGACCGCCACTGCGTCGGCCACCCGGTCGGCTCCCACCTGGCGCGGGTCCTCGTAGCGGATGCGGATACCGGTCTTGACGCCGGCGTCCACCGTCAGCAGGGGCGGGGGTGTCCCGTCCTGGCCCAGATACTCGCTGCAGGCCTGGACAAGCCGCCCGGTCAATGGCGGGACGACCGACGCCAGGCAGACGCCGCTCAACCCGTCCACGCTGCAGCCGGCGTGCTCCAACAGTCCCAGCAACTGCAGGCCGTATTCATCCGGCATGCGGCTGTGGTCGGTCGCCAGCCGCCAGTGGTGGAGCAGCGTCTCGTCTTCGTAGAGGCCGATCGTCAGGTTGGTGTTGCCGAGGTCGATGGTGAGCAGCATGGGTCAAGTATACACGGAAACCGCTTATCGTTCAGCGCCCCAAGGATGGAAGGAACCAGGGAAGGAGCCGGGAAATCCACCCGGCGCCCGGAGTATAATGATTCCATGACCAGACGAAGAATCCGGCTTGTGCTGGCATTGGTCTTTCTCCCGGCAGCCTGCATCGTGCTGGCCTGGGCTTTCTGGCCGCTAGGCGATTCGACCAGCATCCTGCCCTTGCCGCCCGGGTCATTGTCCACGCCCCAGCCGCAGCCAAATGCCGCCCCGTCCCTGACGGAGGCGCGCACCCTCTTCCTGGACTGGCCGCCGGTCATGCGCGCCGGGGATTCCGACCTGGTCCGCCTGACCCTGGCGGTGGATGCACTGGGGAACATCCAGCCGACGGCCGGGCACCCTGGTCATCTTGTAACCGGTGAAACAGTCTACATACCGAGTGTATATGATACATACAACCTGGTTGCCGAGGCGCGCCTGGACCTGGCGGGGGCGGAGGTCTTCCCAAGGGATACCAGCAGCCAGCCGCTCCTGCCTGGGCAGGCCGTCACTTTTACGTGGAGTGTCTCCCCGGCGGAAGTTGGCTATTACCGCGGCACGGTCTGGTTCTACCTGCGATTTGTACCGCTGGATGGAAGCGCCAGTAGCGAACGCGCCATTTCAGCACAGACAATCGAGATAGAAGCCGTCTCCTTCCTGGGCCTGAAGGCCGGTCCCGCCCGCATCCTGGGAGGAGTGTGCGCTTTAATCGGTTCGGCGCTGGGTATCCCGTTCCTGGAGGACGGGTTCCGGTGGCTGCTGATACGCAGACGGAGAAAATGATGGGATGCCTTGTGTATAAATTCATATATCCGCATATATTGTGACAAATGTCACCTTAAATATATAAGGGGTATAAGAACTTCTCCAATCCTTTCATGGTAAAATTTGCCGTTGCCAGTCCTGGCAAACCTCTTCTGTTCGGAGCGCCTCATGCAAAGTGAATGGCTCTACATCGGCCTGTTCCTGGTCATCGGCATCATTGTGCCCATTGTCCCGCTGGTGGCTTCCCGCTTGCTGGCACCCCGCAAACCCAATCCGATCAAGCAGAGCGCCTATGAATGCGGCATGGAGACAGTCGGGGAATCCTGGGTGCAGTTCAAAGCCCAATACTACATCTTTGCGCTGGTCTTTCTCCTGTTCGATGTGGAAACGGTCTTCCTGTTTCCTTGGGCCTTATCCCTCAATGCCCTGCCGTTATTTGCCGTTATTGAAGGTGTTATTTTCATCCTGATCCTGGTCGCCGGATTGGTATATGCCTGGCGAAAAGGGATGCTGGAATGGGTATAACCCCATGAAAAACCAAAAAGGCTGACAGGATATTTTCCTCTCAGCCTTTTATGTGTTTGAAGGAGCGTTCCGATGAATTTTTGGTCTGACCCGATTAATTTCCTTGATGACTGGTTGAAGGGAGTGTTCGCCGGCTGGGGAGCGGACCTGTTGCTGGCGCATATCGTGACTGCTGCGATTGGGATCATCGTCCTGATCCTGTTTGCTATGCTTGTAGCCATTTTCCTGGTCTGGGTCGAGCGCAAAGTTGTGGCGCGCTTCCAGGACCGCGTCGGCCCGAACCGGATCGGACCTTTCGGATTGGTCCAGCCCTTTGCAGACATCATCAAATTGATCATCAAGGAGGATATCACTCCTGCCGGCGCAGATAAATTCGTCTACAACCTGGCGCCGGTGCTGGCGCTGGCTTCGGTCATCCTGCTGTGGGCGGTGGTGCCGCTGGCTGCCAACATCTATGGCGTGGACCTGAATGTGGGGGTGATGTACCTGGTGGCGGCGGGAGCCCTGGGCGCTCTGGCAATCATCATGGCCGGGTGGGCGTCCAATAACAAGTATGCCTTGTTGGGCGCGTTCCGCATGGTGGCGACCATGATCTCGTATGAAATCCCGATGGTGGTTGCCCTGCTCATCCCAACCGTCCTGGCCGGGACGATGAGCATCCAGGGTATCACCCTGGCGCAGGCGGATACCTGGTTCTTCATCCTCTCACCGCTCGGGGTCTTGATCTTCCTCATCAGCGCCATCGCCGAACTGGGACGCGCCCCCTTCGACCTGAACGAAGCCGAATCCGAAATCATCGCCGGTTTCCACATCGAATACACCGGCATGAAGTTCGGCCTGTTCTATGCCGGTGAACTGTTGCATGCCTTTACCTTCGGTGGTTTCATGGCGATCATGTTCTTCGGCGGCTGGCGTTTCTTCGGCCTGGAACAGTACAGTCCATTCATTGGAATGATCGCTTTCATGGGCAAAGCGCTCTTCGGTTACTGGGTCATCATGTGGATCAAGTACACCATGCCCCGCATCCGCATCGACCACCTGCTGGCCTTCAACTGGAAGTTCCTGACCCCCCTTGCGCTGGTGACGCTGGTGGCGACTGCCCTGCTCGATAAACTCCTGGCAGGGTCCGCCGGCTGGCTGCATGCCCTGGTCCTGTTCCTGGCCAACCTGTTCATCGGCTGGGTCACGGTCGAGATCCTGCGGGCTACGGGACGCCGCCGCAAGGTCGAAGAAAAGGATGCCGAGGCGGTGCGCACCCTGGCTCCATCCGAAGGACATCATTAACGGAGTAAACGGACATGACTCCTGAGCAAATCGTCTTCCTGATCGTTGCGGCCGGGGTCGTCGGTTCCGCCTTGATGGTGGTGACCACGCCCCGCCTGATCCACGCCGCCCTGTGGCTGGTGGCAACCCTGTTCGGCGTAGCCATATTATATGCCATCCTGCAAGCCGGTTTCCTGGCTGTGGTGCAGGTGGTGGTCTATATCGGCGCGATTGCCATCCTGTTCATCTTTGCAGTCATGCTTACCCGCCGGGAAATGCGCGACCGCGGTCCACAACTGAACAAAACCTGGTGGGTGGCTGCCCTGCTCGGCCTGCTGACCTTCGGCGGGCTGGCTTTCATCCTGAGCCAGTGGAGTGGTTTTTCGAGCCTGGCAGTCGAAATCCCGGACGGGACGGATACGCTCGGGGCCCTGGCAACAGCGCTGGTCTCCCCGCAGGCCTATATGCTGCCGTTCGAAGTCGCATCGGTGCTGCTGCTTGCGGCGCTGGTCGGCGCTGTCTACATTGCCGTGAAGAAGTAGGAGGCGGAGATGAGCATACCCCTTTCCTGGTTCCTGGTCCTGGCAGCCGCCTTGTTCAGCAT
>VGNO01000093.1 GCA_016865985.1 Chloroflexota bacterium | reverse complement strand
CACACCGTGCAGGAATATTTCGATGAAATGGTCGAGGGCGTTGGCCTGGGTCTGTGCTGCCGGCGTGTCGCCGACCAACATCTCCGTGATGTAGTAGGAGAAGAACAGGCCGATGAAGGCCCGGAAGAATATGAACGGCGGGATGTCGCGCAGCAGTCCCTGCTGCTGGCCGAATCGTCGAATCAGCGGAAGGATTTCCGGCAGGACGCTTTCCAGGACATTCGGCATGTTCCGTCCCTTGAACTCCACCAGTTCGATCAGCATCAACTTGATGAAATCAGGACGCCGCCCGAGTTCGTCGACCATCGCCTGGGCAGCCTGGCGGACGAAACTCTCCGGGTCACCTGCAGGCGTTTTGAGCAGGATGGGAAGAACCTGGCGGTATGGATGCCGGTCCAGTACGAGTTCACCGAAAATGGCTTCCTTGTTGGGAAAGTGGTTGTAGATCCCACCCACCGCCAGGCCGGCGCGTTCGGCTATCTGCCGCATGGATGTGGCGGCAAAGCCGCGTTCCAGGAATAGTTCATAGGCGGCCTGCATCACCGCCTGGCGGGTGCGTTCACCTTTCGAGAGGGCAGTTGGTTTCATGGGGCGCTTCCTAAATGAACGAACGTTCGTTTTTATTGTAACCATTCTGCGCGAATTGTCAATAGGTTTCGTCCATCATCTGCGCGGATAAGATAGAATCACCCTATGCAACCTGCCATGGAGAGCGACCGATTCCACCGCCGCAATCTCAAGTACAACTTTACCGTCGGCCTCTTCGATGGCGGTTTTTTTGGTTTCGCGTTGGGATTTGGATCTTTCGTCACGATCCTTCCACTTTTCGTCAGCCAGTTGACCGATTCTGCCTTGTTGATCGGTTTGATACCGGCCATTCACAATGTAGGGTGGCAATTACCCCAATTGTTCACCGCCTCATGGGTATCGCGCATGTCCAGGTATAAACCTGCCGTCCTCTGGTTGACCATCCTTGAACGAGCGCCTTTCCTCGGGCTGGCAACCGTTGCCTGGTTCCTCCCCGGATTGGACAAGGAACTTGCCCTGGCAATCACCTTTGGGATCCTCATCTGGCAGGGGCTTGGCGGCGGGTTGACTGCCAATCCCTGGACGAGCATGATCAGCAAGATCATCCCGTCCGACGTACGCGGTACATTTTTCGGCTTCCAATCCGCGGCCGCAAACGCGCTGGCCAGCCTGTCGGCAGTTCTCGCCGGTTTCATTCTTGGTCGGTTCGACTCCCCTCTCGACTTCGCCCTCTGCTTCCTGATGACCGGGGCTGCCATGGCCGTTGGTTGGATTTTCCTGGCGCTCACCCGCGAGGCGCCCACTCCTGCCTCCACGGTCCCTCGGACAGCCGCTGAATCGAGGACCAGGGCCTGGAAAATCTTTCGCCGCGACCGTCTATTCCGCCGCTTCCTGCTGGTGCGGGTCCTGGGTCAGTTCGCCACGATGGGGTTTTCGTTCTATATCGTTTACGCGGTGCGGGAATTCAACCTGGATGAATGGAATGCCGGGGTGATGACCGGGATCTACATGTTCTCGCAGATCCTCGCCAATCCCTTGATGGGGTGGATGGGAGACCGCTGGTCCCACCGCAGGGTGATGGTCTTCGGCGCAGCCGCTGCCATCGCCAGTTCCCTGCTGGCCTGGCAGGCTGAATCCCTGGCTTGGTTCTATCCGGTTTTTATCCTGGCGGCGATTGCAGTGGTATCGATCTGGACGATCGGGACTGCCATGACCACCGAGTTCGGCACAGCCGCGGAGCGTCCTCTCTATATCGGGATGGCCAATACACTTATCGCCCCCGCCACGATCCTGGCGCCCATTTTTGGAGGCCTGCTCGCAGACTTCATCGGTTACGACGCCACCTTCCTGGCAACCGCGGCTGGCGGGATGACCGCGACTCTCGTCATGCTATCTATTGATGAGAAAAGACCAAGACTCGGTGATTCGTTACAATTTTGAGAAAACGACTGCATCGTGTTCCCTTGATGCAGTCGTTTTCTTTCCTAGAGATATGATGGGGAATTTTATTTTTTTACGCAAGGTCCGGACGGATTGATCCACCTGCAAACATCGCCATGTATCTCGGCACAATCCATTTTCGTCGTGAACTGGCTACAATATGGCACAGGTGTATGTGTAGGTGTCGGTATCACGGGTGTAAAGGTGGGGGTCGGGGGAATGGCCTCCATTGGTAAACCGGAAGGATCTCCGCTCAGCGCACCCGACTTGCTAGAAACCCAACACCGGATACCTCCTGCAAGCAAAACACTGTACCAAGCATTGTCAGCTGTCCGACCCACAACCTGAATAGGCTCACCTTTTGCGGCATAACCCGCGATCCCATAAATGGTCCCCGGGCCCGTCCGACAACTTGTTGTCTGGTTCGGGAGATACTCGAGCGCATCGACCATGAAACGGCAGAGGGTCGAGGTTGATGGCGCGTAGCTCGCATTTCCAAGCCAGTAAGCCTGCACCGTCCATAATCCAGGGAGAGTTGGAGCGAAATCATCCAGGTAATCTCCGCTGTTGCTGGTCTCCAGGTTGCGGATCACTTCCACTCCGTTCGGGTCGAAGTATTGCAAGGCTATCGTGTCGCTCACTGCCGGACTCAGGACACCGTTGACCGGAGCCACGGAGCCGGCCTGCACGGCTTCAGTGGGGGCATTGCATGTAATGGCAGATGGATTGGCTACATAGGCATCGAACGAGAAGCCGCCTATTGAAAGGAAGACATCCTCTACAGGCGCCAATACACCGATGGCCGAGGAGCAGGCATCGCCAACCTCGCCATCTGCAGATGGAACGGCAAATAGCTGGATATTGATTGTCTCACCCGGCTGGATCGTCCCATGCTGCGGGGTCGCTTCGAAATTCCATTTACAAGCCCGTTGCCCCGGTTCCGGCATCGGCAGGACCATGTAGGGAAGGCCGCTCAGGCAATCAGATGATAGGGCCAGGGATACATCACCAACCGCCAGGGGCTGGTTGTTTGCCGACAAAGGTTCATGGTGGAAGGTCCGATAGGTTTCATACGCCGTGTTGTTGAAAACGCTGATCTCACCAGGAAGTTCTTCAATGGAGACCTCGATCTCCGCCGGTTGGGTTGAATCAGGAATCCAATATACCTTCCCAACGTATGACTCTCCCGGCTCCAGGTGGTGGACCGTAGCGGTTCCGAGATATTTCGGCAAAGTGACCGAACCTAGTTGCATATAAGGATAATTTGGATCAAGTGTTGCGCCGCAGTTTTCATTCTTTAGTTGATATGTCAATGGTTGTCGGACATATACGTTCACCTTGATATTGTCCGCTGCGAGCATACCCGTATTGCGGATGCGGAAGCCGACTGCGTGGGTCAAACCCGGCCAGATCACATCCCCTACGCCCTGAGGAATGGGGTAGTCCCAACCATTCTCGGAACGAACCCAATCGACCTGTTGTCCGTCTGGAAACACGTTATATCCATTGACCTCACTATCAATCCAGATATCCGGTGAGCGGTAGGAGATGTTCGTACCGCTGGTCTGCGAGATTCCCTGCACGATGGATGGATCTGGAGCATTCGGCGGGTTAATTTCCGCCTTGACAGTACAGGTAGAGTCGCCCGCTTGGGATAAGTTGGCGATCGTTATATGAAACATATCGTCGAAATATACATCGCCTGGTTTGAGCAAGGAGTATACGTTGAAATCGTTGGGACTCATCGCCTGCACAAGAGTCCCTTGATATGGACTCAAGTAGGGGTTTGTCCGAGTGACCAGCACACCCTCTTCCGGTATGTTCTCCTCTCCATTCAATCTCATCCTGCATTCCGCCATCAACCCAACGAAGTTGTCTGGATCTGCGGTATAGGGTACCAGGAGGGCATTGTTCCCCCTGATTCCCAACGGGTCCAGTTCGGTGGTGATTTCACATGTCCAGGTTGTGCACTCCATCAAGGTGGTGTTGTCAGCCCATGTCAACCAATTACGGTCCAATTTGGTCCAGGCGCTAAAATGATTGAAGTCCCAGTCCTGGTCCATCAGATCCCAGGGACCCATCCCAATTGCGCCGTCATAGTATTCATCTGCCGCGCCCAGAACATGCGCCAGTTCGTGGCTGACTATTGTGAACAGGTTTGCATCTGTAACATCCATGGCTACATCAGCAACGATCATATCCACGAACTGGTTATTATCCACCGGGTATTGGACGGGAAACGAGTAATTGGGATTGGGTACATGCAGGCAGCAGGTTTGACCGGCCCGTCCTTCCACGTTGTTGATGAGCAATAAATTCTGATAATTGTCAATATCCGACCCAAGCGCCCTGGATGCCAGCAAGACCCCGTCTCCTTTGGTATTCGCCATCTGCTTCACATACTCCCAAAGGGCATGGGGGGCATCCCACCAGCCATCCGGGCTGTTGGGATTAACCAGGACGATGAAGTTGAAATACACCTGTCCATAAGTAGCTTTTTGGTAATAACTGTTGATTCCCTGATCCAGGATCGCCTGGTAATCCTGTGCGCTATGGCGGGGGGTTTTAATTTTCGCGAGATCATCTGCTGTCCAGGGTGAGCAGTCATCCATGGTCGGGCAGTTGGGTTGCTGGTTGAACTTCATCATTACAACCAGTACATCCACCGCCGTCCCCGAATATGAATTCCCCTTGCCATCGCAGCCCAGACCTAGGAGGTTGATGAGCAAGATGAACAGCAAAATTGGGACGAAACGAACCAGTAGCCTTGAACACTTTTGTGTTGACATAATGTTCTCCCTTCCAAGCGCAAGACATCCAAATTCAGTATACAGTGAGAAGATAGCAATTACAATCGGTTTTTCAACCAACTTTCTCCGTGTATAATAGCCCCGGTTCCATATCCCCCATTCTGCAAGTTCATTACCCATGCCCAATCCACTCATCGAATGTATCCCCAACTTTTCAGAGGCGCGCCGGCCGGAAGTGGTTGACGCCATCCTGCAAGCCATCACCAGCGTTACGGGCGTCAGCCTGCTGGACTGGCACGCCGATACCGACCACAACCGGACGGTGGTCACTGTGGCTGGCGCTCCTGATGCAGTGAGCGAAAGCGTTTTCCGCGCCATCCAGAAAGCCGCACAGTCGATCGATCTCGGGCAGCATACCGGCGCCCACCCCCGCATCGGCGCCACGGATGTTGTGCCTTTCGTCCCCCTGGCTGAAACCAGCATGGAAGCGTGTGTCAACCTGGCGCGCCATCTTGGTGAGCGGGTCGGCCGGGAACTGGGTTTGCCGGTCTATCTGTACGAAGCTGCTGCCACCCGTCCCGAAAGGCGCAACCTGGAGGATATCAGGCGCGGGCAATACGAGGGACTCAGGTCGGAGATCGAGTCCGACCCAGCGCGGAAACCGGACTACGGTCCGGCGCGCCTCGGCCCAGCCGGGGCGACCGTCATCGGGGCGCGTCCGCCGCTGGTGGCATTCAATGTCTACCTGGCAACCGGGGATGTAATGGTCGCCAAAACCATCGCAAAATCCATCCGCCAATCGTCGGGCGGATTCCCGTGCGTCAAAGCGCTCGGCATGATGGTTGAAAGCCGGGCCCAGGTCTCGATGAACCTGACCGATTTTCGCCAGACATCGCTCCGCCAGGTAGTGGATGCCATCCGGCGCGAAGCGGGCCGGTTGGGGACCAGCATCCACCACAGCGAACTGGTGGGGTTGATCCCCCAGGAAGCTCTGACCGCCGCGGCCGTCGATACCCTGGAACTGGCTGGCTTCCAACCGGAGCAGATCCTCGAGAACCGCCTGTTCACAGCCCGTGAAAGCCAAGGCAAGGACGATTTCCTGGAAGCGCTGGCCAGCGACTCCCCCACTCCTGGCGGCGGTTCAGCGGCGGCTTACAGCGGGGCAATGGCGGCAGCGCTGGCTGCCATGGTAGCCAGGCTGACCATCGGGAAGAAGAAATACGCGGCAGTGGAAGCACAGATGAAGGAGATCCTTGCCCAGGCTGAACGGCTGCGCGGCGAACTAAGCCAGGCCGTTGAGGAGGACGCAACTGCTTTTGACCGGGTGATGGCTGCCTTCAAACTCCCCCGCGAGACCGCCGCCGAACAGGAGGCGCGCGACCTGGCAATCGAGACCGCCACACAACAGGCTGCATTGGTTCCACTGAAAGTTGCACAAAACGCCGTTATGGTCCTGGCCCTGGCCGAACGCCTTGCCGCCCTGGGCAACCTGAATGCCATCACCGATGCCGGGTCGTCTGCCGCCCTGGCGCGGGCTTCACTCGCCGCCGCCGCTCTGAATGTCCGCACCAACCTGGCAAACCTGCACGAGCGCGCCTTTCTGGACAAGACCGGTGAACAACTGAACACAGCCGAAGGCCGCGCCAGCCAACTCGAACATGAAATCCAAAAGATCCTCCAGGGGCGCGCACACTTGTAGCAAAGGATGCGAGGAACGGGGATGGACCAACTCGAAAAACACTTGACTCCCGATGAATGCCGCCTCCTTGCCAACCTCGACTCGCCAGCCCGGATCCAGGCCTGGCTGGATACTGTCCCGTACAGCAAGGATGATTTCTACCGCTGTCCGCTGCGGGTGATGCGGGACCGGAAAGCCCACTGTTTCGACGGCGCCCTGTTCGCCGCCGCCGTCCTGCGACGTATCGGGCACCGGCCGCGCATCCTGGAACTTCTGCCAAATGCGCGCGATGACGACCACCTGCTGGCTGTCTTCAAGGAAAACGATGCATGGGGCGCAGTCGCCCAATCCAACTACTCCGGCCTGCGCTATCGCGAACCTGTCTTCCGCACCCTGCGCGAACTGACCATGTCGTATTTCGAGGACTATTTCAATCCCGTGGGTGAAAAAACCCTGCGCGGCTACCGCGGACCGGTGGACCTGTCCTCCTTCGACCGGTTGGAATGGACGACCAGCGACGCCGGCCTCGAATCCCTGGCCGACGGGATCGACCGGTACCGGTCGGTTGCCATTCTCACGACCGGGATGGAAGCCGCCCTCCAGCCGGTCGATGAACGCAGCCTGAAAGCCGGGCTGGTGGGTTCCAATCCCGACGGGTTATTCAAAGTCTAATTATTCATGGGGATGGAATCGGACAGGCCGGAAGGAGATTCCGGCCTGTCCGATTTGAAACCGGTTGACTAAGCGGTGTTCTTGCGGAATTCCCGGTCTTCCTGCTCCGCCACACGGATCCCTTCCTGTTCATTGACCCGCGTCAGGAGATAACCTCCGGATGCGAAAAAGACAATGAGAGAGACGATGGCCAGGCGGCTGCCGCCCACCAGGGCGCTGACTGCTCCGAAGAGCAGCGGCCCGACTGTCCCGGCGATCTTCTCGGAGATCGAAAAGAAGGAATAGAACTCGGCCGATTTGCTCTTGGGCATCATGCGCCCCATCAGGGAACGGCTGAGCGCCTGGCTGCCGCCCTGCACGGTCGCCACCGCAAAACCGAGCGCCCAGAACATCCATTCCTGGTAGAGGAAATAACCGCCGATGGCGATCAGGGTGTAGATGGCGAGACTCAACAGGATGGCGCGCTTGGTCCCCATCTTCTTCGCCAGCCAGCCAAACAGGAAGGCGAACGGCATGGCGACGAATTGCACCATCAACAGGGTGCCGATGGTTGTTGTGGACGAGAAACCTAGTTCAGTGCCATAGATGGTCGCCATGTAGATGATAGTGCCGATCCCATTGTTGTACAACCAGTAGGCGATGATGAAAATCAACAACTGGCGGTACTTCTTGATCTCGCTGAATGTGTGCCCAAGCCTCCCAAAACTGGCTTTCAACGGGCTGAAATCCTTCTCGTGGGCCTGGATGCGTCGCTCGGGTTCGGATACATGCCTCCAGATCGGGATGGTGAATAGCAACCACCAGGCCGCCACGGTCAGGAAACAGATGCGGGTCATCAGGGCGGTCAGGTCGCCCTCGCTCCAGGATGCCAGGGAGGGGATGATACCAGGCAGGACCGACGGTAAAACCATGATCATCACCAGGTTGATCAACAACAGCGTACCACCGCCGAGGTAGCCGATCGCATACCCGCGCGCGGAGACCTGGTCGATCTCATCCTCTCTCGCAACGTGCGGCAGCAGGGAATCATAGAAGACATTCGCCCCGGCGAAACCCACACTCCCCACGATGAAGAACAGCGAGGCGATGAACCAGTCGCCGCTCCCGACGAGGTACAAGAGGGCTGTCCCGGTGACGCCCAGGAAAACGAAGATGCTCATCATCCGTTTCTTGGCTCCCAGGAAATCAGCCATCGCTCCCAGGATGGGACCGAGGATCGCCACCAGCAGCAGCCCGATGGAAGTCGTGATCGACCAGTAGACGGTGGCGGTATTGGCCTGGTCGCTCTGTACGGCAACACTGGCATAATAGACCGGCAGGATGGCCGCCATGATGCTGGTGGCAAAAACTGAATTGGCCCAATCGTACATCGTCCAGGCGCGGATGGCGCGCTTGCGCTCCTTATCCCCCGGATTACTCCCTTTCGTTGCCATAAAGCCTCCTTTGGAATTGGTATATATTGAAAACCCCATGCCACACACAGGGTTCTGCAATTATACAGCCATTGACAAACCCTGCCCCAGCAATGATAATCCCCTCGACCATGGAACGCCTCCCCACATCGGTTCCCGGAAAACCCACCTGGTTGTCTCCAATCAAGACAGGCGCGATCGGCATCGTGTCCTACCTTGCGTTCTATGCAAGTATCTACATGTTCGGGATTTTCGATTCCCCCTTTCTCGGTTCTGACATCCTGACCTGGGACGATTTCCTGACAAATACATTGACCATCCTGGCGGCAGCCATTGCTGCAGCGCTCGCCACGATCGTATGGAAACATCACGGCATCGGCGAGCGCGTCGCTGTTGTCTGGTTCTTCCTGGCAACCGGCCTCTGGCTGTGGACCCTGGGGGAAATCATTTGGGCAATCCTCAACCTGACGGCGATCGAAGTGCCGGCAGTCTCCTTGGCCGATATCCCCTGGCTGGCAGGCTACATCTGTTTCTCGATTGCCCTCGAGCGGCAGTACGCTCTCATTTACCATCCGAACTTGCGCGCCCGCCGGCTGGCAACCTACGCCATTTGGTGTGTGGTTATTGCCGGTGCAGCCGGCATTACCACATTGGAAACCGGATCCAATTCCACTCCTGGCGGCCTTGGCGATTTCGTCCTGGCTTTCTATGTACTGTCCGACCTGGCAATTGCCATCTTCGCCTTCCTCCTGGTATTGGTCTTCCGCGGCGGGGCGATGCTGCGTCCCTGGCTGGGACTGTTCCTTTTTGCCCTGGCGGATGGCCTGTACGCCTGGTTGTATGAAAGCGGGTTGTACGCTTTCAGCGCCGGGGCCGATAACCTTCCCAGCCTGGTAGCCGATACGGCCTATGTCGCGGCCTATCTCATCCTGGCATTCACCCTGCTCGTCCATTACCGCCTGCTCAGGGGCGGCTTGATCCCATCCCCGAAAACCAAGCAATCCTAGAGGTGTAAAATGTGCCTGGGTATCCCCGCCAAAGTCCTCGAACTCTATGAAGCCAGGGGCATGAAAATGGCCAAAGTGGATTTCGGTGGCGTCACAAAGGAAGCATGCATGGCCTATCTGCCGGATGTCAAGGTCGGCGATTACACCATCATCCATGTTGGCTTCGGCCTGTCCATCCTGGATGAAAAGGAAGCCCTCGAAACGATGGACCTGCTCAAACAGATCGAGGCCATGGGGGAGGAAGGTTAAGGGCACGTCACCCGAGCCCTGCATGCCATGAAATATATCGATGAATACCGCGATGCGGACCTGACCCGGAAATTGCTCGCCGATATCCAAAAGGCGGTCACTCGCCGCTGGACACTGATGGAGGTCTGCGGCGGGCAGACGCATTCCATTCTCAAGTCCGGTCTCGACCGGATGCTCCCACCGGAGATCGACCTGGTGCATGGACCCGGCTGCCCGGTCTGCGTCACCCCGCTCGAACTTGTGGACAAGGCCATCGCCCTCGCCGCGCGTCCGGATGTGATCTTCACCTCGTACGGAGACATGCTGCGCGTCCCGGGCTCGACCCGCGACCTGTTCGCCGTCAAAGCAGCCGGGGGCGACATCCGCATCGTCTACTCGCCGCTCGACGCCCTGGAAATTGCCCGGAAAAACCCTGCCAGGACGGTGGTCTTTTTCGCCATCGGCTTCGAGACGACCGCCCCGGCCAATGCCATGGCCGTATTACAGGCAAGGAACGAGGGTTTGGAAAACTTCACGGCGCTGGTCTCGCATGTCACCGTCCCGGCGGCGATCAGCGCCTTGATGGAATCTCCCGAAGTACGGGTGGATGGATTCCTGGCTGCGGGGCACGTTTGCACCGTGATGGGTTTTTGGGAGTACGAGCCGCTGGCAGAGAAGTACAAAATCCCCATTGTGGTGACCGGTTTCGAACCGATCGACCTCTTGCATGGGATCCTGGCGTGCGTCGGTGAACTGGAGGCCGGCCGCAGCGGTGTGCGCAATGCATA
>VGNO01000092.1 GCA_016865985.1 Chloroflexota bacterium | reverse complement strand
GTCGCCGTCAACCAGCGGCCAGTAGCGGCCCAACCGGCGCCGGATCCCAGGCCGCCGGCTTCCAAACCGGAAAAGGACAAGAAACGCAAGCGCCACCGGCATTAGGAAGTTGCGTGAAAGATTTTTTCCATTCCCTGCCCAAAGTCGAACTGCACCGCCACCTGGAAGGGTCGCTGCGGCTGGAGACGATGCTGGATATCGCCCGCGCCCACCAGATCACCGTCCCCATCAACACCACCCGCCTGGGCCAGTTGGTGCAGGTGCAGAACGATGAACCCTTCACCTACCAGAACTTCCTGGCCAAGTTCGCCACCCTGCGCATGTTCTACCGCTCGCCGGAGGTCATCCACCGCGTAACGCGCGAGGCGGTGGAGGACGCCGCCCGCGACAATGTCCGCTACCTGGAGATGCGTTTCACGCCGGTGGCTTTGAGCCGTGCCGAGCGCTTCCCAATGGACGAGGTGGTCGAGTGGGTGTGCGAGAGTTCCCAGGCGGCGGCCAGGGAATTCGGCATCATCGTGCGCCTGATCGCCTCGGTCAACCGCCACGAGGACCCGGCGCTGGCCGAACAGGTGGCCTGGCTGGCCGCCGACCGTGCCCGCAAGTGCATCGTCGGGCTGGACCTGGCCGGGAACGAGGCCGAGTTCGACGGGCGGCCGTTCATCGGCATCTTCCGCGAGGCGCGCCAGGCCGGCCTGCGGTTGACGGTCCACGCCGGGGAGTGGGCCGGGGCCGGGAGCGTGCGCGAGGCGCTGGTGGACCTGAACGCCGAACGCATCGGCCACGGCGTGCGCGTCCTGGAAAGCGAAGCGGTGGTCGCCATCGCCCGCGAACGCAGGACCCCCTTCGAAGTGTGCGTCACCAGCAACTACCAGACCGGCGTCGTGCCGTCGCTCCAGTCGCATCCCCTGATGAAGATGTTCGACCAGGGACTGAACGTGACCCTCGACACCGACGACCCCAGCATTTCACAGATCACTCTCAGCGATGAGTACCGCCAGGCTTCCGAAGGCCTGGGCATGGGAGTGGAGGACCTCAAACGCTGCATCCTGGCCTCGGCGCAGGCATCCTTCCTGCCGGATGAAGAACGGATGAATCTTGTAGAAAAACTCGAAAAAGAGTTAAAATAACCACCCATAAAGGACAACCAAGGCGCACCTTTGTGTCTTTTATGCAAATGTGATTATTCTACACAGGCGCATAACACAAGGGTGTTTTCGTCTAAAGGAGTTGACATGAAGGATCTTTTCGATGCCCGTGAAATCCTGAAAGTCGGCAAACGGGAATTCACTTATTATCGCCTCCCGGCCCTGGAGGAACTTTACCGGTTCGATCTTGCAAAACTTCCCTTCTCCATCCGCATCCTGCTAGAGGCCGCCCTGCGCCAGTGCAACGGGAAAGAGATCACACAGCAGGATGTGGAGAATATCGCAAAATGGACTCCTTCCCCCCTGCCACAACAGAATGGAGCAGGGGCGAGGGTTGGAATCCCCTTCCTGCCGGCGCGGGTCGTGATGCAGGATTTTACCGGCGTCCCGGCCATCGTGGACCTGGCGGCGATGCGCGCCGCCGTGGCGCGCCTGGGCGGCGACCCGAAGCGCATCAACCCGCTCGTGCCGGTCGACCTGGTGGTGGACCATTCGGTGCAGGTGGACTTCTTCGCCACCGCCGACGCCCTCCAGCGCAACACTGAAATGGAGTTCCAGCGCAACCGTGAACGCTACGAGTTCCTCAAGTGGGGCCAGAAGGCCTTCGATAATTTCCGCGTCGTCCCGCCGATGACCGGCATCGTGCACCAGGTCAACCTGGAATACCTGGCGGATGTGGTGGCGATAAAACAGGAACCTCCCGAAGGTTCGGATCCTTCGGCTTCGTCTCAGGACAGGTCTTCGGGAGGTTTGGTCGCCTTCCCCGACACGCTGGTAGGCGCCGACTCGCATACCACGATGGTCAACGGCCTGGGCGTGGCTGGCTGGGGCGTGGGCGGCATCGAGGCCGAAGCCGTGATGCTCGGCCAGCCGATGGATATGCTCCTGCCCGACGTGATCGGTTTCAAACTGACAGGAAAACTGCGCGAGGGCGTGACTGCCACCGACCTGGTGCTGACCGTCACCCAGATGCTTCGCAATAAGGGCGTGGTGGACAAGTTCGTCGAGTTCTTCGGGCCCGGGCTGGACAATATGTCCCTGCCCGACCGCGCCACCATCGCCAACATGGCGCCTGAATACGGCGCGACAATGGGCTTCTTCCCGGTCGACGCCGAGACCCTGCGCTATTTGCGCCTGACCGGTCGCCCGGAGGAGCAGGTCGAATTGGTGGAAGCGTACTGCCGGGCGCAGGGACTGTTCCGGGACGCATCCACCCCGGAACCGGCGTTCACCGACACCCTCGAACTGGACCTGGGGACGGTGTCGCCCTCCCTGGCCGGGCCCAAACGCCCGCAGGACCGTGTGCCGCTCCCTGATATGAAAGCAGTCTTCCAGAAGGCCCTCGCCGCACCGGTCAAGGAACGCGGCTACGAATTGCCGCAGGAATCCCTGGGCCGGAAGGCAGAGGTGGGGGTCAACGGCGGCTCGTATGAGATCGGGCACGGGGCGGTGGTGATTGCCGCCATCACCTCCTGCACCAACACCTCCAATCCTTCGGTGATGGTGGCGGCAGGACTGGTCGCCAAAAAAGCGATCGAGAAGGGGCTGGCCGTCCGGCCGCAGGTCAAGACCAGCCTGGCGCCCGGCTCGCGGGTCGTGACCGATTACCTGAAAGCCGCCGGGCTGGCCGAACCGCTGGCGAAACTGGGTTTCAACGTCGTCGGTTACGGCTGCACCACCTGCATCGGCAACAGCGGGCCGCTCCCCGGCGAGGTGGCCAAGGCCATCTCCGGGTCCGACCTGGTGGCGGCGGCGGTCATCTCCGGCAACCGCAACTTCGAGGGGCGCGTCCACCCGCTGGTCAAGGCCAACTACCTGGCCTCCCCGCCGCTGGTGGTGGCCTACGCCCTGGCTGGGACGGTGGACATCGACCTCGAACAGGAGCCGCTCGGCACGGGCAGCGACGGCGCGCCGGTCTACTTCCGCGATATCTGGCCCTCGGCGCAGGAAGTGGCCGGGACGGTCGCCGCCTGCCTGGGGCGGGAGATGTTCGTCGAACGTTATGCCGATGTGTTCGAAGGCTCCGAGATGTGGCAGGGGATCGCGGTCTCCGGCGGGGAGTTGTACGAATGGGACGAGGCTTCCACCTATATCCATCACCCGCCCTATTTCCAGGAACTATCGCTGGAGCCGCCGCACGTGGCGGACATCCGCGGGGCGCGCTGCCTCGGCCTGTTCGGCGACTCGATCACCACCGACCACATCTCCCCGGCGGGCAACATCGCCGCCGATAGCCCGGCCGGGCGCCTGCTCCAGGAGCAGGGCGTCCAGCCGCGCGATTTCAACTCCTACGGCTCGCGGCGCGGCAACGACCGGGTGATGGCGCGCGGCGCCTTCGCCAATATCCGGCTCAAGAACCTGCTTGTGGCGCCGAAGGAGGGGAACTGGACGAAATTCTTCGAAAATGGACCATCGACCACGGACCACCGTCCATCATCCACCGTCCATGGTCGGGAACTTCCGATCTTCGACGCCGCCATGAAGTACATGGAAGCCGGCATCCCCTGTATCGTCATCGCCGGCAGGGAATACGGCGCCGGCTCCAGCCGCGACTGGGCGGCGAAGGGACCGATGCTGCAAGGCGTGAAGGCTGTGCTCGCCGAGTCGTTCGAGCGCATCCACCGTTCCAACCTGGTGGGAATGGGCATCCTGCCGCTCCAGTTCCCGCCGGGACAGAACGCCGAGTCGCTCGGCCTGAGGGGCGATGAACTCTTCGACATCATTGGCCTGCGCGACGACCTGCCGCCGCACAGCCTGCTGACCGTGAAGGCCAGGAGACCGGATGGAAAGTTGATCGAATTCCAGGCCAGGGCGCTGCTTAACACCCCGGTCGAGGTCAATTATTACCGCAACGGCGGCATCCTGCAGACCGTGCTGAGGAATTTGGTGAAGTAGTATAAGACGAGCCCTCGAGCTGCAGAACCGGTCTCCCAGGAATCCAAAGTCCCCGTCATCATGGCGGGGACTTGTGATTAAGATGGATCAGATCGGTAATGGTCGGATACGTACTCTGCGTTCGGTGACGCTACACACTGCCCCCTTGGCCAGAGACTCGGAGTGTTGTGCAATCACGTTACGTAGATGCCAGAGAACATTCTCTGCGCGCATATCTTTCAAACGGAAAATAGTCACGCTAGGCAGGCTGTCGCCGCCAGCAGCCAGCAACTCGCCAAAATCCAGATCATGGGTAAGTAAGATGCGCCTTTCTTCTTTTGCCTTGACGATGATTTTTATGTCCGGGAGGCGTCCCAAACCCTGTTCCTGCAAGTGGACGGCATTGTGCTCCTGCTTTCTCAACGCAGCCACAACCCGCGGCGAGATGCCCATATCCGCCGGGAATTTCATGCCGTGACTGGCTCCAGGGTTTGAATACTCTCATCTGCCAGCCAGGCAGCATAATGCAAGGCCTGCCGAACATCCTCCACTTCAAGGTAGGGATATTCTGCGACGATCTGTTCGGCGGTCATCCCGTTGGCAACCAGGTTGAGCACCAGCGCGACGGTAACCCGCAGGCCGCGGATGCAGGCCCTTCCGCCCATCAGGTTCGTGTCAAAGGTGATGCGGTTGAATTGCTCCATGGCAACCTCCGGCCTGATTATATATCAACCATTTCCAACATCTGGCGCCGGACAAGAATGACGTATCCGCATCCTGGTAATGTAGGTTGGATGGAACATTTGGCGCAACCTGGCGCGGCGCTTGACAGGAATGCTATAATGATTTCAGCGGGTTCCGCCTGCGCCGCCTGCCAGGGCGCAACTCCTGCTGCGAGGAAATATGAAACGCATCCCGCCTTTCCTGATCGTCCTTACCGCCAGCATTCTTGCCTGCAACCTGCCAATCCAGGCATCGCCGACATCCTCCCCGCCGCCCACTGGCGAGCCGGCCATCCCCCCATTGACCGCCGCGAGGCTCATGAACGCCGAATATCGCTTCTCGAACGGGGGGACGGAGGATACCTACCGCCTGGTCGACGGTCAGTACCAGCAGGGCACGGACCCCTCGTCCGAAGATTATGTTTCGATCCACCTGGAAGACATGATGGCCTTCGGCGACCTGAATGGTGATGGCGTGGAGGATGCGGCGGTCATCGTCACCAAGAACTATTATGTAACGAGTATCTTCTTCTTCGTCGCGGCCATGCTCAACCAGGACGGCGCGCCGCTGCAGGCGGACATGGCGCTCATCGGCGACCAGCCGCAGATCCGTGCGCTCTCGATCGTGGGCGGGAACATCGTCGTCGATTCCATCGTTCACAGCGCGGACGACCCGGCCTGCTGTCCATCCTTCTCGACCGAGCAGACATTCTTCCTGATGGGCAGCGACCTGCTGGGCCTGCGCCGTACTTCGCTCACCCCCGATGGCCAACTGCGGGCTGTTTCCATCACCGCGCCCGATTCGGGAACGGTGATGAGCGGCGTGGTGACGGTTTCCGGCAGCGTGACCATCGCCCCCTCCGGGAACAACTTGCTGTGCATTGTGTTCGACCAGGATGGGAACGAGGTGTACGTGAGCGGCGTGCCGGTCGCCGCGCCCGGCCCGGGCTTGCCGGGGACTTTCTCGTTCGACCTGGACCCTGCGGCGATCGCCGCCAGCGGAACCCTGCGCGTCACCCTGGCAGACATGGATTTCGCCACCGGCTTCGACCTGGCGCTGGATACGGTCCTCCTCCTGAAATAGGGATCTGATGAGTACCATTGCCTGGCGTGACAGAATGATCCCGGTACCGGCGTTCTGCGCCGTGACCGGACGCGGGGCATCCGCCCGGGGTGACAAAGAAGAGCGTTGTCACCAGGAAACCCAAGAGGAGAAAATGGTTCTGTCGCTGTTAGCAAGGGCATTATCAGATGATGAGATTGCCAAGATACTCTCTGCGTCTGACGGTCATATCTTTCAGGTAAAACCATCATTGTTTCACAAGTTTGGAGTAAATCGCGATGATGATCTGGTTTGGGAGGCACGGAAAAGGGGATATCTACAATAAATACCAAAGCCGCCCAAAGGATGTTAGAACGCAAGTGTCATCAAAACACTAACCTAGGGCAGTACGAGAGTTCTTGTTGGCTTAGGAGGTTGCAATGAAAACCGACACACCCAGAGACGAAAGGATGTCGCTCATTGTGGATTTTCTTCGGGAAGCACTTCGCTATGCAGAAAAGCGCCTTCTGACTATCAATGATCTTGGAAGTGTTGGTTTTGTGCTCTTCCTTGTTCTCCTATCTGGTTGCACGCCACGCGTTGCACTGGAAGAGGCTTGTCAAGGCAAATACGAAGATAGAAAAGTTACCGTAGAAGGCTACCTGCTTGTGGGACATACTTTCAGAAGTTATTGCCTAGGGGAGGATCCTTACGTATCATGCTGGATGGAAATAGTTGATGACCAATCTAGTATTGGTGTGTGGCTAAAGGCTGGGGGTGTCATCAGTCCAGCAGCTCAAGGAGTAACTTTCTACGATACAGATTGGATTAACGCAAAGCTTTGTGGAAACGAAACGCGCTGTTCTATTGGAAAAGATAACACTCGCTTTCAAGTGACTGGTTACTGTTCACCTTCTGCAAATATTTTCCTGAACCCTCGGTTACTCGTAGTTGAAGATTTCGAAGACATCAAACCTATACTCGAGACGTTTATAACAGTTGATACGCCGGATAGTCTATCCCTGTCCACAGACGATTTTCAAATCACAGCATTTGATGGTACGAAATATGTTTTATCTGACTATCACGGAAGCATTGTGCTTCTGCATATTTGGGCTTCGTGGAGTGAATCCTGTAAAGACCAAGGACAGTTTCTTCAGGAAATCTGGAATAACTATCACGACCAAGGTGTCGAAGTCTTTGGTGTAACATATATTGATATTGATACAAGCGCCCAGTCCGCATTGGGCGATTGGGGGGTTTCTTATCCCAACGGTCCCGATCTTGGTAATCGGATTTCTACAACTCTCAATGTTACAGGTGTCCCGGAGACATATGTCTTTGCACAGGATGGCACTCTGGTTGAGTCACTAATTGGCCCAAGAACATATCAGGAACTTAGGACGATTGTTGATAGGTTGTTAGGAAAATGATCCCTGCTTGGTTCTGGAGGGCGCCTAATATCGGCTCCACCGGACAGGGCTGCGCCGCTGGTGGGTATGCTCCGTTTTTAAGCGGCGCTGGTAGAATCAAAGTACAATTCTGGTACACCCTGCCGCTGCCGGTGAGCCAAACCGTTGAAACTGTCGAAAAAGTCCCTTTCCCAAAAATATTCCTGGAAAGTGGGACGAAAACATCAAAAAACGCCTTGTTTTCCGCGCCCCGTATCCCGTTTTGGCGGTTTTCGAGCCTGCGGTGGGAGATTTTCGCAAGGATTTTTCCCGCAAAGGGTTTTTCGACAGTCTCGTTAGGCCTTTCCAAATAGAGAATGTGTTCCTTGCTGAAATATGAAGACCCTATCTCTTCTCCTTGAGAATAACCGGAAATGGGCTACTCAAATTTCCAAAACTAATCCTTCTTTTTTCTCCAGCCTTGCACAGCAACAAGCCCCGGAGTTCCTTTGGATTGGTTGTTCTGATAGCCGCGTTCCGGCAAATGAAATCATCGGCTTGCTGCCCGGCGAACTCTTTGTCCATCGCAATGTTGCCAATCTCGTAATTCATACCGATATGAATTGTCTCTCTGTGCTGCAATATGCCGTAGATATATTGAAAATCAAGCATATTATTGTCTGTGGTCATTATGGGTGTGGCGGCATAAAATCTGCCCTGGGAAGTCAGCCTCATGGATTGATTGACAATTGGCTTCGTCATATTCGCGATATTTATCAAAGACGATGCAGCGAACTATTGCAGTTTTCTACTGAAGAAGAAAGGATCAATCGGCTCTGTGAGATGAATGTGATCGAACAAGTAATAAATGTTGGGAACACAACAATTGTTCAAGAAGCGTGGCAGAGAAATCAAACCGTAACCATACATGGTTGGATCTATGCCATCTCGGATGGGCTGCTAAAGGATATGGATGCTTGTGTTTCTTCAATTTCCGATCTCGCCAGATTGGAATAATTGTGAACAAACAATTAGCTGGCAATAGGTCAAAACCGGCCTAACATCGGCTCCACCGGACGGCTTCGCCTGTCAGTTCGCCGCCGGTAAGCCATTCCGTTGAAACTGTCGAAAAAGTCTCTTTTCAAAAATAATTTTTGAAAAGTGGGACAGAAACGCTAGAAAGCGTCTGGTTTTTGGTGTTCCGCACAACATTTTGGCAATTTTTTAGCCTGTTGTGGGAGATTTTTTTGAACAATTTTCAAACCAAATATTTTTCGACAGTCTCGTTAGGCGGCTTACGTCAATATCTGGGTTAGTGAACATGGAAGCGGAGAGGTGTGTATGAAGAAGTTCATTGCACTGCTCATTCTTGTGATTTTCCTTTCATCTGTCACGAATGCCTGTGAGCCAGAAATCTCTCCTATGGAACCGCTGTCATCCGCTACCACCCAATCGACAATCGCCCCGACATCCGTATTACCAACCGAAACCCCAAGAGTCGCTTCCATAGATACCTGGCCTCCAACGCCGACCCCGCTCCCGCCAGGGATAACCATCGTGGTCAACTCCGTTGCCGATACCGGCCCCGGCAGTCTACGTCAAGCCATTCTGGATGCAAAGCCCGGCGACGAAATAACCTTCGACCCGGCGATTTTTCCACCTGACTCCCCCGCCTCTATCGTCCTGGCAAGCGCCTTACCGGAGATTACCCAGGGCAACCTGGCGATTGATGCCAGCAACGCCGGTGTCATCCTTGATGGCAGCCAGGTTACCGGACACGGTCTTTCCATCTCATCCAATAGCAATACCATCCGTGGCCTGCAGATTATCGGTTTTTCGGATGCTGGCATCGCACTATTGGGTGGCGCAAAGTACAATATTATCGGCGGTGACCGGAGCATTGGAGCCGGACAACTGGGCCAAGGCAATCTACTGAGCGGCAACGGCAATTTTGGTATTGGACTTTGGAATTCTGGAACATCATATAATGTCATTCAAGGCAATCTCATTGGCATCCGCCTGGATGGTATAACGGCATGGGGACACGCCCGCGATGGAATCCATTCGAACGGCGCAGACAATAACCTGATCACAGGAAACATCATTGGCGGGAATGATTCAGGGGTGTACTTATGTTGTGTGGCAGACGGCAGGAATATTGTCACCAACAATATCATCGGCACAGATGCGAGTGGTGAGAACCACTTGGGGAACAATCTCGCTGGTATCATCCTGGACCGCACCAGTTTTAATGTCATTGGTCCTAACAATATCATCGCGTACAACACCGGGCAAGGAATCAGTCTTTGGGATGAGACACCCTTCAACACGATCACCAAGAACAGCATTTACAATAACGGCGAGCAGGGAATTAACCTGAACAGCCCCAGCAGACTGGCCGCCCCGATCATATTCGATTTCGACTTGCAGGCTGGCAGCCTTGCAGGTGTGACGTGTGCAAATTGCACTGTGGAAATCTTTTCTGATAGTAACGATGAAGGGGCCGTCTACGAAGGCCAGACAGTAGCCGATAGCAACGGCGCCTTTACTTTCAGCAAGGGCATCGCTTTTACCGGCCCCCACCTGACTGTTACTGTCACTGATCCTGATGGAAACACCAGCGAATTCTCAGCGCCCACATCAGGCTCCTACAGATCCATGACCCTGCAAGAGGGAAACAAACTGTTGGGGACTCCGTTACGACCAAGGGAATCACAAGGATTGGAGAATAATCTCATTGGCGCTGATCTTGGAAGCTATGATCCAGGCTATCAGAACACAGCGGTAGTATACCCCATTGGATTCAAGTGGATACGCATATCCTTTACCGGAGACCCACTGAACTGGCAATATGTGGAAACCGAGACCAGTGAGTATACAGTTTCCCCAGCCGTCGATGATCTACTCACAGAATATGCAAACAATGGGACTACGATTATCTTAAATTTGGGTGTCGGCTTTGGGGAGAATCGTCTTGACAGTGCAAGATTCGCGACACAGCAAGATATTGACCGCTACAGCAATTTTGTGTGTTTTATGGTGCAGCATTTCAAGGGGCGTATTGCATATTACGAGATTTTGAATGAGCCCGATACCAACACACCGTGGGGGGGG
The DNA here is from genome assembly GCA_016865985.1 of Chloroflexota bacterium. Lineage (GTDB taxonomy): Bacteria > Chloroflexota > Anaerolineae > Anaerolineales > Villigracilaceae > VGNO01. The sequence goes on along the minus strand of VGNO01000092.1, from coordinate 216 downwards.
ATATCGGTAGAGGCCTACAGCACTCTTATTAAGCAGATTGTGCCTGTTATTCGCTCGGAGGACCCGGGAGCCAAAATTGTGATAGGGGCTACAGGAGGATACTGGGTAACTGACTTTCCTGGATATGGGGAGTTTTCACGATATACCTTGCATACTGACTATCTTACCGCACTCCTCAAATCCGGCGTAGCGCCGCTTGCAGATGTAATCTCTTGG